>JBLHNH010000120.1:0-7511 GCA_047622645.1 Flavobacterium sp.
AATTTAGTAATTATACGCAATTTTAATAAAAATGTTACAATTTTAAATCTGTGGCTGATTTGTTTTAAAAAATTCTTAAATTTGCAGTCTCAATTTTTTGACAACGATTTCATTAATTGACCTTATTTATGGAAAACAAAAAAAAAGTCGCATTCTACACTTTAGGATGCAAATTAAATTTCTCTGAAACTTCAACTATTGCAAGAAATTTTCAAGATGAAGGTTTCGAACGTGTAGATTTTGAAGAAGTTGCAGATATGTATGTTATTAATACTTGTTCGGTTACCGAAAACGCTGATAAACAATTCAAACAAATAGTAAAAAAAGCTTTAAAAGTTAATGACAAGGCATTTATTGCAGCTGTTGGCTGTTATGCACAATTAAAACCTGAAGAACTAGCTGATGTAAATGGGGTTGATTTGGTTTTAGGTGCTACTGAAAAATTCAAAATCTTAGATTATATAAACGATTTATCTAAAAATGACATGGGTGAAGTTCATTCATGCGAAATTGAAGATGCTGATTTTTATGTAGGAAGTTATTCTTTTGGGGACAGAACGCGTGCTTTCTTAAAAGTGCAAGATGGTTGTGATTATAAATGTACTTATTGTACAATTCCATTAGCAAGAGGAATTTCTCGAAGTGATACAATGGAAGGTGTTTTAAAAAACGCTGCTGAAATTTCTGCCAAAGGAATCAAAGAAATTGTATTGACCGGAGTAAATATAGGTGATTACGGAAAAGGTGAATTCGGAAATAAAAAACACGAACATACATTTTTAGATTTAGTAACCGAATTAGATAAAGTAGAAGGAATTGAGCGTTTGCGAATTTCATCAATTGAACCTAATTTGTTAAAAAATGAAACTATTGAATTAGTTTCAAAATCAAGGGCATTTGTGCCTCATTTTCATATTCCATTACAATCTGGAAGTAACGAAGTTTTGAAAAAAATGAAACGTCGCTATATGAAGGAATTATATGTGGATAGAGTGAATAAAATCCGCGAAGTTATGCCTCATGCTTGTATTGGTGTTGATGTAATTGTTGGTTTTCCTGGAGAAACAGATGAACATTTTCTAGAAACTTATCATTTCTTAAATGATTTAGATATTTCATACTTACACGTTTTTACATATTCAGAAAGAGATAATACCGAAGCTGCCGAAATGGATGGAGTAGTGCCAAAGAATATTCGTGCTAAACGAAGTAAAATGTTAAGAGGATTGTCTGTTAAGAAACGTAGAGCTTTTTATGAAAGTCAAATTGGGACAAATAGAACTGTTTTATTTGAAAGCGAAAATAAAGAAGGATACATTCACGGATTTACAGAAAATTACGTTAAAGTAAAAACACCTTGGAATCCTAATTTGTCAAACACTTTACATCAAATTAAATTATCAAAAATTGATGATGATGGAAGTGTACGGTTAGAGTTTTTAAATGTTGAGGTTTAAGAAATTAATATATAAAAATAAAGGCTCTTAATTAAAAGAGCCTTTATTTTTTTTATATTTTCAATCCAGGTGGAAGTAATTCTCTATAGCGTCTATTTTTTCTAAAAAACTTTATAATTTTTAAGTTTGTCGGTACAACCTTTAATTTTCTTTCTTCAGCAATTGCTAAAACATTTTTAATAAATTCATCTTGTATTTCAATATCAAGATTTTCGTTTTCGCAAAATTTTGTTAGAAAAATTTTACGGTCTTGTAATGAATATTCAATGGCAACTAAACCAGTGTCTGTTGTTATTTCAAATTGTCTTAAAAGTTCGTTATCTTTGATTTCCATTTTAAATATATATATATATTATTTTACAAAGTTACGAAACTTTTTCACATATCCCATGAGTAAAATTCCAGTTTATTTAATGCCAGGTTTGGCTGCAAGTTCAATTATTTTTGAACACATAAAATTGCCAGAAGAAAAGATTGAAGTTTTTTATTTGGAATGGTTTTTGCCAGTAGATAATGAGTCAATTGAAGATTATGCTTTTCGCATGACAAAAGAAATAAAACATAAGAATCCAGTGTTAATTGGCGTTTCTTTTGGTGGAATTGTAGTGCAAGAAATGGCATTGCTTATAGAAACAAGAAAAGTAATTATTATTTCGAGTATAAAGTCGAATACAGAATTGCCTTTACGAATGAAAATTGCAAAGTCAACAAAAGCTTATAAAATCATTCCAACGCAATTGTTTTCGAATGTTGATGCATTGGCAAGATATTCTTTTGGCGAGAATTTAGTTACAAGACGCTTAAAGCTGTATAATAAGTATTTACAAATGCGTGACAAAAAATATTTGGATTGGGCAATAGAAAACGTAATTTTATGGAGAAGAACAAAGCCTGATAAAAATGTTATACATATTCACGGTGATGCCGATACAGTTTTTCCAATTAGACACATCAAAAATAGTATTGTAGTTGAAGGTGCAACGCATATTTTAGTGTTAATGAAGTACAAATGGCTGAATGAAAATTTACCAAAATTAATTTTAAACAATGAAAATGAAGAAGATGAATCAAAAACTTAAAAAAGTGTTACAAATAACAGGGATTATTGCTATAAGTAGTATGTTTATTTATGCAGCTTCCACTACAGTCACTAGAACCAGTACAACAGTACCTTATCCTGCACAGATGAGTTTTTCTGGAGAAACTGTTCCAACAAGTGATAATGACGTAAGTGAGCGATTAGATAGAGAAATGGTTACCAATATTAATTATCATTCAAATACTACATTAGTAATTAAAAGAGCCAATAAAGTTTTTCCTATCATTGAGCCTATTTTAAAAAGAAATGGTGTGCCAGATGATTTTAAATATTTGGCTGTAATTGAAAGTAGTTTAGTAAATGCTGTTTCACCAGCTGGAGCAAGAGGTATTTGGCAATTTATGCCGGCAACCGCAAAAGAATATGGAATGGAAGTTACGGACCATGTTGATGAGCGTTACCATTTAGAGAAATCTACAGAAGCTGCTTGTAAATATTTAAATGATGCTTACAAGAAATTTGGTAATTGGACACTGGTTGCTGCTTCATATAACGGAGGAATGGCTGGAGTCAATAGAGTTTTAGAAGCGCAACAAGTTTCAAGTTATTACGATGCTTTATTTTATGAAGAAACAGGTCGTTATGTGTTTAGAATTTTATCCTTAAAGGAAATTATGAAGAATTCTGCAAAATACGGATTTGACATTCCTCAAAATGAATTATACGTAAACATACCAACAAAAAAGCTTTATATAGATAGTTCAATAGATGATTTAGCTTCATTTGCATTAGAGCAAGGTACAAATTATAAAACGTTAAAAGTTTTAAACCCTTGGCTAAGAGACAAACAACTTACTGTTTTAAGTGGAAAAACTTATTTAATTGAAGTTCCTGAACAGATATAGTGTTCAGTAGTTAGTTGGCAGAAGGCAGATTTTAGAGTGTAAATAACCATTACTAATCGGCTTTAGCCAAAGGCTTAAATAAAACAAAAAAAATCACAAATTAGTTAAACTAGTTTGTGATTTGTTTATTAATTCTTAAATCAGCAATCAAAAACCAACAATATTAAATTTTCTTAAGTTGTTGTTTTAGCATAACAATCTGTTCTTTCAACATATTGTGTTTGTCTAGCTTCTTAGCTTCGTTTAAGTACTTGGTAGCTTCCATTTTTCTTCTTTTCGTTAAAGAAATTCCGGCTAATTGCAATTTAGCTAAAGCTAAATCTTGATCCATACTTAGACCTAATTCAATAGCTTTCTTAAAAAACTTCTCAGCTAGTGTTAAGTTTGTTTGAGAAACCATAATTCCGTTAAGGTAATTATAATAGCCTTGTTGCTTCTTTACTAAAGCAGTTTCTGGATTTTTTATTTTATCTAGCCAAGCTTTTGCTCCATCCATATCTTGTTTTCTCAATTTTAAGAAAGCCAATAAAATTAATTCGTTCTTAAAATATAAGAAAATAAATATTGTTGAAAAAAGAAGTAAGAAAATTCCGTTTCCAATTTCACCTTCTGTAAATTGATATATTGCAAAAGCAATGATTAATCCTGCTAAAATTAATTTGATATTCTTATTAAACATACTTTATTTTTTAATTTGAAGCAAAGGTAATAAATTCTAACTAAAAAATATTTTAAAAACTTCTTGTAAATGAAAAAAGACTTTGTATATTTGCACTCGATTTATAGGTAGCTATAACGAATTATTAAAAAAATAGAATTTAAGATATAAAGCAATGAGCAAGAGAACGTTTCAACCATCGAAAAGAAAAAGAAGAAATAAACACGGGTTTATGGACAGAATGAGTACTCCAAACGGAAGAAAAGTACTTGCACGTAGAAGAGCAAAAGGAAGACACAAATTGACTGTATCTTGCGAACCAAGACATAAAAAATAATGATTAGTTACTAATCAATATTAAGCCGTTACTTTTATTAGTAGCGGTTTTTTTTTAAACTTGTTTATAAAATTTAATAAGTTTCAAATCTTAAAGTTTCAAAATTCAAACAAAGAGATTATTTTTGAGCATACAATTAAACTACATAATAGCTACTAACAATAGAATCTGATCTTGTTCTAAAAAACGACACAGATTAAACAACACAACACAATGCCAAAAGACAATTCAATAAAATCCGTTTTAATTATAGGTTCAGGTCCAATTGTAATCGGACAAGCATGTGAGTTTGATTATGCAGGTTCCCAATCCGCTCGTTCATTGCGTGAAGAGGGAGTTGAAGTAATACTTATCAATTCTAATCCGGCAACCATCATGACAGATCCTTCAATGGCTGATCATGTATATTTATTACCTTTAACTACAAAATCATTAATTCAAATATTAAAAGAACACCCACAAATTGATGCAGTTTTGCCAACAATGGGTGGACAAACAGCTCTTAATCTTTGTTTGGAAGCTGAAGATAAAGGTATTTGGAAAGATTTTAATGTTAGAATGATTGGTGTTGATGTTAATGCAATACATATTACTGAAAATAGAGACCAATTTAAGCAACTTTTAGCCAAACTAGGCGTTGGAGCAGCTCCAGCTAAAATAGCTACTTCATTCTTGCAAGGAAAAGAAATTGCTCAAGAATTCGGATTTCCATTAGTAATTCGTCCGTCATTTACTCTAGGTGGAACAGGTGCAGCTTTTGTGCACACTAAAGAAGATTTTGATGAAAAACTATCTTATGGTTTAGAAATGTCTCCAATTCATGAAGTACTTATAGACAAAGCACTTTTAGGTTGGAAAGAATATGAATTAGAATTACTTAGAGATAAAAATGATAATGTAGTAATTATCTGTTCTATCGAAAACATGGATCCAATGGGAATTCATACTGGAGATAGTATTACAGTTGCTCCGGCTATGACATTGTCTGACAAAACATATCAACGTATGCGTGATATGGCTATCTTAATGATGCGTTCAATCGGAAATTTTGCAGGAGGTTGTAACGTGCAATTTGCGGTTTCTCCAGATGAAAAAGAAGATATAGTTGCCATTGAAATTAATCCAAGGGTTTCTCGTTCTTCGGCTTTAGCTTCAAAAGCAACAGGTTATCCAATTGCAAAAATTGCTACTAAATTAGCTTTAGGCTATAATTTAGATGAATTGCAAAATCAAATTACAAAATCTACTTCGGCTCTTTTTGAACCAACTTTAGATTATGTAATCGTAAAAATACCACGTTGGAACTTCGATAAATTTGAAGGTGCTGACAGAACATTAGGACTTCAAATGAAATCGGTTGGCGAAGTGATGGGTATTGGTCGTTCGTTCCAAGAAGCACTTCACAAAGCAACTCAGTCTTTGGAAATTAAACGAAATGGACTAGGAGCTGACGGAAAAGGATACAAAAACTACGAACAAATCATAGAAAAACTAACTTTTGCAAGTTGGGACAGAGTTTTCGTGATTTATGATGCTATTGCGATGGGAATTCCATTAAGCAGAATTCACGAAATCACTAGAATTGATATGTGGTTCTTGAAACAATATGAAGAACTTTTCCATATAGAAAGAGAAATTTCAAAATATAAAGTAGACACATTACCAAGAGAATTATTACTTGAAGCCAAACAAAAAGGATATGGTGATAGACAAATTGCTCACATGATGGGCTGTTTGGAAAGTCAAGTATATAAATTACGTGAAGAACAAAAGATTAATCGTGTTTATAAACTAGTAGATACTTGTGCTGCCGAATTTGAAGCCAAAACGCCTTATTATTATTCAACTTTTGAAGCTGAAATTGAAAGACCTGATGGATCAACTTATGTTGATAACGAAAGTAAAGTTTCCGACAAAAAGAAAGTAATCGTTTTAGGTTCTGGACCAAATAGAATTGGACAAGGAATTGAGTTTGATTATTCATGCGTTCATGGAGTTCTAGCCGCTAAAGAATGTGGTTATGAAACTATCATGATTAATTGTAATCCCGAAACGGTTTCTACAGATTTTGATACTGCGGATAAATTATATTTTGAACCTGTTTTTTGGGAACATATTTACGATATCATTCGTCATGAAAAACCAGAAGGTGTTATTGTTCAATTAGGTGGGCAAACTGCTTTAAAATTAGCTGAAAAATTATCAAAATACGGAATTAAGATATTAGGAACTTCATTTGATGCTTTAGATTTAGCTGAAGATAGAGGTCGTTTTTCTGAGCTGTTAACCGAATTGAAAATTCCATTTCCACAATTCGGAATTGCTGAAAGTGCTGAACAAGCTTTAGTTTTGGCTGATACATTAGATTTTCCATTATTAGTTCGTCCTTCTTATGTTTTAGGTGGACAAGGAATGAAAATCGTAATCAACAAACAAGAATTAGAAGAACATGTAATTGATTTATTAAAATCTATTCCAGGAAATAAATTACTATTAGATCATTATTTAGATGGAGCTATAGAAGCTGAAGCTGATGCTATTTGTGATGCTGATGGAAACGTATACATCATTGGAATAATGGAGCATATTGAACCTTGTGGTGTGCATTCAGGAGATAGTAATGCTACATTGCCGCCATTTAATTTAGGTGAATTTGTAATGCAACAAATTAAAGAGCATACGTATAATATTGCAAGAGCTTTAAAAACAGTTGGACTAATTAATGTTCAATTTGCGATTAAAGATGATATGGTTTACATTATTGAAGCCAATCCAAGAGCTTCTAGAACGGTTCCTTTTATTGCTAAAGCTTACGGTGAGCCTTATGTGAATTATGCTACGAAAGTAATGTTAGGTCATAATAAAGTTACTGATTTTACATTCAATCCACAGTTAAAAGGTTTTGCAATTAAGCAACCAGTTTTCTCATTTAGTAAGTTTAAAAACGTAAACAAAGCTTTAGGACCAGAAATGAAATCTACTGGTGAAAGTATATTGTTTATTGATGACTTAAAAGATGATCAATTTTATGAATTATACTCAAGACGTAAGATGTATTTGAGTAAGTAATTATAAAGAAAGTCCTCGTAATTGAGGACTTTTATTATTATACTAT
>JBLHNH010000121.1:0-7491 GCA_047622645.1 Flavobacterium sp.
ATCAGCATCTGGTAAAACAATAGCGGGGTTTTTAGCTTCTAAGCCTAACACTAATCTTAATCTATTCTTTTTAGGGTGAATGGATTGCAAAGCATTAGCAGAAACACTGTTTCCTATTAAAGCTAAAACATCAACTTTTCCTGTTTCCATTATTGGTGATGCAACAGTTCTTCCTCTACCAAAAACAATATTAATCACTCCTTTAGGAAAACTCTTTTGAAAAGCTTCTAGAAGTGGTGTTATAAGTAAAACGCCATGTTTTGCAGGTTTAAAAATTGCTGTATTTCCCATAATCAATGCAGGAATAAGCAAGCAAAAGGTTTCGTTTAATGGATAATTATATGGCCCTAAACAAAGAACAACTCCCAATGGTCCACGTCTAATATGAGCATTTATACCATCACTCTTGCTAAACTTGGCACTATCTCTGTCCATGTTTTTATAATCTTCGATAGTATCGTAAATGTATTCGATAGTTCTATCAAATTCTTTTTCTGAATCGGGTAAGTTTTTGCCAATTTCCCACATTAAAAGTTTTACAATTTCGCTACGTTTGGTTTTCATCATTTCCACAAACGTTACCATACATTTTATTCGATCAATAACTTTCATAGTTGGCCATAAACCTTGTCCTTTATCATAAGCTAAGCAAGCTGAATCTAATGCTTCTAACGCTTCCTTTTTGCCAAGATTAGGAATGCTGCCCAATAATGTTGGTTTATATGTTGAAGTAGATGATATAGTAGAATAGACTTCTGTAGTTTCTCCTTCCCAAGCTTTTAAGTCTCCCGATACTAAATAACTTTTTTGGTGTACTAACTCTTTTATTTTATATTCTTCTGGAATTTCTGTAAACGAAGTGTTCATTAATCAAATTTTTATAATTACAAGCTAATTTACTTAAATTTATCAGAAAAATTCTTAAATAATTATTACTATTCAAAAGAAATATCGTTTTAATTACAAATTAACTATTTAAGCCTAAAATAGATAAAGTGAAATCGTTTTCGTTTAAATATAATTAAATAGAAAAAGCCCTAATTTCTTAGAGCTTTTAATAGTGTTGTGTAAAATTATTTTTTAATAACTAATCTAAATCCTTCACCGTGAATGTTTAGTATTTCTACATTTTCATCTGGTTTTAGGTATTTACGAAGTTTCGCAATGTAAACATCCATACTTCTTGAAGTAAAATAGTTATCATCTCTCCATATTTTTGTTAAAGCTAATTCTCTTGGCATAACATCATCAACATGTAAAGCCAACATTTTAAGCAATTCACATTCTTTTGGCGATAATTTTGAAGGTTCTTGACCATCAAATGAAAGTTGCCTTAATTTTGAATTTAAATGAAATTTACCTATATTAAATTCGAAAACAGTAGAATCTGGTTTAGTTTCTGCATTTTTTCTTTGGATAATTGCTTTGATTTTCATCAAAAGAACTTCACTATCAAAAGGCTTATTTAAATAATCATCTGCTCCAACTTTATATCCTTTTAATACATCCTCTTTCATAGATTTTGCAGTTAAAAAAACGATTGGCACATCTTGATTTTTTTCACGAATTTCTCTAGCTAAAGTATAACCATCCTTATAAGGCATCATTACATCCAAAATACATAAATCATATGTGTCTTTTTTGAATTTTTCAAAACCTTCCATTCCATTTTTGGCATGCGTTACATCAAAATCATTTAACATTAAATAATCTTTTAGTATTGCACCAAAGTTCGGATCATCTTCTACTAATAATATTTTTTTTGCTGGTTCCATTGTATTTTAAATTTTCTTTTTAATTAATAATAGGTAGTTTTATTGTAAAAGTACTTCCTTTTCCTTTCTCACTTTCTACCGAAATATAACCGTTATGGTCATCTATAATTTGTTTAACATATGATAATCCAAGTCCATGACCTTTAACATTATGAACATCACCAGTGTGTTCTCTAAAAAACTTTTCAAACACTCTCTTTTGAGCAGCCTTACTCATTCCTGTTCCGTTATCTTTTATTTTAATAAGAATAAAATCGCGCACATTTTCGGTATGAATATTAATTATTGGTCGCTCAACTGAATACTTTATAGCATTATCTAGTATGTTTACAATTACATTTGTAAAATGAGAATCGTTTAATAAGGCTGTTATTCTTGTCGCTACAAAATCGGTTGTTATCTCTCCTTCTCTGTCTTCAATAATTAAGGCAATATGTTCTACTGCATCTTCAATTATTTCATGAATATCATGAGGTTCTTTAATAATATCTAATTCTTTCTTCTCTAATTGTGAAATACGCAACACATTTTCTACTTGAGCATGCATACGTTTATTTTCATCTTTAATCATTTGCAAATAACGTTGTACTTTCTCTTTATCATCAATGACTTTAGGGTTTTTTATCGCATCTAAGGCTAAATTTATTGTAGCTATAGGTGTTTTAAGCTCATGAGTCATATTGCTTATAAAATCTCTCTTAATTTCAGAAATTTGCTTTTGAGTTATTAATTGTTTTAAAGCACTCACATAAGTCAAAATAATAATCAGAGTCAACATCAACGATAAAGCAACAACCCAAAAAATTGAGGATAAAACGTATTTATTTTTTTGAGGAAAAGTCACTAATAATTGATACCTACTATTACCATCTAAGTCTTGAAAAATAGGTACTCCATATGTGTTATCCTTATCATAATTAAAATTTTCTGATTTTAACTTTGACGCTAATCCATTATTGTAAACACTAAACTCAAAAGGTGTTTTTACTTCATATTTATTAAGTTCATTAAACAAAATTCGTTCTAAATCA
Source organism: Flavobacterium sp. (assembly GCA_047622645.1). Taxonomy (GTDB): domain Bacteria; phylum Bacteroidota; class Bacteroidia; order Flavobacteriales; family Flavobacteriaceae; genus Flavobacterium. Next base: position 2,807 of record JBLHNH010000121.1, read on the forward strand.
TCTTTTGACAAACGATCATAAAGTGATTTTTGAGCCATCACATCTTTAAATGAAATTTCAAACTGTGCTCTATCAAGAATATCTAAATTTCCTTTGTTTTCAATTGTTACATCCGGCGTATTTCTTAAGGCAATTGACGAATTATCAATTCCATTAGCATTATACACTTCTGTTTTACGCTCTGCAACATATGATTTTATAGATGATGAATCTGCTTTTTTATCAAAGAACGTTCCTTTTATATCGAAATCTTGAGGTATTATTGAATTAGAGTATATTATGGTCTCATTAGTATTATTGTTCTTCGAGATATAATAAAAATTTCTAATATCACTTTGTTTAGGTAGCTTTCCAAGACTATCTGCCATTTGATTAAACCTTTTATAAAAAATATAAAACTCTCTATCATTAATGTTTTGTGATACATTTCCAATAACTTGCTGAACATGTTGCTTAAACTGTTCGTTGTTTTTTTGCAACAACAAGTTTATCCAATAAAACTTAATTAATATTAGTCCTATTAATGAAACACTCATAAAAAAAACCAATAATCTAAATCTTGCTTTGTTCATCTATACAAATTTAGTATTTTAACATAATTAACGAATATATATTAACCAAACATTAACAAAATCATCCTAAATTAGGTTATTATAAATAATTTAACAATTTATCTATCTGAATATAAGTGTCTTTTAGAGAAGTATTTTGAATTATATAATCACTTTTCCTTTTTTTTTCTTCTTCAGGCATTTGATTGTTAATTCGTTGCAAAACACTCTCTCTGTCAACATTGTCACGTTTCATTGTTCTTTCAATTCGTGTTTCCAATGGAGCAGTAACTAAAATAATTGCATCACAATCTTTATAGGAACCAGACTCAAACAAAATTGCAGATTCTTTAACAACAAACTTGTAGTCTAGCTTACTTTTTAACCACTTTTTAAAATGTTTTTTTACTTCTGGATGAATAATTGCGTTGAGTTGTGCTAATTTATCTCTATCCTTAAAAACAATACCTGCTAAAACTGCACGATTCACTTTATTGTTTTCTATAACATCAACTCCAAATATCTTTTTAATTTCGTTTATGACATTTTTAGATTCTGTGATTTTTCTAGCTTCAAGATCTGCTATGTAAACAGGGATATCCTTTGTTATTAAATAATTTGCAACAGTAGTTTTTCCACTACCTATTCCTCCTGTTAAACCTATAATTTTTGTCATATTATTTAAAAAATAATTCTGGAAAAGCTTTTTTGGGTTCTTGCTTCAGTAACTTTATCTTAATAAATGAAAGTAAATATCCTTTTCCATATCCATAAAACTGAATAAAAGTTGCTATAACTGATAACATTCCAACCTTAACACTTTTATTTTTGATTGTGCTATCAATGAATATCATCAAAAAGTATGCAAAAAGAAGTGAAATTGGCAAGTAAATTTGAAAAAAAGCAGTTATAATGGCAAATAAAGTTCCAACTAAAAATAAAGAAGGAAACCAAAACGTTATTTTTGAATATTCAGGGTACCATGAATCTAGTATTGGTCTTGCTTTTCCAAATTTATTGACTTGAATAAAAAATTTATTCCAATCGATTCTTCTTTTATGATAAACAAACGCCTCTTTAATTAATGTAGTCTCATACCCTTTTTTCCACAACCTAATTGACAAATCTGGATCTTCTCCTGGATGAATGTTTCCAAAACCATCAGATTCTTCAAATGCTTTTTTGGATAAACCCATATTAAAACTCCTAGGTTGAAATTTTTCTACTTTTTCACTTCCGCCTCGAATTCCTCCCGTAGTGAAAAATGAAGTCATAGCGTAATTAATTGCTTTTTGTACATCTGAAAAACTATCTAAAGCCTTATCTGGTCCACCAAAACAATCAACATAATCTTGCTTCAACCCTTTTTTTACATTTTCAAAATAGGAAGTTGGAAGAATACAATCCGAATCTAAAATGATAAAATAATCACCAGAAGCTCTTTTCATACCATAGTTTCTTGAATCTCCTGGTCCAGTATTTTCTTTAAATAAATACTTAATGTTTAATTTTGAAGAAAATTTGTTTATTACTTCTTCTGAAGTGTTCTTTGAACCATCTTCAACAATAACCACTTCAAAATCTAAATCAGACTGAATAGCTAAACTATCTAAAAGCTCTTTAGTTTCATCTGGACGGTTGTAAACGGGTATGATAAACGAAAAATTCATTTGACAAAGATACTTTAATTATAAAAAAAACCACTTTAAAAAAAGTGGCTTTGTTTGTTATTGTTTGACTATTTTGATAGTCTTTGTAAAATCTTCAATTTCTAAAGTAACTATATAATTTCCAGTAGCTAATTTTGATAAATCTAAAGTTGCTTCCTTATCATTTATTTTTTGACTAAAAACTTCTTGCCCCAAAGTATTTGTAATTTTTACTAATGAAATTCTTGAAGAATAATTTATCTTAAAATAATCTTTTACTGGGTTTGGATATGATGTTAAATTACTTTTCTCAAAATTATCTGAGCTTAATGTTCCATCATAAGCAGAAATTCTAAATAAAGAAAAATCATTTCCTCCAAAATCCCAAACTCTACTATAAATTATTTCACCAGGTGTTCTACCTGTTAAAGCAATTTTAGCATGAAAAGCATCTGAACCACTATCGTTATCACATTGCAATAAAGTTAAAGCAGAACAACTTCCTGAATATAAAGCCAATCCTGTATCTGTTAATCCTCCAGGTTCTTGTTTAGTTTCTACTGTAATATTTCCAGTTGAAGGAACAGTTACTTTGTACCAAACATCTAAAAACACAGAACCTGTACAACCTGGGTTTGGTACTGTTGATGCCAATGCTCCAAAATTTGCCGAAGTAATTTCATTTTGAGAAAAATTTGCTCCAGGACTCAAATTAATCGCTCCGTTACAATTATCATTATTTGGTGGACAGCTTGATTGTGTTATAAAAGGACTTGTTAAAACACAAGAAGTATCTTGATTGTTAGTTATAGAAACCAAAACTGAGGTCGCATTTTGAAAAGGTCCTAGCTGAACATTTCCTAATGAATTTATGCTAACTGGAGTGCTTCCTAAATTATCTGAAACAGTAACAGATGATGCTGAACCAAAACTAGTTACCTCTGTGTTTACAAAAAATTGTGTGTTACCACCAGTACAATTTGGAACAATTGTATAAGTTGCTGTTGGATTGGTACAAGTTGCAATCTGAATATTCAAATTATAAGCTATAGATTGTGGAGCTGGAAAAGAAGAAATTACAATATAATACGATTGTCCGTTTGTTATTGGAAACTGACTTATTGTTCTAAGATTTGATGTTCCATTTGCAACACCAGCTAAACAGTTTATGCCAATATCTGCACAATTCCCATAAACAAATATACCTGAATAAATATCTGAACTTGTTGTTGGTGTCAAATTAATATTTATAAACCCTGTTGTGCTGGCAGTGTATTTATAAACTACATCATCTCCATCTAAATAAAACTGTGTATTACTTCCACAATTTGAGCCTTGTCCACCAGAATAATCATCTGCATAATTCGATGTATTATCAGTAGTGTTATAAGGTAAAGCAGAAATTACAATTGGATTTTGACATACATTTCCTAATGGTGGAGCTGCTTTTGTTGTAAATGAATATTGAGAGCAACCCGTTGCATTTCCATTTCCATTATAAGGTGTTATTGTAACATAATAAGTTGTTGAATAAGATAAAATTGGTAAATCATAAAAAGTAACATTTCCAACATTTACATTATTTACGATTTGAGTTCCACTAGATGTTGTTCCAATTTTCAAAATATAACCCGTTGGGAATCCTGATGCTGCTGACCAGTTTAAGTTTGAAGTTTCACTTACGTTAGTAGCTAAATTTGTTGGTGTTGTCATTACGGCATTACAATTTGGTACGGAAGCAGACTGTGATGCGCTAACGTTATCAATATAACAATAATAATCACCTGAAGTCCAAGTTGAAAGAAATCTTAATTTAAAATCAGAAGCATTTGGAACAGAAGCAGCTGGAATTGTAAATGATTTATTTGTACAACTATTACTTATTACATGATTTGAATCATTAATAGTAAATTGTGTTGTCCAAGTACTTCCATTATCTTGGGACATTTGTACTTGCAAATTTCCCCATCCTACTGGAGTTGCAACTGTTAAATTTGAAAAATTAACTATTTTATAATCAAACGTTATTACTACATTTTGTCCGTTTGATATGGATGTGTAATTAGGACTTGACAACCATCCAGTAGATGAAGTTGTACCAGAATATAAACTACTTCTAAAAGAAATACCACTACAAGCTTGCGCTACAGAACCTGAATATCTACTTGCTGACCAACCAAAAGGCAAAGAAGTTGAACCGTTAAAATCTTCAGAAATTGATACTTGTGAATAGACATTCAAAGCAAAAACACTTATAACTAAAAGTAGTATTTTTTTCATATATTTTTAATTTATTATCAAATGTATTAAAAATATAATAACAAAAAAAACTGCCCCAATTAAGGAGCAGTTTATCTATGATTTGTAGACTTTCGTCTATATTATTGCTTAATCACTTTTATTGTTTTAATAACATCACCAACAGTAACGTTTACAATATAAGCACCTGCAGTTAAACTAGTCATATCAATTTGAGAAGTAGTAT
>JBLHNH010000122.1:0-7362 GCA_047622645.1 Flavobacterium sp.
TTTAGACATGACTGTTGCCGAATTAAGAGCCAGTTATCCTCAATATTACATGAGTAAAAATAAAATTGAATTAACACCTCAAATTGATGTGGATGCGATTTTAGAAGCTATGACAGAAAAGTACAAAAATGAAGACATCACAACTATTGATGGTGTAAAAATTGACTTCGCTGAAAATTGGGTTCATTTAAGAAAATCAAACACAGAACCAATTATTAGAATCTACACTGAAGCTCAAACGCAACAATTAGCAGATGATTTAGCGAATAGTATTATTGGAGAGATTAAGGTTATTGCTGGGATTTAAGAAAGTTGGCAAAATTATAATTTTTTAAACCATTAAGATATTAAGTGTCATTTAGTTTTTATGCCTAATATCTTAATGGTTAGATTTCTTTCTACATCTTCTTCATCGAAACTGCATTCATGCAATAACGCAAACCACTTGGTTCTGGTCCATCAGGGAAAACATGACCTAAATGTGCATCGCAAGTATTACAAATAGCTTCGATTCTAACCATTCCGAAAGAAACATCTTTAATGTAACCAACAGCATTTTCTTTTACTGGCTGGGTAAATGATGGCCAACCAGTTCCACTTTCAAATTTTTCGTTGGCATCAAATAATAAAGTGTCACAACAAACACAGCCATAAATTCCAGGTTCAAAAAGAGAACATAATTCTGAACTGTGTGGTCGTTCTGTTCCTTTTAATCTTGTTACTCTAAATTGTTCTTCGGTTAAAATTTCTTTCCATTCAGCAGCTGTTTTCTCAACTCTTTTGTCTGGTTCAGGATTTTCTGTTTTTGCGAATTGTAGTAATATATTCCAGTTTAGCATATTTTTAGTTTTTTAATGTTTTTAGAGCTGCTTCACATTGTAAATCAATGGTGTCAACCCAGTTTTTTTTATTATTTATAATTGAAAATGCGATTGATAATTCAGTACAAGCTACTATAAAAATTACATTATTCGAATAATTTTTTGTCAAAAGACGATAACATTCATTCGTTTTTTGTTCATCAGTAGCTTTAATATATATTTTTCTTAAAGCATCAACTTGTTGAATTATTTCTTCAGTTGGACTTATTAAATTATGTTTAACAGGAACAAATGATTTCAAATAGTCATCTTGCATGGTAAAAGCTGTTCCAAGAATTATAATATTGGTAATATCTTCGATTTTACTTAACTTTTCGTTCATCAAATTTCCAACATGGCAATAAGGTTTTGTTGTTTTGTTTTTATCCAAAACAAGATCTAAAGCCTTATGCATTGTGTTGTTTACTAGTACATTACAAGTTACATCTTGTTGGTCTAAATATTTTATTGTTGGTGTAATTAAAGCGGCAACTTTTTTCGTTTCATAAGGTAATATCTCATTGATTTTTTTAAAATTTAAAGAAACGAGTAGAATAGGACACGAATTTCCTATTCCATATTTTTGTTCATACAAAGCATTTATTTTCTCATAAAAATAAGTTGTTGCTTTATAACCAATGCCGCCAATTATTCCAATAGAACTCATTTTTTATTTTTTAAATAAACTAATCGCGTAATTTTTGCCTTCATCCAAAAAATGTTCGACACTGTTAAAGCCAATATTTTCTTTAAAATGTTCGATAGTTTTTAAATTGTATTTTTGAGAGATTTCTGTGTGAATCATTTCATTGGCTATAAAATTAATATCCTGATTTCCAATGGTTACCTTTTGATCAATTTTGCTAAAAATATAACTATAGGTTGTTCCAGAAACAGGGTCATAATAAGCATAATGATCAAATTTTTCTAAATCAAAATTTCCGTTTAATTCGCGATTAATTCTCTTTAATAGATTCAAATTGAAACGTTTAGTTATTCTTTTTTCATCATTATAAGCGGCTAGTATTTTATGAGGATTTTTTTTCAAGTCAAAACTCACCATTAAAATATCACGTTCATCCATCATGTCATATATTTTTTTCATGAACAATTCAGCACTTTCATTATCATAATTTCCGATTGTACTTCCCAAAAACAAGATTATTTTTGGATTATCATGCACTAATCTATCTAAAGTTTCAAAATAATCACCAGCAATAGGATACATTTCAATGGTTGGAATATGTGATGTAATATTTTCTCTATTTGTTTCTAAAACATCAGCCGAAATATCCAAAGGATAATAGACAACTTTCTTATTTAAATCAGTAATTCTTTTAAGAAAATGCTTTGTTTTTGAACCATCACCAGCGCCTAAACCTACAATATCAAAACTTTCATGACCAAAACTCTTTACAATTTTTTCGGTTTGATTGTTTAAAATTTCTAATTCACAATTAGGAAGATAATATTCTTCCATATGCATTATTTCTTGAAATATTTTATCACCAGCATCATCATAAAAATATTTAGATGATACTTTTTTTTGCGGCAATGAAAGTCCAGCGATAATGTCTTTATAAAAAGTGGTATTCATTATTGTTTATTTATTTTTTTGCGAGTCTAATTCCAGAAAAAATCCAACGTGAACTGGTGTGGAAAAAATTTCTATAGGTTTTTCGGCTGTGATTTTTTGGTGTTGCAATAGATGAACCTCTTAAAACATGTTGGTTCACCATAAATTTTCCGTTGTATTCTCCTAAAGCTCCTGCTGCTTTTTCAAAATTGTGATAAGGCAAATAAGCGCTTGATGTCCATTCCCAAAGTTGACCGTAGTTTAATTTTTCGGATGCAATTTCCCATTCAAATTCTGTAGGTAAACGCATTCCTTTCCATTCTGCAAAAGCATACGCTTCGTAATAACTGCAATGCATTACAGGTAAATTTGGATTTATTTTTTCTAATTTATCAAAATTATAATAATGCCATTCTTCCTCTATTTTAAACCAATACAAAGGTGCTTTTATATTGTTTTTATTAATAAAATCCCAACCTTCTGAATGCCAAAGGTTAAAATCTTCATAACCAGCAGCATTTATAAATTCAATAAATTCGGCGTTTGTCACTAATTTATTCGCTATTTCTGTGTTTTGAATATAAGATTTATGTGAGCCTAATTCGTTATCAAAACAAAAATCAGTTGTAGTGTGTCCAATTTCATAAACTCCTTCATCTATTTTTATGAATTCTGCCTTTTGAGTTTCTTCTTTTAAAAATAGTTCGGTTTGAAAGGAGGGAAAAGTTGGTTGATTTCCTAAAATAAATTTGATGTCATAAGCCAATAATTCTTGGTGTTGTTCTTCGTGATTAATGCCTATTTCAATAAGGTTTAAAATCTTATCTGAAGTGTTATTTTCAACTAAAGCAATTATTTTATCTGTTACATGTTTTCGATAATCTAAAACTTTAGCTACTGTAGGTCTTGTCATTAAACCTCTATTTAATTGAAGAACTCTTTTACCTGCATTATTGTAATAGCTGTTGAATAAAAACCCAAAATCTTCATGAAAGACATCATAATTTTTATCAAATTGAATCAAAATAAATTGTTCAAAAAACCAAGTTGAATGGGCTAAATGCCATTTTGGTGGAGAAACATTTTCATTCGGTTGAACGGAATAATCTTCTATAGCTAAAGGTTTACAAAGCTTTTCTGTAGTAGTTCGAGTTGTTTTAAATTTTTGAATTATAGTTTCGATTTTCATATAGTATTACTCAATAATTTCTGTCTCAAATTTTACTCCATTTGCCAACGTTTTATGAACAGGACATTTTGAAGCTATTTCTTTCATTCTTACTTTTTGTTCGGAAGTCAAATCACCTACAAATTTTAATTTTTTAGATATAAAATCAATAGAACCAATCGATTCTCCAAAATCATCAACATGTTTTTTGGAATGTGTGAGGTATACAAAAACTTCTTCTAAAGGCCATTTTTTGCGTTCAGCATATAATTTTATAGTCATCACAGTACAAGCTGCCAAACCAGCTGTTAGTAATTCATATGGCGAAGGTCCAAAATCGTCACCACCAACACTTGAAGGTTCATCAGCCACTAAGGTATGGTTTTTGGTTTGAATTTGTGTCGTAAAGTTATCTTCTAATAAGTTAAGGTGTCCGACTAATTGTTCACCTTCTTTGGAAAGCATGGTGTTTTCTTCTATTTTAAAATAACGTTGAACCCAAGATCCAATAACATTTCCAATATAAACACTATCTTCTTTTCTAGACAATAAATGATCGGCATCATCTAAAGAAATAAAACTTTTAGGGTGTCTTGCATTTTTATAAAGTTGTTCTGCATTTTCAATTCCAACAATTGTATCTGATGGAGAATGCATTATTAATACTGGTTTGCGTAAGTTTTTTACAATTTCTGGCAAATCTGTTTTATCAAAATCATCTACAAATTCTTGATTGATCACGAAAGGTCTTCCTCCAATATTAACTGAAATATCACCTTTGGGAGTAACATCTTCCAATTGATGTGAAAATAAATTTTTTACATGACCAACAGTCGATGGAGCTGCTATGGTTACAACTGCTTTTATGTCATCTAACTTCGAAGCTGCTGTTAAAACAGCTGCTCCACCAAGAGAATGACCAATTAACAAGCTAGGAGCATTAAACTTTTCTTTTATGTAGTTATGAACACTAATTAAATCATCTACATTTCCCGAAAAATGACTTTCAGCAAAATCACCTTCGCTGTTGCCTAATCCAGTAAAATCAAAACGAATTACTCCAAAACCATGAGTTGTTAAAGCACGACTAATATTTCGAACCGGACTAAAGCTTCCGCTACAAGTGAAACAATGTGCAAAAATGGCAAAGTGATTTGGTTTTTGATTGGCTGGAAGCTCTAAATAAGCATTAAGGTTATTTCCTTTTGTATTCTTAATATTTATTTTTTCACTTTTCATAAAACTAATTTTTATGTAATCTATTAAGTTTTTCCGTATTAACAAACGCACTGAATTGATTTAACAGTTTTTTTAACTTTGGGTCAACGATATTTTTACAAAATGGTTTTTCAGGATTTTTGTAATAATAATTTAATTGTACTTCAATATTGAGTTTGAACGAATGAAAAAATAAGACCTTGGTTATAATTTGACCATTAAAGTCTTTTTGTAAATTTTTAATGATTTGCTCAGATTTATTAAGTTGTTCTTGATTAAAACAATAAACTGCAGAGCGATATTTTTCTCGCATGGAATGATTGGAAGTACAACTATGCGTATTTAAATGAATTTCTATTAATGTTTTAAGTGAAATAGCATTTTCATCAAAATCGATAAGTATTGCTTCAGAAAGACTCTCATTTTCATTTGTTGAAGCAATCCAGCCTTGTTGGACTTCGTTGATTCCATTTAAAGATTCAAAAATTGCTTCCGTACACCAATGACAACTTCCGCCTAAACCAATTTTTTGATGTTTATTTTTCAAAAGTTACACCTTTCCAAAAGGCAATATATCCTTTTATTGGTGAGAAACCAGCTTTGACTTCTGGGTAAAACCAAGCTGCATCTTTGTTTTCATTTTCACCAACTTTGACGGTGTAATAACTGGCAACACCTTTATGTGGACAAGTTGTATGTGTTTGTGATTCTAAGAAATATTTCATATTAATACTCTCGGAAGGAAAATAATGATTTCCTTCTACGACTTGAGTTTTGTCACTTTCTGCAATAACTTGATTGTTCCAAATAGCTTTCATAGTTTTTAGTTTTTTTATCTGAAATTGATTCAGGTTTTGTTAATATTTTATAGTTTAAGAACTACATGATAATGCAGAACAACCTACTTTATGCCTTGCCCATTCTGGTCTTTTGGCAAACCATTTTTGGTTGTTTGCTTGTTCATTATAAGGTTCTAAAAGCATTTCGTATAACTCATTTAGTAAATTATAATCACCTTTATCAGCATCATCGATGGCTAATTGTGCCATATAATTTCGTAAAACGTATTTTGGGTTAACCAAATTCATTGCTTTTTTTCTTTCTGAATCTGATTGATTTTCTTGCTTTAAATGATTGATATACAAAGTAAACCAATACATCCAAGTATCATAAATAGTATCTTTTACTTCTTCTATTTTATAAAAAGCTTCTTTTACTTTTTCAAATGCATTTTCAGCTGAATCTTCTTTTGAAACTTGACTCAAATTTCGGAAGAAAATAGTCATGTCGGTTTCGGTTAATTGTAGGTTTTCTGTCAATAAATAAATGCTTTTCTTGGTTTCTTCGTTAGATTTTTTAATACCTAACTTGTTGTGCATCATTTGAATATAATCAGATTCATACTTAATAGGAAAGTTATTCAGAATTTTCTCTAGAGGTTTCACTTCTTGAATTAAAGGAAACAAAGCATTCGCTAATTGCAGTAAATTCCACTGTGCAACTTGAGGCTGATTTCCAAAGCGATAACGTTTATGCTCGTTATCAGTTGTATTTGGTGTCCAATTTGGATTATAATCTTCCAGCCAACCATAAGGACCATAATCAATCGTAATTCCGTGAATTGACATGTTATCTGTATTCATTACACCGTGCACAAAACCAACACGTTGCCAATGCACAATCATTTCTCGTGTTTTATCAGCAACAGCTTCAAAGAATTCAAGGTATTTATCTTTTCCTTCGGATTTTATTTCTGAATAATAATTTTTGATAGTATAATCAGTCAATAATTTAAGATTTATTACATCTTCACGCGAAGCAAATAATTCAAAATTTCCGAAACGAATAAAACTTGGTGCAGTTCTACAAACAATAGCTCCTTTTTCAAAGTCCTCGTTTCCGTTGTACAAAACATCTCGTAAAACCATTTCACCACTCAAAAATAAGGCTAAAGAACGTGTTGTTGGAATTCCTAAATGAAACATGGCTTCACTGCATAAATGTTCACGAATAGATGAACGCAAAACAGCTAAACCATCACCACGTCTAGAATAAGGCGTTTTTCCAGCACCTTTTAATTGAAACATCGTGCTTTTATTGTTGTGAGTAGCTTCAAAAAGTGTAATCGCTCTTCCGTCACCTAATTGTCCAGCCCAATTGCCAAATTGATGCCCAGCATAAGCCATGGCATAAGGTTTTGAGTTTTCTAAAATAGTATTTCCTGTAAAGACATTTAAAAATTCTTCTGATTTTGTTTCTTCGTTTGAAATTCCAACATTTTCTGCAACTTCATTTGAAACATGAATTAATTTAGGTTTTTTTGGTTTTACAGGTTTTACAAATGAAAACGCAGCTTCGATGACTTGTCTTATCTCATTTGATTCAATTAAATCAGGAGGTAATTCGTTGGTGAATGTATTATTTATTTTCTCTTTCAATTTTAGCATATGTAAATTTACAAAAATTACATTTTATTTAACTTTCTCATTTCATAAAAAATGGTTAATTTGTCTATAAATCAATTAAAATCTATGAAAAAA
>JBLHNH010000123.1:0-7360 GCA_047622645.1 Flavobacterium sp.
AAATTGAAGTTGAAGTCAGACTAGCTAAATTTTGAATGTTTTCAATATGTTGAAAGTCATTTTCGATTAGTTGTTGATCAATTTTTAGTAATTCAGCTTCTAAAGTTTGTTCAGATGAAGGTAATAATGCACCATATTTTACGGCTGTTTTAACTTCTTTAATTTTTTCTCCAATCTGATTTTTTTTAGACAACAATAATTCCTTTTGGTCTTGCAACAATAAAACCGACATAAAGTAATAGTTGACTTTAGATTTTAAAGGATATAAATTCACGGCCACTTGTTGTTGTTGCACTTTGGTTTGCACTCCTTTTAATTGCACATTGGCATCAATTATTCCTCCATTATACAGCAATTGATTTACATCAACTGTTGCTCTATATTGATCCTTGTTTAAGGGATTAATAGTGACATTAGGCAAACTAATTGGAAATTGAGTCACAGCAGATTGATAGGTTGCTTGAGCGTTTAAGCCTATTGTTGGTAATTTTGCTTTGTTTAATGCTTTGGTTTCGTAGTTTGCTCTTTGTTGTAATAATTGGTTTTGTTTGGCTAATGGATAATTTTTATCTACTAAAGCGTAACATTCTTCTATTGTTAATTTTTGTTGCGCATTTGAAATCGTGATAAAAAACAAAAGCACTATTTTTAGAAAATTTTTCATTTTTTAATACTATTTATTAGCATTGTAGCTAAGTGTTTTTTTCGTTCTAAAAGCAGATTATCATATTCTTCATCAGTAGAGTTTGAAATTTTCTTTAGTAATGGTGAGCCTACAAATGGAAAAACTGCCATCGAAAACATATCAATTAATAATTGTTTCGGATTTATTGGTAGAATAGTTCCTTTTAGAATTTGCTCTTCTATTTGAAGTAAAAAACGAGTTGGTTTTGGAAATTCAGCCTGACTGAAAAAATTAGTAGCAAAATCTGGATTGTTATTTAATTCCTGAATAATGAAGGTTGGCAAAAAACGATTTTCCATAATAAAAGAAATGTACTTATTCGCAAAATTTTCAATCTTTTCAAATAAAGAATCATCTGAATTTAATACTTGATGTATTTGTGGTGCTAATTGCATAAAAGCATGTTTAAATACAGCTTCAAACAACAATTGTTTACTTCTAAAATAATAATGCAGCATGGCTTTGTTAATTCCAGCCTCATCGGCAATTTCTTGCATACGTGATCCAGCCAATCCTTTTTTATGAAAAATTGTGATGGCACTTTTTAAGATAATTTCTTCTGTATTGATTTCTATTTTTTTCATTCAACTAAATAGTTTAACCATTTGGTTAACAAAGATACAAAAAAAAGCATCTCAACAAAGAGATGCTTTTAATTTTTTTATTAATCTTCTTTTTTAGCTTCAGCTTTTTTAGAAGAACAGCAAGAACCTTTTGCTTCTGTTCCACAAGAAGCTTTTGCTTCTGTTGAACAAGCAGCTTTTTCAGTTTTTGTAGCTTCTTTCTTTTTTTGTTTTGGTGTTTGAGCGTTAGCGTCTACAGAAAACATAAATGCAACTACTGCTAATATTGTTACTAATTTTTTCATATGTATAGTTTTTAAATTATTTTTGTTTTATTTAGAAGACAAATATATAAATATTTGTCATACTTTTTATTTTTTTTATTTTTTTATGATTTTTTTTGAATTGTAAAATTTGTGATCGAAGACAAATGTTAAAATAATGGTTTTAGTTTGTGCTTCTTCTAAACTAAAATCCATTTGATTTAAACCTATTTTTAAATCTTCAATTGTTCCTTCTGATAAAATTTTCCCATCTAAACTTGACATCATATATTCTAATTCAGCTAAATATGGAATTGTCAAATCAACTTTAATAGTGTCATTTTCGGCAGGATTTGGATAAACCGTAAATGAAAACGGATTTCTTCCATCAATTTTATCCACACTTAAAGCTGAATTATAAACCAACTTAACTTCATAAACCGTTGGATCTGCACTAGTAGTACTAGTTTGATTATTGGTAAATGGAGAGGTTGAACTACTTTGAATTCCGCCAAAAAGATGACCAATCACAAATTCAGTTGCCGTTATGTCTGAAAGTTTTATTACTTCATTTGAATAATGAGGTAAATTTTCATTCGCAATAAATTCCGCCCCAGCACCTTTTAAATTTGGCATTTCAACCGGCAATTGATACTCAGTTAAAGAACCGTTAGAAGTTCTAGTCGTTCTACTAATTGTTTTTACAAAAGGAACTGTATCATCTTGAATTAAAGTACCGTTATTGTAATAATATTGACTTATTCCACCAAAAAACAGATTATGCATGTTGTTATTAGTTACATCATACAAACAAGCTTTTCCTGAATGATAATTGCTCAAATATTGATTAAAACTCGTTTGTGGAAAATAGCCACTAGCCTTAATGTCAACTGGATACAAAAATGGTAAATCTGCATTGATTTGAAATACTCCAGAAGAAATAGTATATCCTAATTCACCATTAGGAAATACTTGTGGTAATAAGTTATAGTCCCTTCTGTGTAAATGAACAGCATCAGTTATAGCCGAATAATTACTGATAGATAATTGTGTTCCAGAATTATCAATTTCAAATTTTCTAATAGAATTTGAATAGGTTTGGGTAAACGTTGGGTTATTCATAGGATTATAACGACCATCAAAACGATGGCCTCCTACTAAATAAAATTCATTCCCAATTTTACCTAAATATCCTCCAGTAATAGCAAAGTTTGTATTTGTAATTTGTTTAAAATAACTTGTAATACTAGCATTAGTTGTAATCGCAGTAATCAAACCTGAAACATCAATTGACGTTAATTTATCATGCGTAATATGATCATTAGCTGAAGTTGCAAAAGCATAACCACCAATTACATACAACGTATTTCCATCTTGATAAAAATTCGTATTAGTTGATTGTAATTGCTCTTGTATTCCAGTTGCTAAAGTGGTTACAGAAGCAGACCAGGTTTGTTGTGTAGCAATATCAACTACATAAATATCCGTATTATTCTGGCTTCCCGGAAAAGCATTAAAAGGCTGCCGAGCGTGTATTCCATCTTTTCTTCCTCCGATAATCAACCACTTTCCGTTGTGTTGACCAAATGCGTATGAATGTAAACCTGGCAAACCTGAAACAGTCACGGGTGTTAAAACTACATCATATGGAAAATTGTTTTGTCCTTGAATTAGTTGTGTTAAAACCAAGACAAGAAAAAATATAAATTTTTTCATTTTGTTATATGTTATGTTAACTGCTAGTAAAGCAGCATTAAAATTGAAACGTAATTACAACATAAACTTTGGAGGATGCCAAATGGTAGTTTGATAAATTGACACAAAGTAAGCTTCATAAAACGAAGTTTCTTTTTTCAATTTAAAATCTGAAATTATAGCTTTAAGTGAAAAATTTATTTCATGTATCACTTGTACGGGACTAAAATTCAACCCCATTACAAACTTACTATGTTCACATTCTTTTTCTTCAGAATTATCAAATGATTGTTCACAATTACTTCCAAACTGAAGTTTAATGGCACGCACAGAAGGCAAAGCCGTTAAAGCAATCAAGTAGATAAAAAGTATGTAAACTATAAATTTCATTTTGCAAATATATATTATTTTTTAAGTGATTTTACAAATATATTAAATAATAGTCCACCCATTAAACCACCATATAAAGAACTGTTCAAGGGTTTAGAGGTAATTGCACAAGTTCCTGACGCACATCCAACAAAATGATAATAGGCATAACCTGCTATTAAACCTACCACTACTCCAATTCCTGTTAATATATATCCTTTTTTAGTCATTATTTTTTCTTATCAAAAGTGATGCTCCAAATTCCTCTAACTTCATTTTCTCCATAACCAACGGCTAAATCTTGTGGATATAATTTTAAGGTTTTAGCTCTAACATCTGGCTTGATATTTTCAGGTTTTCCGTGGCATTGCAGACACATTGTGTTAGTTGGAATTGGATAATAAAATTGTACTTTATCACCTTTATCCACAACTACAGGTTTAGATTCTTTATTTGCTGCAATCTCTTTTTTGAATTGTGCTATGTAAACCAATTCTTCTGCATTGGCCTTATTATATGGATTTCTATTTTTGTCGGAAACTCGTTTAATTGTTGCATTATATTTAACGGACATGCTATCGGTTAAAGGCATAGCTTGAATATTACAAAATGCTAAGGCTTCTAATGTTCCTTTCTTTTGAATGGTTCCCATTAAATTTTGACCTAATAATTTTTTGGTGGATAGTGCATATTCCAATCCGATTTCTTCATAGGATTTTTGTTTTTCAACAACTATTACTTTTTTTCCTGGTTGTGTCCAATTGTCGTTTCCATGACCTTGCCAATGTTCTTTGAACCAAGTGGGTTCTTCAATTTGATAATCATACATAAAATCAGCAATTTGAGCCACAGTATTTTCAAGAAAAACTTGTTTAGGCATAACACCAAATTTTTTAACTGCACCCTGCATTTTGGTATTATCTTCTTTAGGATTTTCTACAAAATTTGAAATGGCTTTTATGAAATCTTCTTTTGAAGCATAATCCATTAAATATCTCGCTTTTATAGCAATCATTGGTGGAGCAATTCTACCTTCATTTTCTTCAGCACTTGTACTATGGCAAACATAACAATGCGTTTCCATTAATTTTTTTCCATTATGAGCAATTGTGTCTAATTGAACATTCCTATTTTCAATAAGTTTGTATTCTTCTTTCTTTTTGTTGCAAGAAAAAATGAAAAATGAAATTAATATTAAGAGTAGATTTTTCATAAAACAATAATTAAAACAAATTTATATGTTTTAATACTTTTTAATTGTAACGATTGTTACATATATGACAATTAACATAAAAGCTGGAATTAAAAAAATCTTAAATATCAATTGTTTTAATTTTTCCGATTGGAATACTAACCCTAGAATGGGAAGAAATGTATTTATGAATATAAATTATGCCTTTTGATATATTTAAAACTATTACTTAAAAAAAAAGGGATAATTTAAGAATTATCCCTTTTTTATATATTGAAAACTTTTTTTATTTTAAAGAATCAGAAACAAAAGGATCAGCAATTGTTCCTTCTGAAATAGGTTGTACAATTTCATCTTTAGCTTTTTTTGCTCTGTTTTCACATCTGTCGCATAAATCTGTAATATTTTTTGATTCGTAAGCAGTCGCTACTGTTCCTTCAAAAATTTCATTCGTTCTTTTTCCATTGATGTAACCACAATCGTTATATAAATGGTAGCTTTTACCAAATTTAGTCCAATAAACTAAATTAGATCCTGTTAAATCTTCAACTTGTCTTGTTTCTTCTGTATATTTTTCAACTGAAGCCATATTTGATTCAAAACCACCAATTCCTGCAATTAATAAAGCTACACCAGCAATACTTCCTAAGATTGCTTTACTTTTTCCGTCTACTTTTTTATTCGTTAAAATAAAAACAATTAAAGGTAAGAAAGCTACAAAAGCCATAATTACACCTAATTGATTTTGAACATAAAACAAAAATTTATTTTTTTCTGAAGGTGGATCTAATCTGTTAGATTTTTTCCATAAAATTGAACCTGCAAAAACAAGTATTAAATCTAATACTATAAGTCCAATTACCCAAACATTTATAGGTGATTCTCCAGAATTTACAGCAGTTAAGAACATTCTAATTGCAAAAACCTGAGCTACAATTGCACCAAGCCATAATAAGACTGCAAACATTCTAAATTGTGTTGCTTGACCTTTGCTTTCTTCAGACGGAACAAATGTATAATCAGAATTAGCTGTATTTGATTTATCTGAACCTCCTACTTTAGTAACTTTTTTATTTGTACTCATAATTAATTAGTTTTATTTTTCAAAAATATTATTTTTTTTTGGAAATTTATTTTCATTGACTAATAATTTATTAACTAAAGAATATTAATAACTAACTAAATTTGAATGCTTTGATAATTTTTATTTTTAAAACTGAAAATAAATAAATGGTTGTGGTCCTGCAGAAGCAGTAGCATAAATTAACCAAAAGATTAATCCAAATAAAACTGCTTTTAAAGGTAATGGTGTTTTGTTGAAAGCTATTCTTAATCCATCAATAACTTTCGTGGGTAAAAAGTGCCATACAAAACCTATTAGTAAAAGGATAAATACATTTTTATAACCTAAAATTATAGTTTGCCATTTGTTCAAATCAAAAGTTAAATTACTAATATTTTCTGCAATTTGAAAAGCTGTTGTAAAATCTTTGGCTCTAAAAAACAACCAAGCAAAAACAACAAAATGGAATGTTAAAACCACTTGAATAAAACGAACAAAGTAATTTTTAGGTAATTTAATAAATTTACTAAAGAATTTTTCTACAACTAAAGCAGTTCCATGTAAAACTCCCCAAAAAACAAATTTCCAATTTGCACCATGCCATAAACCTCCTAATAACATAGTCAAGAATAAGTTGATATATGTTCTAAAATTTCCTTTTCTATTTCCTCCTAATGAAATGTATAAATAATCTCTCAACCAAGTTGACAATGAAATGTGCCATCTTCTCCAAAATTCTGTTATAGAACCTGACTGATATGGAGTTCTAAAATTGGCTGGCAACCAAAATCCCATTAATAAAGCTAAACCAATAGCAATATCTGAATAACCCGAGAAATCACAATAAATTTGAATAGCATATCCATAAGAAGCCATTAAATTTTCAAAAGATGAATAACTGTTTGGAGCATCAAAAACTCTATCTACAAAATTAATGGAAATGTAATCTGAAATTACGGCTTTCTTCAATAAACCACCAATAATTAAGAACAAAGCATTATTAAAATCTTCTTTTGAAAGTTTTAATTTTTGATAAATCTGAGGAATAAAATCTTTCGCCCTAACAATTGGTCCAGCCACTAATTGTGGAAAGAAGGAAACGAAAAACAAGAAGTCGATAAAACTCTTGGTTGGTTCTAATTCCTTTCGATAAACATCAATAGTATAACTAAGAGTTTGAAACGTATAAAATGATATCCCAACTGGTAGAATTATGTTATAAAAGGCATAATTACTATTTGTTAAAGTATTTAAATTATCAATAAAAAAATTGGTGTATTTGAAATAGGCTAATAATCCTAAATTTACCAAAAGGCTGACTATCAAATAAAATTTTCTATAGCCTTTGCTACTTTCTTCATAAATTAACTTAGCTAAAGTATAATCTAAAATAGAAGAAAATATCAATAACCCAAAGTAAATGCCACTACATTTATAATAAAAGAACAACGAAAACAAAACCACATAAGTAATTCTGAAATAATGTGTTTTCTTGGTCAGAATATAGATAAGATAGAAAACAATAAAAAA
>JBLHNH010000124.1:0-7257 GCA_047622645.1 Flavobacterium sp.
TGTGGTGAAAAAAACTAAATTTTAATTTTATAAATACCCGTTTCAACATCAATTTGATATTCAAAACCATCAATAACTAAATTTTCAATAAAATAATTGGTATGACATCTACTTTCCCTTTTAACAATATAAGTTGTTATAGGAATTACAGCTTGATTATCTAATTTTAGTGTTGTTTTAAATACTCCTTCAGTCCATGAAGGCGTAATACTAATTAAGTTTTCATTATTCTCGCTTAAAAAAGAATATGAAAAGGAACTTGTTAAGGGATAAGTTGAAACCGATAATTGATTTTCTGTATAAGTACCGTCTGTAAAAACATTTTCATTTGTAGCTGAATCGACAATCTCAACAAAAAAATAAGGTGGCCCAGTTGAAGCTTTTGGACAATCTTCTACTTTATCACAAGAGAACAACAACAGATAAAATATTATAAAGACAAGCATTTTTGAATTCATAATTCACAACTAATAATTTATAATTAAAATTATTTCTTAACAATTAAAATCTCTACTCTTCTATTCGCAACACGTTCCTCTTCATTCTGTTCCGGAATTGGATACAAAGGCATAGAACTTCCAAAACCTTGAAAACTAACTCTAGCAGCCGGAATTCCTCTAGAAACTAAAAACAACTTAATTGCTTTTGCGCGTTCTCTAGATAACATAATCGAACGAGAATCAGTAACATCTCCATTACAACAAACATGCCCTTGTACTTGAATTACTAGTCTTGGATTGTTTTGCATAATAAAAGCTAAATCGTACAAAACAGGTCTAGATTCATTCATAACTCCAAACGTATTGTGATAAAAATTAATATCTTTAAGAATTAACGTTTTACCTTCTTTAGTTTTAGCAATTCGTTCTTCCAAAGGTGCATCATCAGAAATAATTTCTTCTTCAGAAACAGTAACAGAATCTACAGCAACAATAACTTCTTCTTTGATGCCTAAAATTTCGTTTTCACGAGCTAAATCTTTTTCTTCTATGTAGTAAATGGTTACTTTTCTGTTTTCAGCTTTGTTTTTGGACTGTTTAAAATTCTCCCCAAAACTCCTGCTTTCAAAATCTTCTCTAAAAGGAACTTTTTCTTTAATAATTTCAAAAATGTGATTTACCCTTTTTTTGGATAACGTATCGTTATAACCACTACTTCCATCTTCATCAGTGTAACCATTTATGGCAACAATTTTGTCCTTGGTGTGTAGTTTCGTCCATTCGTTTAGCTTTTTGTTTTCTGCTATAGTCAATTCGAATTTATCGCTATTAAAATAAACGGCAAATTGTTCTTGAGCAAAAGTATTCGCTGTAAAAAAGAAAAGAAAAATGGATAAGAAAGACTTCATTTTAAGAGTTTAAATTAAGAAAACTAAGTAACGACATTTTTATTACTTAAAAAAATGTTCCAGAATCAATTTTGAAGTGTCAAAATATTGAATCGCATACTAGTTTTATTTAGCTTCTTATTATGAATGGAATAAAAATTCATATAAAAACATCTAAATCAATTGTTTAGTGTTTTCTCTGATTAAAAATTTATTCCCAGTCAGGCATAGTTGATCCAGAGAAAAGAGTTTCTCTTGAACCAATTGTTCCAATCTCATATTTTTGAATGTAACGTGTACTCGCAAAGTCATTTGAAGTATTTACAAAAATTACTTCAGCTTCATTGGGTGAATATCTCACATCTAAATCAACCGTTCCCAGTGGTTTTTGGGTTAGCAATTCTGAAGTAATTCCTGTAAAAAAAACATGTTCGAATATTCTAGTGTCTAATTGTCTATAGTTGGCATTTTCAAAACCAGAAATGTCTCTTGTGAAAAGTAATTTTTGTCCTGAAATAGAGAAATTTAATCCACCAACTGCTCCTGCGACAGGTGTAATTACCTGTGTTAAAAACAAACCGCTTGAACTGATTATATAAATTTCTGCATTATAACCATTAAGATTATTTGTTTTTAATGCAATTTTTGTTTCATCAAAACTCCAATCACATTCAGAAATTAATTTGCTTGTTGGAGTTTGAAATATTTGTAAAAGTCCACTTCCATTAGCACCAATTCTATACAGCCTATCAAAATTAGGATAAATAAGTTGACTTCCATTGGCGTTCCAAGAGAAATTAACATAATCAGAATTAAAGCCAGCAATAGGAACAGAGTTTGTAACTTTAAAGACATTTGTTCCATCTGGATTCATAATGTAAATATGATTTTGTGCTCCATTAGAACGTATGAAAGCTATTTTATTAGACTGATTGTTTTTTCTTGGTCTCCAGCTATTGGTTGCAGAATCGGTTAATTGAATTTCATTTCCGTCATCATCACTAGTAAAGATTACATTATTTTGTCCAATTTTCTTTACATATAAAAAACGTGTTATCGGAAAATCAGTTGTTGTAAATGATTTTATAGAACTATAAACCAATTCATTAATTCCGTCTGAAGCCGTTACTTGCCAAAAGTATTTTACTCCATTAACTAAATTGGTTAATTGAAAAGTTGTTTCTGAAATATCTGAATAGGTTACTTCGTTAGTATTTGCATCATTTTTTAATATGACTTGAAACACTAAAGTATCATCTTCTGGATCTGTAGCTGTCCAACTCAAATTAACTTGAATGTTTTGATTTATAGCATTATCGGCTGGCGCAACCAAAACTGGTGTATTAGGTGGTTTATTATCACTAGTTGATAATTCTAATTCAAAAACTAACTCAGTATTGGCTCCATCAGTAATTGTTGCTGCTTCAAACCTAGTTATGTAACCTTCTTTTTTAGCTTGATAAGAATAATCTCCTATAGGAACATCTATCATACTAAAATCACCATTTGCATCAGTAAAAACAATACTAGAGTTAGGACTAGAAAATACTTTTACATTTGGAATAGGTTCAAAAGTACCTGATTCAACCACTCTACCAGAAACGGTTCCAAACTGAATTTCTTCAATGCTATCTTCACTACAAGAAAAGAGAAGAAGTAAAAAAAATAAGCTCGATTTTATATAACTATTTTTCATGTTTCTTTATATTAAATGCTATTTAAAATAATAAGTTAATCCAGCTCCAAATCGATAATAATAATCATCTCTTTTTCCTGCAACTAAAAAATCTACATCATCACTAAAAGTTAAATTATGTTCTCCAAAAAATCTAAACCCTACATTATCCGTGACTAAATATTCTAGACCAAGACCATATTGAAATTTAAAATGCGAATAATCTGTAGTTGTATTGGTTGCAAAACCTAAACCACCAAAAATAAAAGGAGTTAATTTGTCTTTGGGTAAAAGAAAAATTTCAGTATTTGTATCAAAAGTTATGTATTGAAAGCTTTTTCGGTTTTTATAATCTAATTTATTCCATCCAGCAGATAAGGATAAATTTATACTTTCATTAAAAAAAAACTTTAAACTTCCCTTAAAAAAAGGTCTTAAGAGTGGGTTGGCATAATCTCCCTGAATTCTTGTCACACCACCATCTAATCCCATTGCAAAAAAAGATCTTCTTTTAGTTAATTTTCTGTTGTAAATTGCTGATGAATCGGCTACAGATTCTGCTATATCATAATTTTTTATCAATTCGTTAACTTCAGCTTGAGGTGCATCAGCCAACCAAATTTTATCTTTTATCCCCTCTAAAATTAAAGATTCAACAGCTTTTTCAATAGCTTCTGTAACTGCCATCTGCACAGGTTCGTTAGTAGTATAACCTGTTTCGACTTCTAAAAGTCTTTTGAACTTTACATATCTAAAAAAACTTTGATCAATAGCTTGAGAAAAAAGTGTTTTTGAAACATACACAGATTTCAATATTTTTCCATTGGAAGTTGAAATCATTCTAAGATAAATTGTTACTCTATCTTGTCTGTATTTTGTTGAACCTCCTGCTCCAAAATAACGTGCTCCAAATCCTCCCGTAATTATATTTGAATCATAAGAAACAATTCCACCTTCAAGTAAAACTCCAGCATATAATAAAGGTGTTAATTGAGGTTCGTTTGTGTTTTTTGAATATTCTTGTCTTGTAGAACGAATAAGATTTCGCTCTTGTAAAAGGTTACCAATATTTTCGCGTTCAATTGGTATGAACCATTTTGAATCTTCTAATGCTTTAATTAAGATAGAAGTTGCTCCTTGTGTAACAGCTGTACTAAAAGTACTTCCAACTTCAGAAGCTTTATATTGTCCTGTTTGATCTCTAAATTTATAAATTCCTATTACAATAGGTTCTTTAGGTTTTGGTAAGTTTTTTAACAATGATGTTGCAGGTGTACTTTCACCAATAATGGCTCTTTCAATCCCTAAAGGTTGATTATAATAAGCACTACAACTAAATAAAAAATAAATGGCGAAAAAAATATAATAAAGTTTTTTCATAAATAAATTTAAGGATTTGGGATAATTACTTGTGTTTGTTCACCGGTAGTAGTATCTAAAATACTTATTGTTAATCCACCTTCTGACGGGTAAACATCGATTGATAAACTTCCAAAAGTATATGTGCCTTCTGAGATTCCATCATTTCCAAATTGCTCAGCAAATAATGACCTTGAAACTTGACTTAAAAGTTGAGAATTTAAATTATCGATAAATTTTTCTAATTCTGTTTTTTTATCCGTCGCTGTCTCTTCATCTTTTAATTTATTTTGAGATTCGGCTGAACTTAACAGCCATTGATAATTGAAAGTATCCCCACCAAATGCGGGGTTTTTTGGCTTATAAACCAAATCTTGGGCATTCATTGAAAAAGAAAAGAATATTGTTAATAGTACGATTGAAAACTTCATGATTATAGGCTTTTATTTAATACTGGGTAATATATTTTTTTTCGTTTTCTAGTTTCTTTAAAAACTGATAGGTTTCATATAATGAAGTTTTTGCCATTGCTTCTAAAAATTCTTCGTCTGGTCTAGCTAAAAATTCAAAAACAACATCATTATCAATCATTATGATAATTTTAGTGTTTCTTCCAAAACTAAGTTCTTCACTTATTTTAATAATTTGTTTTGCGTTCAAATTATAATCTCTATACAGATAGTAAAAACTATCATAAAAATCTTTTCCTATTTTAGTTTTTGTTTCATCCGTTACGATTCCGGCTAATTCTATTCCATCATCTAGAATGATTACTTTATCCTTTTTTTTTTCGTCGCTAATTACAACTCTATCCTTACTTACTATTTGTTTATTTTCATCATAAAAAAGTAACATAATAATTATTTCATCTTCACTACTTTTATTAATTTGAGTAGTTGATAAGTTTTTGTTTTGATTGGCTTCAAGAGTAAAAACTCCCTCTTGATTATTTGTAGAACGATTTTCTGATTTGATGTTTTTTTTAATTACTGATAATTTATAGGTTAAACTTTGAATAATATCCGTTAAATTTTCAGCTGTACCTGTAATCTTAATATTTCCTTCTACCTCTTCAAGAACAATTTTGGCTTTTACATCTACTTCTTTATTTTGACCATAAAAAGTAAAATTTATTAAAAGTAAAAAAGCAAAAAGCATTGAATATGTAGTTAAATTTTTCATTTTATTGATTAATTATAATTACTGAAGCACCATTTCCTGTTTGAGAAACTTTCATGTCTTTTGACAAGGAATTTGTTCCTATGTTTTGAATACTTTGGTTATTTCCATTCTGATTCATTTCCATATTTACTTTATAATTTGTGTAATAGGTTAAATCACTAATTGTATTGTCATTTCCTAATTGTGAAATACTTTGAGTTAATTCTGGTGTATTTTTAATTAAATCAATTGAATTATTGACACCATTTTGTGTCATAAACAGATTTGAATTATCTGAATTGACAGTTGCATTAATTACATTATAATCTCCAATTTGTTGAATATTAACTTTATTTTGGTTTAATTGAATCGGATTAAGTTTATCCGCCATAGTAGAAACTACAAATAAAGAGTTTTGTTCTGAATCAAAAAGAGAAGAACTATATTGTTTAAAATCACCATTATTATCTTCTTCTTGAGAAAAACCAAATTGTGTAAAAATGATTGCAAATAATACTATGTATATTTTTGTTTTCATGATATGATTTTTTAAATAATATAGATGAGATAGTTCGTTTTATTGAACTATCCCATCTTATACTAAAGTTTAATTAGTTAGATTGTGTAACTGTTGAAACGTTTCCATTACCAATTTGTCCTACAGTACTCATATGTAATTGTCCTGTTTGGAAAGTATTAGCAACATTTAAGTCACCTAATTGATTGATAGTAGAACCATTCATGTCACCAGTTTGTACTGATCTTGCGTAGTTATCATCTCCATCTTGATTATGACTTGAACTGTTATCATCACCAAGTTGGTTTTGTCTAGAAACATTACTATCACCTCTTTGAATTGCATAAGCATAGTTGTCATCACCAACTTGTTTTTGCCATGCATCATTATTTGATGTAACTGAACCTAAACCTTGATCAATAACTGCATCATTATCGTCACCTGTTTGAATTTGTTCTGCAACGTTAAATCCACCACTACTAATGTCATTTTGGTAAACTAAAGCGTAGTTTCCATCTCCAGTTTGTTTTTGACTTGACCAGTTGTCAGTATCACCTTGGTAAGCATTTGCGTCATTACTGTCTCCGTTTTGACGTTGTTTTGCATAATGATTAGTTCCAACTTGAGAAATCATTGCATCATTTAAGCTACCAACTTGTTTTTGATCAGCCATGTTATCATCTCCTAATTGAGTGATATAAGCTAAATTTCCTGGAGAAGCATTTGGTCCTGAACTTTGATCTTGAATTGCATCATTGTCATCTCCTGTCTGAGTAGTAATAGCATAATTGTTATCAAAACGTTGTTTTTGCATTGATGTATTACCATCACCTGTTTGTGTAGTAATAGCTTCATTCATTTCAGCATAACCAACACCTTGATCGATTGTAGCATCGTTATTATCTCCTAATTGAATAACATCCGCTTCATTAAAATCTCCGTCTTGTTTAACATCTGACATGTTAGAAACTCCGTCTTGATTAACATCAGAATCATTTGATTCTCCACTAATTAGTGAATTTGACCCTAATTGGTTTACAACAGAATTGTTTGTTGCTCCTACTTGTAAAACTGCTGAGTTGTTGGTAGTTCCATCTTGCGAAACACTACTTACATTGCCTTGAGCAAATGCAGTTCCAGTAGCCACTAAAAAGGCCACACTTAAAATTAAGTTTTTCATAATATAAATATTTAATTGGTTACAATTTCAATATTCGG
>JBLHNH010000125.1:0-7224 GCA_047622645.1 Flavobacterium sp.
CCCATGTCTGTTGAACCTATTCTTGGATTATTTAATATGTCATTAAAAGTAGAAAACGAATTGTTTGCAGTTCCTTTTGCAGCTGAATCTTCACCAATTATTAGTTTATTGTCAGTAGGAGCAAGAAAAATAGGTTTGTTTTGTATTGAATTTGAAGCTCTAATGCAGTTTTCAAACAGAGAATTATTACTAAATTCATATTCAGGAAAAGTAGTGTATTGATTATTGTTGTCAATAAATTTAATCAAACAATTGGTGTATTTAAAGTTGAAATTAGTTCCTTTCTTTTTATGAGAAATTCCTAAATTACTTGAACCATATACAATGCAATTGATAAAGTCTGCTTTTACTAACTCTTCTATTATATCACCACTTGAAGTTTCAATATAATCATCTAATAATATACAAGTCTGATTTGGGCTAGTCCAATAATTGGCAAAAGTACAATGCGTAAATTCATAACTACCTCCAAAACTTCCTGCAAAAGAAGCTTCACCGCAATTATTTATTACTACATTTTTACCAGTCATGTTTCCAGTTCTAGCTAAAATACCAATATTTGAACAATTATATATTTGAGCATTTTCTACAGAAAGAGTTGGAGTAGAAGTCCCATCATTTCCTGTAACTAATAACCCTACAGTTGCATTTTTTAGCGTTAAATTTTTAATGGAATTATTTGTGCTTCCTTGTGTTAACCAAATTGTTCCCCATTGTCCTGGAACATCTGTATAAGTTGGTTCAAGTCTATCTCCTTCAAAAATGACTTCGTTTTCTAAGTCTTCTGTTATAGATGTTGAACCGTTTATATTTAAGGAAGCATTATTGGCTACAATTAAACCAGATTCAGCATGAAAGTGTATTCTGGCTCCAGCTTCTACAACTAATGTTTTATTAGAAGGTACAGCAGCATAACCATAAACTACATAAGGTTTTGTGTTATTCCAAATTAATTCATTTCCATTCACAGGATCTGTTTCATCTAAAAAGAATCCATAAATTTCATCTTCCCCAATCGGTAATGTTTCAGTTGTTCCATCACTAAATTTTTTAGGATAAAGAAAATAAGCATCTTGAATTAAAGTAACCAATTCTACTTTTTGTTGACTTGTTCCAATTCCAAATTCAATAAAATCTGTATATAAAAAATCTGTAGGATTAACATTGGTAACATCTTCAGTTATTTCAATAAAAACAAACATACTGTCTTTGGCAAGCATTTCTATATTCGAAAATTCTTTACCAGGAATTCCGTCAACCATTAAACGGTACTTTGAACTTTGTCCTTTATTTAATCGAATTGTTGGAATAGAAATGTTTTTGTCACTTTTGTTATAAACTTTTAAAGTGTAAGTACTAGAACCAATGTTGGTAAAAACGGTATCTAAATAGACAGTGTCTTTCGAAAATTCTAATCCTCCTGAACTTGTTTCAAAATCAAAATCGCTTCTGCATGAAGTTAATGAAGCAATTAGAGCAATAAAAAGTAATCCTATATATTGACGCATAAATATCATGAATTTTCGTAAAAGTAATTATTAATTTTAAAACGCTATTTATGGAAACGAAAAAAAAGCATTTTTAGTCTCAATTAACAATCTATTATAAAAAGTTATGTTTCAAAAGATATAAAAATGAGTAAATTTGTATTAAAATATAATATAATGTTTGATAAAGATAAAATACTTCAATTGTGTAACGATTGGTCAAAAAACACTTTGATGGAAACGTTAGAAATTGAATATATAGATGCAGGAGAAGGTTTTTTGACAGCAAAAATGCCTGTAAATTCAAGAGTTCATCAGCCTATGGGATTGTTGCATGGTGGTGCAAGTGTAGCTTTAGCTGAAAGTGTAGGAAGTGCAGCGTCAATTATGTACGTGAATCCAGAAAAATCGGAAGTTAGAGGAATTGAAATTTCAGCCAACCATTTGAAAGCTAAACGTGATGGAATGGTCTATTGTACCGCAAAAATAGTTCATAAAGGAAGAAGTATTCATTTATGGGAAATTAGAATTACAGATGAAAGTGATAATTTGGTCTGTTTGTGTAAATTAACGAACATGATTCTACCCAAAAAAGTACGTTAAAATGAAAATTCTTGAAAAAGCAAAAAGTCAATTTGAAAATAACTTGCCTTTTGTTTTGTTTGCTAAGCCTAATGAAAGTCAACTGATTGCTTATTTTCAGGAAGATAAAAAGCTTCATGACTTTAATACCCAAAGTGGGTTTGTACTTGTTTCTTTTGATGGAAAAAAAAGAGTTGTTTTGCCTAAAGAAAATTCAGAATACATTACTGAAGAAATCACTATTGATTCAGATTTTGATTCTAAATCAATAGTAATTTCAACTTCAATTGAAGAGAGAAATCAGTTTGAAAATTTAGTAAATAATTCAGTAAAAGAAATTCAATCGGGTAAGTTTGACAAATTAGTTGTTTCAAGAAAAATCGATTTTTCCAGAAAAATTGATGTATTTGAAACCTATCAAAATTTATTAAAAACATATTCAACTGCTTTTCGTTATTTGTTTTTTCATCCTAAAGTTGGAATTTGGATAGGAGCAACTCCTGAACAATTAATTAAAATAGAAGACAATAAGTTTGAAACAGTTGCCTTGGCAGGAACTCAGTTGTATTCAAATGAAGTTCATTGGACTTCAAAAGAAATTCAAGAACAACAATTTGTAACAGATTATATAGTTTTAAATTGTGAAAAGATAGCTTCAAATATTGAAGTATCAGACCCGTTTACTTTACAAGCTGGAAAAATAGCCCATATTAAAACAGTAATTAAAGGTATAATATCTAAAGAAGTAGTTTCCGAATTAATTTTAAAATTACATCCAACTCCAGCTGTTTGTGGTTTGCCCAAAGAAAAGGCGAAAGAATTTATCTTGAAAAATGAAAAGTATGATAGAAAATTCTATGCTGGATTTTTAGGGGAATGGAAATGTAATAGCGCTACCAATTTATTTGTTAACTTGCGTTGTATGGAAATTGGTAAAATGAATTCGATTTATGTAGGTTGTGGTATTACAAAAGGAAGTATTCCTGAAAACGAATTCATTGAAACACAAAATAAGTCAGAAACCATTAAGAATATAATAATTACTAAAGATTGAAATTGCTTTTAATTAATAATAGGTTTGCATGCAAAGACCTATAAAAATAAAGCGATAACATATTACCAATAAAAGACAATAAATATTCGCACATGAAACTAGATATATTAGCGTTTGGAGCACATCCTGATGATGTTGAATTAGGAGCAGCAGGAACTATTGCCAAAGAAGTATCGTTGGGTAAAAAAGTTGGAATAATTGACTTAACTCGAGGTGAATTAGGTTCGAGAGGTTCTGCTGAAATTAGAGATGAAGAAGCAAAAAAAGGAGCAGAAATACTAGGAGTTTCAGTAAGAGAAAATTTATGTTTTAGAGATGGTTTTTTTGTAAATGATGAAAAACATCAATTAGAAATCATTAAAATGATTCGAAAATACAAGCCTGAAATCGTTTTATGCAATGCAATTGATGATCGACATATTGATCACGGAAAAGGAAGTAAACTAGTGAGTGATGCTTGTTTCTTATCAGGTTTAATTAAAATAGAAACATCATTAGATGGAGAAAAACAAGAACATTGGAGACCTAAGCAAGTCTATCATTACATTCAATGGAAAAACATTGAACCAGACTTCGTAGTTGATGTTACTGGGTTTATGGATGTAAAAACAGAATCCGTTCTAGCTTATAGTTCTCAGTTTTATGATCCGAACTCTAATGAACCTATTACGCCTATTACTTCAAAAAACTTCTTAGATTCTATAAAATATCGTGCAGAAGACTTAGGGAGATTGGTCGGTGTTGATTTTGCTGAAGGTTTTACAGCAGAAAGATATTTGGCAATCAATAGTTTAAGTGATTTGAAATAAAAATCTCCTTTTTTTGTTTGTAAAATAGAAAAACAGTAGTATATTTGCACTCGTTAAATAAATGGTGATTGTAGCTCAGTTGGTTAGAGCATCGGTTTGTGGTACCGAGGGTCGCCGGTTCGAACCCGGTCATTCACCCTTCTTTTAAGCTCCAAAGAAATTTGGAGCTTTTTTTATTTATACAATTTCCTAAATAGAACATTGCATTTTTTTAGTAAATAAGGCTAATTAATAAAGCACCCTTTACGAGTGCTTTATTAATTATTTTCCGTCTCTGTCAGCTATAATTCTTTTTTCTCTATTGGCAATTTCCCATGCATCAGCGAATGCTAATTGAGCCCTTTTTGTCATTAATTCATAGTTGATTTTATCAGGTGTGTCGCTTGGTTTGTGATAGTCAGCATGAACACCATTAAAAAAGAAAATTGCAGGGACTCCATTTTTGGCAAAGTTATAATGGTCAGAACGGAAATAAATTCTTTCAGGATCATTTCTGTCATTAAATTTATAATCTAGATTTAATCCAACATATTTTGTGTTCATTTCTTCATTAATTTGATGTAGTTCAGTACTTAATCTATCCGAACCTATTACATAAATATAATTTGGATTTTCTTCGTGAGCTGGGTCAACTCTTCCAATCATATCAATATTAATATCAACAACTGTGTTTTTTAAAGGAAATAAGGGGTTTTCAGAATAATATCTTGAACCATGTAACCCTTTTTCTTCTGCAGTAACATGCAAAAATAAAATAGAACGTTTTGGTCCATTTCCTTCTTTTTTGGCTTGAGCAAATGCTTGAGCCATTTCTAATAAGGCTACAGTTCCAGAACCATCATCATCTGCACCGTTGTATATTTCATCATTTTTTGTTCCTACGTGATCATAGTGAGCCGAAATAACTACAATTTCATCAGGAAATTCACTACCAGGAATAAAGGCCCAAATGTTTTCTGAATCAACTCCTTTGTTTCCAAATTTTTTAGTCATAAAAGCTGCTGGAACTTTTTGGTAATAACTACTTGCGCCTTTTGGATAATTAATGCCAAGACTTTTATAATAATCAATAATATATTCCCCTGCTTTTTTTTGTCCAGCAGAGCCTGTATCTCTACCTTCCATCTCATCACCTGCAACGATATATAAATGTTTGCTTAAATCTGTTTTATCAATTAAATTGATGTATGTTTCAATATTTACTTCTTTTTTGTTTTTGATAGAAGAACTTGAACCACAACTAAACAAAACTAGACCTATAATGCAGTAACTAATTATTTTTTTCATACAATAAATTTTTTAAAAGCTATTTTAATTTCAAAAATATGTTTTTTATTTTAAAAACTCATACTTAACTTTTATTAGTATGAATTTTATATAAAATGTTTCAACATTATAATTTTAAATTTAAAAGTTTATTTTTGCATAAAAATAAGTATAATGTTTAAATTAAAACTTCCTACAGATCCACGTTGGGCGAGAATAGCAGAATCTAATATAGAAGAGGTCTTAACAGACCACGCTTGGTGCGAACAAAAAGCTGCAAGTAATTGTATTAGTTTGATAACAATGTTGCCAGAACATACTCATATTATTACTGAACTGATAAAAATTGCTCAAGAAGAAATGGAGCATTTTGAACAAGTTCATGAATTGATTAAAGCTAATGGTTGGGTTTTAGGTAGAGAACGTAAAGATCATTATGTAAATGAATTATATCAATTTATGCAAAAGGGTGGAAGTAGACAAACACATTTGGTTGAACGTTTGTTGTTTTCTGCAATGATTGAAGCAAGAAGTTGTGAAAGATTTAAAGTCTTGTCAGAAACTATTGATGATGAAGAAATGGCAAAGTTTTATCGTGATTTAATGGTTAGTGAAGCGAATCATTATACTGTTTTTATAAATTTTGCTAACGAAATAGGAGAAGGGTTAGATGTTAAAAAACGTTGGGAAGAATGGTTAGCTTATGAAGCTAAAATTATTGAGAGTTACGGTAAATCCGAAGCTATTCATGGATAATTTATTCTTTTTTAGTATTTTTTGCTTCAATCCATTTACTCATATACATTGTGCTTTTTAGGGTATGATGATTTAAAATTTGTCCCATAAAGTTATTTGTTCGGTGTGTTTTTATATTTAAATGTAAAGTTTGAAGTTTTTCAATAAATTCATTTTCAAAATTATTTTTATTGAAGCATTCATTGATGATTTTTAGTCCATTTAGTTGAGATTGATTCCAAACGGATTCATTTGAATAAAGTTCTACAGCTTTTTTGGCAAACTCAAATGGATTATCTTCAATAAAACCATTCCAATCTAAGTTATCGTGCATTGCTTCAGCACCAATTTTTGTGGTAACATTTGGAGTTCCAAACAACATTGATTCTATTAATTTACCTTTAATTCCAGCTCCATATGGCAAAGGAGCTAATAAAATACGATGTTTTTTAAAGACATCTACACTATTTTCTACTCTTCCTTTTATTATAAAACCTTCTTTTTCATTGTTTAGTTGTTTTGCTTTTTCTGGAAGATAAGCGCCATAAATATGTACTTCAGCTTTAGGTAATTGTTTTCTTATTAAAGGCCAAAACAAATTTTTTAATTGTAAAACCGCATCCCAATTTGGTTGATGATAAAAATTTCCAATTGAAAAAAAATGATTTCTCTCTTCGTATTTGGGATAATTTGCAAATTGGTTTTCAATTAGTTCTTCATACATCATTGGGATGTAATGTAACAACTCAGATGGAATATTAAAAGTATTGAGCAATAACTCTTGTTCGAATTTTGAAATAATTAAAGTCAAGTCACAGCGATATATTGAAGCAATTTCGCGTTTAGCAATTTCATTTTGCAGATGTTCTGTTTTGTATTTTATATTTTGTTTGAAACATTGCAATCTAGCTTCACGTAAAAAATGTAAATCTTCAGTATCTAATATTTTTAAAGCATTTGGACAATTTTGAGTTACACGCCATCCAAATTGTTCTTCTGTCATAAATCTGTCAAACAGCACTAGGTTTGGGTTTTGATGTTTTATGAAATTATCAAAAGAACTATTATTTAATTCAATTGAAACTGTTTGAATACCAAATTCATTTAAATCAATACCAAATTCAGAAGTAGAAGATATTGAAGTAAATACAACTTTATATTCAAGTTTTTTGAATAGTTCAATTAATTGCATCATTCTTTGTCCTGCAGCAGTTGATTTTGGTTCAGGCCAAACTGAACCAATAATAACGATTTTTTTCATAAATAATAACTTATAGCAAAGGTATAAAAT
>JBLHNH010000126.1:0-7220 GCA_047622645.1 Flavobacterium sp.
ACACTCAAGTTTTTAATGACAAACATGGTTTTATTAATAATCTCAGTATTCTAGATTTATTATTTAATGAAGGAAGATATGCTGTTGATTATTTAAAAAAGCAAACTTTATAAATACTATTTGTCTTTCTTTTTCAATTCTAATCTAGTAGAAATCGGAAAGTGATCACTATTAAAAAAAGAATCAAATGATTGGTATTCTTTAACTTCAAATTCTTTTTTAACTAACAGATAATCTATTCGTGCTGGATAATATTTAAAATTATAAGTTTTACCAAAACCTGAACCTGCTTCTTCAAATGTATCTTTTAAATCGTTTTTAATTAATCTGTATACATATGAAAAAGCACTATTATTCATATCACCACAAATAATTATTGGTAGTTTACAATCTTCTACATTTTTCTTAAACAATTCTGCTTGTTGTTGTTGTTCGGTAAAAGCTTGACTAATTCTTTTGAAAATAAATTTTGATTTAGTCTCATCAAATTTCTCATTAATATCTGTACTAATTTTAACAGATTGCAAATGCATACTGTAAACTCTTATCGTATCTTTTTTATTTAAAATATCTACATAAATTACTTTATTAAAAGAAAATGGAAACGCAATTTCACCTTCGTTTATTATTTTAAATTTTGAAAAAATAGCTTGACCATATTTGTTTTTCTTTCCATCTACGTTTATGTAATTATATTTATATTGACTAAAGTTTATCGCGTCAACTGGAGAAAATTCTTGGACACATAATATATCTGGGTTTTCTTGAGCAACAAATTTATTGATTTCTTTTGGTACATCTTTTTTTGGTAACCATTCGTATAAGTTGAATAATCTTACATTATAGCTCATTACAACAAAATCATTTTCGGATTCTGGCAAATTAGTTTCGGAAAATTTATAAAGCTTATTTATAAATGTTATTCCTAATAATAATACAATTCCAGAAATAAATGTATACTTTTTAAACTGAAGTAACCAATAAACAAAAAACAGAAAATTAAGAATTAACAACAAGGGTAAAAGCAATGAAAATACGCTTAATAAAGGAAATAATTTTGGTGCTAAAAATGGTAAAACATAAGCAAGTATTGTAACTATAACTAGTACAATATTTAAAAAACGCATAATTTTACTTAACAATGTTTGGTTCTTCATGCCTACTTATTTTCCGAGTTTAAAAAGAAATTCTTTTTCTTCTTTTGTCAAACTATCGTAACCTGATTTACTTATTTTATCCAAAATATCATCAACTTTTTTTTGTTCAACATCTGTTTTAGAAACTTTTGAAAAGTTTGATTTCACTTTATTTACATGAACTTTTGAAAAAGGCGTTTTCTTTTTAACAGGTATTTTAAAAGACAAATTAGAAAAAAGTTTGGCTAAATCTGTACCTCTTTTTAACAAAAATACATATAAGAAACCAAAAAATGCTCCTGAAAGATGAACAATATGTCCACCCGTATTTACTAACAATAATTGTAAAACATCTATGAAAAGAATTAAAGCCGTTACATGCCATAATTTTATTCTTCCAATCAAAGGAATTTGTAAAATATAATAAGGTGAATAAGCTGTTGCAGCAACTAACAAAGTCATAATAGCTCCACTTGCTCCAACAACTGGAATTCTTATTCCTAAAAAATAGTAAATAAGTACAAAAATCAATCCTCCAAAAACGCCACCTAATAAGTAAACTACTAAGTATTGTTTTTCTGTAAAAAATGTAAGGAAAAAACGGCTTACGAAATGCAACATCAGCATATTAAACAATAAATGAATAAATCCTGAATGCACAAACATATAAGAAATCAATGTCCATGGTTTTGTTACTACATCTGAAAAAGAAGAATACAAAGCAATCCAACTAGGAAAAGAAAAATCTCCCGATTTAAAATTATAAAAGAAAATAATGGTCAACAAAAAAACACCTATGTTCCAAAAAATAAGCTTTTGAACAATACCGTTATTTGTATATTGATTTTTTAAATCTTGGAAAATATTCATGTGTTTATATTCTGAAATCTATTATCCTTATCTATCCCAACGGTTATCATTAAATTGATTTTTCTTCCAATACCACATCATTAAGAAACCACATAATGCACCACCTAAATGAGCAAAATGAGCAATTCCTGTTCCTCCATCACCAAAAAGTGAATTCCCTTTTAAACCTAACACTAAATCAATAACTAAAATTCCAGGTACAAAATATTTTGCTTTAATTGGAACCGGAATAAACATTAAAGCTAACTCAGCATTTGGATATAAAAAAGCAAACGCAACTAACAGTCCATATATTGCACCAGAAGCACCAACAGCTGTTCCATAAAACACACTTGAAAAGGAATTAAATTGGTCTTGAGAAATTATTCCATCAAACGAATTGAATTTTTGTGTATTCATTGCCTCTAAAATCGTTGCTTTAGACAAACCACTGTCTAATAAAGGCTGAATAGCTTCATGAAATTGATAAAAATTAAATGCAGAATACAAAGCGGCTGAACCCAAACCACAAGAAATGTAGAAAAAGATAAACTTCTTTGCTCCCCATCTTTGCTCCAAAGCACTTCCAAATGAATACAAAGCAAACATATTAAAAGCTATATGCATAATTCCACCATGCATAAACATAGAAGTTAATGGTTGCCATAGCTTAAATTTATCGCTTTCAAAATAGTGCAATGCCAAAAGATCTCCAGAAGCTGGCACAAAATAACTTCCTACAAAAAATAATACGTTAATAATCAACAGTTGTTTAACTGTTTCGGTGATGTTCATCATAAAGAAAATCGTTTATCTAAATCATCAGTTGTAATTGTGATGAATGTTGGTTTGTGAAAAGGTGAAATATTTGGATCTTTACAAGCAAACATAGCATTGACCATGTTGTCTATTTCTAACTGTGTTAGATAAGTTCCTGTTTTTATGGCTAAACTATTCGCCATAGATTTAGCAATGCTGTCATTTTGTGAAAAACTACTTTGTGGATAGTCTTGTTGCAAGTCATTAACCAAATCATCTAACAAACTAGGCACTTTTCCTTCTTGTACATTTGTTGGAATTCCTGAAAAAATAACAGTTTCTTTTGTAAATTTATCAAAGACAAAACCCGTGTGTTCTAACTGAACCTTTAATTCTTTTAGTAATTCAAGATCGTGTGATGACATTATAATTGATAAAGGAAACAACAATTGTTGACTATTTCCTTTTAATATAGTAATGTTTGTTAAAAATTGTTCGTATAGAATTCGTTGGTGTGCTTTTCGTTGATCAATAATTAATAAACCTGCTTTTATTGGACTTACTATATATTTTTTTTGTAATTGATAGTTTCGTTGCACAATTGAATCTAACTCAACATCATCAAACAAAGAAGTAGCAACTTCGTCCGCTTCGTATTGATTACTTTTAGAATGAAATTCATCTGTTAATCCAACATATAAGCTTTCCCAATTTGCCGTTTCTTTCTTTTGAAAGTCTTGACGAATAGGCCTATCATCAGATTTTTTAAACGGATTAAAAGTTGTATTAAACTCTAATACAGGGACATCTGCTTCTTTTTTAGAATATTCGTATGGTGTATCTAAATTAGAATCACGTTCAAAATCTAAAATTGGAGACACATTAAATTGACCCAAACTATGTTTAATACTAGCTCTTAAAATCGCATAAATAGATTGTTCATCATCAAACTTAATTTCTGTTTTTGTCGGATGAATATTAATATCAATAGTATGCTTTGGAACTTCAAAAAACAAAAAATAAGAAGGTTGTGTTCCTTCTTTTAACAAACCATCGTATGCATTTATAATCGCATGATGTAAGTAACCACTTTTTATAAATCTATCATTAACAAATAGAAATTGTTCTCCTCTATTTTTCTTGGCAAATTCAGGTTTTGAAACAAATCCGTGAATTGAAACTATATCAGTATTTTCGGTTACAGGAACTAATTTTTCGTTGGTTTTTCCTGTAAAAAGATTTACAATACGTTGCCTATAATTTGAAATGGGTAAGTTTAAATATTCTTCCCCATTATGATATAAAATGAAACAAATATTTGGATGAGCCAAAGCCACTCGCTGAAACTCATCAACAATGTGTCTAAACTCTACTGTATCAGATTTAAGAAAATTTCTTCTGGCCGGAATATTATAAAATAAATTTTTAACCGAAAAAGAAGTTCCAGTTGGAGAAACAACAACATCTTGTGAAGTAAATTTGCTTCCTTCAATTATTATATGCGTTCCTAATTCTTCAGTTGCGAGTTTTGTTTTTAATTCTACATGCGCAATAGCCGCAATCGATGCTAAAGCTTCACCACGAAATCCTTTAGTATGTAAATCGAATAAATCTTCTGCATTTTTTATCTTGGAAGTAGCATGACGATCAAAACACATTCTAGCATCAATAATATTCATACCAGAACCATTATCAATTACTTGAATTAAGGTTTTACCAGCCTCTTTTACAATAAGTTTTATTTCAGTAGAGTTAGCATCTACTGCATTTTCAATCAATTCTTTAACTACAGAGGATGGTCGTTGAACAACTTCTCCAGCAGCAATTTGATTGGCAACGTGGTCAGGTAATAGTTTTATTTTTGCTGACATTAATATAAATCGATATTTAGAGAACGTAAAATGAAATAACAAATTAAAATTAAAACACCAGCAATTATTGCTACTCTAAAACTACTTGACCTTGATGAATGCATTTTACTTTCTGCATGCCAACCCGTTCTAAAAGAAATACGCTTTTCAGTATCTCTTAATAGTCTTCTATTTTCAAGTCTTTGTTCTCTTTGTTCTTTTTGTTCATCATAATAGCGAGGTTGATAATCAAACTTTCTATAGGAATGAAGTCTTAACAATGATTTAATAAACATAGCATTTTTGTTGTTTAAATATTAACCAAATTTACAGAATTATTAGCTAAAAGCCATAAAAAAACCTACTCAAATGAGTAGGTTAACTATTTTTTAAGTGAAATTTAACCCAAAGTTACCATTTTAATAGCTGCAATGGCTGCCTCAACACCTTTGTTTCCATGCTTTCCACCACTTCTATCTAATGATTGTTGTTTGTTGTTGTCTGTTAAAAGGCAAAATATAGTAGGAATATCATACATCAAATTTAAATCTTTTATTCCTTGTGTAACACCTTCACATACATATTCAAAGTGCATTGTTTCTCCTTTAATTAAAGAACCAATTACAATTATGACATCAACCCCTGCTTCTTCATGCATTTTTTTTGCACCGAAAATCAATTCAAAACTTCCTGGTACATTCCATCTTAGAATATTTTCTGACACAGCACCGCAATCAACTAACGCATCAAAAGCACCTTTATAAAGCCCTTCAGTCACATCATCGTTCCATTCTGAAACAACAATCCCAAACCGGAAATCTTTCACGTTTGGGATTGTCTTTTTATCGTAATTTGATAAATTTTTATTTTCTGTTGCCATATTTATTCAACTCTTGCAATGTATCCATCAATATTTGCAGCTTCGGTAGAAGTGCTATATTTTTCTTTAATTGTTTTGAATGATTTTAAAGCTGCTTCGTTTTTACCATTCATCATAGCTAACAAACCATGTTTCATTAAGTAACGAGGAGAAGTAAAATCATTGTCAGAATTTTCAGCTGCTTTTAAATAATATGAAAGTGCGTCATCTACTTTTTTCAACTCAGAAAAAGAATCACCGATAGCTCCTAAAGCAATTGGTTTTAACATTTCGTCATCTGAAGAAAATTTATCTAAGTGTTCAACTGCTTTTTTATAATCTCTTAAATTTAAATAAGACATTCCAGCGTAATACTGAGCTAAGTTAGCAGATTTAGTTCCAGAATATTCTGAAATAATTCCTTCAAAACCTAACTTTCCTTCGCCACCTTTTAAGGCTAAAGTAAATAATGAATCTGGAGCAACTTGTGCATCAACTGCTTGCTTAAAATATTGTTGAGCTTGAAACATTTCGTTAACCGCTTTTTCTTCATTTGGTACAACAATAAATCTATCGTATGCAAAATATGCAATTAAAAAAAGAATTATTGTTCCAACAATTCCCATAATTACTTTTTGGTTATTAACAACCCAGTCTTCCGCTTTATTAGCCTGAACGTCTAAGGTTTCAAAAACTTCTTCAGTAGTACTATCCCCTTCAAAAGTTCCATCAGTTGCATCATCTGCAATATCCTTTGGTTTAGGTGATTTATATCCTCTTTTGTTATACGTTGCCATTTTATTTAATTTAATGAGGTGCAAAAATATAACTTTTATTGAATTAGCCATAAAAAAAATAAGAAAATTAAAAACATTCTCTCTATTATTATTCCATAATTTACACTTAAATTTGTACTTTACTATTTTTTCATCTCCAAAACCTTAAATTTACTAGTGTTTCTAAAATCCATCTCCTTACTCAATTACAAGAACATAACTGATTTACAATATGACTTTGACATCAAAATAAATAGTTTTGTTGGAAAAAATGGTGTTGGAAAAACAAATGTATTAGATGCAATATATCATTTGGCATATGGAAAAAGTTATTTTAATCCACTGGCAAGTCAAAACATAAAGCATGGTGAAGAATTTTTTGTAATAGATGGAATATTTGAAAAAGAGAATAAGGAAGAAAAAGTGGTTTGCAGTCTAAAAAAAGGCCAAAAAAAAACTATAAAGCGTAATGGAAAAATTTACGAAAAACTTTCCGAACATATAGG
Organism: Flavobacterium sp.; assembly: GCA_047622645.1. Classification (GTDB taxonomy): domain Bacteria; phylum Bacteroidota; class Bacteroidia; order Flavobacteriales; family Flavobacteriaceae; genus Flavobacterium. The sequence goes on from JBLHNH010000126.1 coordinate 6,736, forward strand.
TTTCGTTCCTTTAGTAATCATTTCTCCATCCGATTCTGATTTAATTACAGAAGGAAGCGAAACCAGAAGAAAATTTATTGATAGCGTAATTTCTATTTTAGATAATTCTTATTTAAATGAATTAATTCGCTACCAAAAAATCGTATCCCAAAGAAATGCTTTATTGAAGTATTTTGCTTTAAATCAGGTTTTTGACGCTCATAATTTAGCCATTTATGATGAACCGATGGCAGCAATTGGCTTAAAAATTTTCAATAAAAGAAAACAGTTTCTAGATAGCTTTATCCCGATTTTTCAGAAACATCATCAAACTATTACAGATTCTGCAGAAGAAGTACAATTAAAATATGAAAGTCAGTTGTTTGAAAATTCGTTAGAAAACTTATTAAAAAATAATTTACCCAAAGACAAAGCCTTACAATATACTTCTGTTGGAATACACAAAGATGATTTATCGTTTGAAATTGATAGTTTTCCAATTAAGA
>JBLHNH010000127.1:0-7183 GCA_047622645.1 Flavobacterium sp.
GCTGAAGCTTTACTCGCTTCAAAGGCTTTTTCGTAATCAAAACCTTTAATTCCTTTTGCCATAGCATCTGCAATCACAGAAACAGAATGATATCCAATCATACAATCGGTTTCGTTAGAAGCTAATTCCCAGACAGGTAATCTTCCTCCTTGTTCATATTGTTTTAGGAAAGTATTGATGTAATCTGAAGTTCGCTTTTTATCAATCAAAGTATATAAAGGGTGAGCTGCTCTAAACGTATCCCATAGCGAAAAAACGGTGTAATAATCAAATCCTTCAGCAGTGTGAATTTCATTATCTCTTCCACGATATTTTCCGTCTAAATCTTGTGCAATATTCGGTTGCATCATTGTGTGATATAAAGCTGTGTAGAAAATCGCTAATTTATCTTTATCATCAGAAGTGACTTCAATCTTGGATAATTCTTTGTTCCATAATGCTTCAGCATCTTTCTTCACTTTATTAAAATCCCAATTGTTTATTTCTGAACTGTTTAATTTGGCACCTTCATAACTCGTTGGAGAAAGAGATACTTTTACAAGAATTTTTTCTCCTTTTTTGACTTTTTTGGAAAAACTTAAAGCTAGTTCTGTTCCTTTGAATAGTTTTTCTGATTTAGTTTCATTCGCTTTAGCTAGATTTATTTCTAAAGGAACATTAAACTCAATTCTTGCATACACATATTGATTTGTTGCCCAAGCTTCGCTTCTTCTTAAAACTTCAATAGTTTTATTATCAATTATTCTTACTCTACCTTCTAACAATTTATCACGATGGTTCAAATCTAAAATAATATTGGCTTGACCACCCTCATTAAAAGTATATTTATGAAAACCCACTCGTGTTGAAGAAGTTAATCTTACATCAATATTGTGTTTGTCTAATTTTACGCTATAAAATCCTGCTGTGGCTTTTTCGTTGTCATGCGAAAAGGTTGAGGAATAGACTTTATTATCATATGAAGGTTCTCCCATTGTTGGCATTAGCATTATATCTCCAAAATCAGAAACTCCAGTCCCATTTAAATGCGTGTGTGAAAATCCATAAATCACATTATCTGAATAATGATAGCCTGAACAACCGTTCCAACTTCCATCAATTCGTGTGTCAGGAGATAATTGTACCATTCCATAAGGTGTTGTGGCGCCAGGAAAAGTATGTCCGTGACCACTAGTACCAACAAATGGATTTACGTGTTTGGCAAAGTCTTGGGCAAACAAAGTACTTGAGATAAAAAGTATAGAAAAAAGAAAATTCCTCATTTTATAGGTTTTAATTTGCTATAAAATTGAGGAAAATTTATGAGGAATACAATATTAATACTTTTTAAATACCAATTATGCCTTGTTTATTTATGACAGGTAAATCAACTTGATCGTTTATATTTATGGCGTTCGCTTTGAATACAAAATTTTTATCATACATCTTATTTCCTATAAAATAAGACAATGAAAATTCGTTATTAAGTTGTAAAACATTATTTTCTAAAAATTCCATTTTAACGGCAGTTTGTGGTGCAAGTGTTGCAAATGCATGGCGTAATTGCATAGTGTTTCGTTCTTCACCATTAATTAAACCGTGAGCTTTTGATACAATCATAGCCATTTCTAAAGTTTCGTCAGTCGCATTTAATAAATAGGCGTACCAACAATTTTCTTGAAAATCATCGCTAAAATCTTGTATGGCAACTATGTATACGTTTTCTACTTTTGGAACTTCTATGTCTGCTTTCATAAATGTAAATAAAAAGATTTGACAGGTTTTAAAAACCTGATAGGTCTTGTAAAATATAAATTAAATTGTTGCTTTAAATTGCTCTAGGAATCTTACATCATTTTCATAAAACATTCTGATGTCTCCAATTTGGTATAAAAGCATTGCAATTCGCTCTACTCCCATACCGAATGCAAAACCTGAATATTCTTCTGAATCAATTCCACAGTTTTTCAAAACATTAGGATCTACCATTCCACAACCACCAATTTCTAACCAACCAGTCCCTTTTGTGATTCGGTAATCAGTTTCAGTTTTTAAACCCCAATAAATGTCAATTTCTGCACTAGGTTCAGTAAAAGGAAAATAAGAAGGTCTAAGACGAATTTTAGACTTTCCGAACATTTCTTTCGTGAAGTACAACAAAGTCTGTTTTAAATCCGCAAAAGACACATCTTTGTCAATGTATAACCCTTCCACTTGATGAAAAATACAATGGGAACGAGCCGAAACCGCTTCATTACGAAAAACACGCCCTGGAGAAATAGTTCTAATAGGTGGTTTGTTGTTTTCCATATAACGTACTTGTACCGATGAAGTATGCGTACGCAAAAGCAAATCTGGGTTTGTTTGTGTAAAGAAAGTATCTTGCATATCACGTGCTGGGTGATATTCTGGTAAATTTAAAGCGGTGAAATTATGCCAATCATCTTCAATTTCTGGACCTTCGGAAACATTGAATCCTAAAGTGGAGAAAATATCAATAATTTGATTTTTTACAATTGAAATAGGATGACGAGAACCAATAGCAACCGGTTCTCCTGGACGGGTTAAATCGCCATAAATTCCTTTTGATTCTTCTTTTGTTTCTAAAACTTCTTGAAGTGATGCTACTTTTTCTTCGGCAGTAGTTTTCAATTGATTGATTACTTGACCGAATTCCTTTTTCATTTCGTTAGGAACATTTTTAAATTCGGCAAATAATTCTTTCAACAAACCTTTACTACCTAGATATTTAATTCTAAATTCTTCTAGTTTTTCTTTGTTATCGGCATTGAAAGCTTTGGCTTCTTCAATGTGTATTTTAATCTTGTCTATCATCGTTCATTTTGTAAAGGGCAAAGTTAAGGAAAAGGTTTTAGGTTGTCGGTATTAGCTTATAGGTTTTTTTAACTGAATACTAATAACTGAACACTATTTTATAACTTCTTTATCTAAGAAATAATTCACAATTGCATCTTTCATTAAAACTGATTGTTCTCCTGCTTTTAGTATTGGTAATTCTTCTTTCACCGTATAATGAGGCCAACCTTCGTTATCGAAATAATCGAATTCGTAATATCCATAAGGCTCAAGCAAACGACAAATGGCAATATGCATAAGGTTTACTTTCTCGTCTTTTTTGAATTCTTGTTTGAATTTTCCTAATTCTTGAACTCCTATTAGGTATATAATGGCATCAAGATCTAGCGTGTCACCATCAGCAAATTTATTTGACAATAGCGAAACTACTGTTTCCCAACGTTCTTTTAATTGTTCGTCTCTTGACATTTTTTTTGTGGTTGTAGGTTATGGGTTATGGGTTATGGGTTATCTATTACCCTTTTCCTTTTACCAATCACCAAATTTCTACAAAGATAGTAAGTAGAATTTTGACTTTCAATAATTCTTTTATCTTTGTTCGATTGTATATTATCTAATGTCTTACAATCTTTTGTCTATATGAGTTTTATTGATATAATTTTTGCTGCTTTTTTAGCTTATGCTTTGTATAAAGGAATTAAAAACGGCCTTTTTGTTGAGCTGGCTTCTTTAGTTGCTTTGTTGGCTGGAATATTTGTTGCTTTAAAATTTTCTGATTTTACAAAATCTATTATTGAAAATAATGTTTCTTGGAATCCAAAATATATTGCAATCATAGCTTTTGCTTTGACTTTTATTGCTGTTGTAGCCGGAATTCATCTTTTGGCTAAAGTCTTGACAAAAATTGCTGATTTTGCTTTTTTAGGTTGGATTAACAAATTAGCTGGAGCCGTTTTTAGTATGCTTAAAACTATTTTGGCTTTGAGTATTGTTATTTTATTGTTTGAAAAAATTAATATAAATAACATGATTGCAAAACAAGAAACGCTTGATGATTCTATGTTTTATAATCCGATCAAGAAAGTCTCAGAGTTTGTTTATCCACAGATTGAAGAATGGTATGAAAAGAGTGTTCAGTCTTCAGTTGGCAGTGATGAATAGTTTAATGTTAACAGAAAAAATTATTCTTCTATTAAATTTAGAATTTCAATAGTTTCTTTTTTTTCTAACGGACTTTTAATTCTCAGAGTAATTAATTTGTAATCCCATGTTTTATTATTTCTCTCTGCTAAAATATCAAGCATAGCTTTTCCTTTTTCACAAGTAATTTTAATTGTTGAATTAACTAAAATATTATCATCCGAATAATTTACAGAACCGTTTAAAATTGACATATTATTAATAGGCTCTATTTCTCCTAAAACAACATTTACTCTTTCATTTTGTTTTACTTTCTCCAAGGCTAACTCATAAAGTTTCGGATCAGCATAAGCTTTTGAATAATTACCTAAAACTGAACTAAATGCAATTATTAACAAAGAAATCGTCAGAATCAACATCGTTCCAGTTAATGGAATAAACCATTTCCAATTCTTTTTAAACCAACTTTCCTATTCAATTAGATTATTATTCATCCTATAATAATGTTTTGAAATCTACCTAACTTCCTTAATAGCACTACTCAAAACCCAACCTTCTGTTTTATCAGTTAGGTGAATTCTTTTGTAATTATCTAACGTTTCTTTTACATAGACTTTTGTTCCTTCGTGAAGTGTGAAAGCGTTGTCAGCATCTTCTTTTGGTTCTGCTTTTACCTCAACAGTATCTTCAAAAATTATGGCTGGTTTGTCTTTTGTTTTGTAGTTCGTCAAAAAGTTAGCTGATAAAAAGGAAACTATGACTAAAAATAAAGAAACAAAAATTCCAATGAATGAAAATCTTTTGGTACCTGATTCTTCTTTATATAAAAACAAACCAAAACTCAATAAGGTAAATGCTGAAAAAGCAACGCTTAACCATGTCCATGTATTGATAGAAAAAATGGAAGTCACGCTTTTAATGAATTTAGTAAATCCTAATTCATTAACTACTTTTATGTTGTCTATTGTTCTTTTTTGAGCGAATGCCAAATTGGTTTTTATAGCTTTATTATTGGGCTCAAGCAATAAGGCTTTTTCATAATAATAAATAGAAGGAGCTACTTTATTCAATTTGTAATAAGAGTTTCCTAAATTAAAATACAAGTCAGCAGATTCTTGTTTTAGACTTTTTTCAATGAATTCGTATTTTTGAATAGCATTTTCGTAATCTCCTTTTTTATACATTTCATTCGCAATCTCAAATACTTTTTGAGAAGATTCATCAGCTGTTTGTCCAAAAGAAAATTGGAACAATACTATAAATATGTAAACTAAATTCTTCATTTTATTAAACTGATTTAGTTTGAGTTAATTCTTTTTCTAATAGCGAAATACTCTCCACTGCTTTTTCAAAATCCGTTTTCATAGTATCATCTGATGAAGGTGAATATCTTGCAAATTCAGCTGATTTCATAGTATTTATAAAATTAGCAACCGATTCTTGAGAAGCGTTTTTCTGTAATAATAATAATTGAATATTTTCTTTATCCATTTCAGATGTTTCGATATTTAATTTAGCTTTTAAGAAATTATGTAGTGCTTTTTCAATTGCTAAATAGAAAGGCACTTTGTTCCCTAATTGTTTTTTAGCTTCCCCTAAATATTTCTTTGCTAATTTATTGTTCATTCGAATTCTGTTTCCGTGCTCATCGCTAACATATTCATCCCTTTTACGTTTTACAATAAATAAAATCGGAATAAAACACAACGGCAATAGCAATAATGAATAATAAATAGTTGACCCAAATGGTGTATTTTTATTTACAGGTTCAAAACTAGTTTTTCTATTTATGAATTGAAAGGTTTCTGTTTTAGTAATGTCTTGTTTATCTGAGTCATTTGAAGCAACTGTTGCTACACCTGGTCCATCAATAACATCTACAACAAATTCTTCGGAAGTGATAGTTTTGTATGAGTTAGATTTCAAATCAAAATAAGAAAACACAATAGGTTTTATCGGGAACTTTCCTTTGGATTGCGGTACAATTGTATAAGTATCCGAAATTTTTCCAATCATGCCAGACATAGGTGTATTAACTTCTTCGTCGTGTTTTGGTTCGAAAACATCAAAAGCAGATGGCAATTCTAATTTTGGTAATTCAAATAATTTTAAATTTCCTTTTCCTGAAACTTCAACCACTAAATCTAGTGATTCACCAAACTTGACTTGCTTTTTCGAAGGCACTATTTTAAAAGCAAAATCTCCGACAGCACCTTTAAAATCGATTGGTTTATTAGTTTCTGGCAATGGCTTTACATTTATTGTTCTTGCACCAGCAGAAATAGTTTTTGAAACGGTTTGAAAAGGACTTTCATAAGGAGAAGTTCTTCTAACAGGTACATTTACATCCATTGTAATTGTTAAAGGATCTAGATTTTTATTTCCTGATTCTAATGGATACAATATTACTTTTCTCCATTCTACCATTGCATAATCTTTTCCATTGTATTTTGCTAAAACAGCTTTTAGGTTTTTCATGTCTTGAAATTGACTCCAAAAACCATTATAGGCAGGGTTTTCTGTTTCACGTACATTATTTACACCATATCTTGGGTCAAAATACACTTTATAAACTACGGTTACAGGTTCATTTACATATGGATTTTGTTTAGAAATATCAGCCACTAAAAAAACACCTTCTCCAACTTGAGCTAATGGATCATTTGGATCAAAAGGCATTTGTACAGCATCAACAATTCTTACAACAACTGGATTTGATTTATAAATTACTCCTTCATATTCGATTGTTGCCGGCTGGATAGTAAAAGTTCCTTTTGACTTTGGAGTAAGGTAATAATTTAATTGAGTAAATATTTCTCTTCTGCTGTTTACTTTTCCGTTGATAATAGAAATTGAAGTGTTGTTTCCTTTACTTATCGAAGGACCTTCAACTCTAAAAGATTCTAATTTTGGTGGATCAAAGTTATCTCCATCATTGTTAATCATAAAAGTAAGTAGAATCTTTTCGTTTAAAGCATAGATATCCTTATCTGTTCTTGCTTCAAATTTTACTTGAGCCAAGGCAGTGAGTTGGATTAAAATCGCGAAAATTAAAAAAATATTTTTCATTTTATGCTGAATTTATTTCAGTATCTAATTATTACCAATCTTTATCTGTTTGAACACGAACTCCTTTTTCTTTGCGAGAATTTACTTTTTCTTGAATCTTTTTTTCAGCGTTATTGACTGCTTCTAAGATATTTTCGATTTTCTGTTTGTCAGCTCCTTGTGGTTTTGGATTTCCTTT
>JBLHNH010000128.1:0-6874 GCA_047622645.1 Flavobacterium sp.
TGCTTGGTATCTTGGCGGTAGCCAAAGTTCAAGTTCCTATAAAAACTAGTTTTGTGGGTAAGGGAACGCATGTCTAAAAGTGAAGGAAAACACGTAAAAACCATCTTGATTTTACCGCACAAAAAAAAAGGATACTAAATCCTGCTGAATTTCTCTCTAAAAACTTTTCGATAACTCCATAGTGTTGACGGACCTGTAATCGGTTCCGTTCAACACGGGTTTCATTGTTCGTGCTACGCACGCAACGAAAACCTAGCTGTTGGTGGCTGCACTTCTTTTTTACCTCTAAATTTCAATTTCAATGTGGTTGAAAGATTTCTAATTGCGTTTGCCATAAATCTTTTCATTTTAATGGATTTTATTAGTTATGGTATATATTGTAAGTCAAACCTGCCGTTAGTAATATTTATTATATCTGCGCAGTTATCAGATATGGATTTAAATTCAAATTTGCCAGAAATTATAAAATTGATATTATCAATTTTAGTTATCATCAAACTACCAGTATAATTGCTTGAAGTAAAATAAAAGCAATTTTGATTTTCTATGTAATATTCTCCTTTTGGAACTGAATTAGAATTTAATACGTATGAATTATTTTCAGCTATTATTTCTCCAATATTTGCTTCACTTATAAACATACTTACTTGGGTAAGATTATTATTTATATTTTTTTGACCACCAATTAATAGTCCACCATCTTGATATATTGCAGTTTGTTGTGAAGTGTTTAATACTACAAATGGTTTTCCGTTAATTAAACAACCAAAGGTATTTGCACCAACTTGTGTTTCTGGTGGTAGTTGTGAAACCGGGTTTGTGGGTTTGTTGTCGTCTTTGTCGCAACAACATAATGTAAACGACATCAACAAAATTAATAGTAGATTTTTCACACCAAATATTTTTAAGTAAATATAAATTTATTTGCTAAAATTAAGAAAAGTTTGTGTATAATTCACAATTTTCATAGTGTTGCCACCAACTCTTATATATACGAACCTAAAAACTATCTAAATTCGTAATATATTGTTATCTAATTGTTTATGAGAATATATATCAAAAAGCGAAATTCGTTTTTATTTTTTTATATTTTCTCATTAGTCAAATATATAATTTATTTTCTTACAAATTATCTAATGGACTAATTATTTTTCTTAAACTTAAATTTATTACTTGTGTGTATAATAATGTTGTTTATATATTGTTGTGGCCCAATAATTCTTAAATAAATCGAATATCTGTTCCGTTTTCTAATAGATGGGTGGCAAAACTATGTCGCAAACTATGAACTCCTTGCTTTTTTGTAATGTTGACTTGCGAATACAACATAATCTTCTTTTGCAATTTGACCAAGTGTAATTGCTTCGTTGGTAATTGCTAAAGTTCCAAAATCATTATTTCAACCACAATTATAAATTATACAAGTATATTTTCCATCTTTTTTAGGTTTTAATAAAAGTCCATTTTTCTTTAAGCCATCACTTAAATATGTTATGCTGTAAATTTCAATACTATCTAAATATTTAAAATTTTCTTTCCATTCAATTTGACCGTCTACATTTTCTGTTAGAAGTTTATATAATGGTGTTTCATATAAATTAGTTTATTTTGTTTGAGGTAAATCTTAGTTTCTTGAGCCTTACAGTTAATAAAGGCTAATAAAATGATTAATTTTTTTATGTATTTCTTATTTATTTTGTAAAATGGCGACCAACTTGGATGAACAAACAACAAACATATATTACAAGTATTTATAATTAATTGATTGTAAAATTATAAAAAGAAAAAGTAAGGTTTTTGCGGTTTACCTTAATCGTATGAAATAGTTTAAAAAAAATCCCCAATGTTTTTAATGGGGATTTTGGTTTTATTCTCTAATCTTGATTTGCGTGTTTTGAATGTCTAGTAATAAAAAGTTGCGGGTTTTATACGAGGATTTTCGGAAGGAAAATCAGATGTTGTAAATTTGCAATTACCTTTGGTTAAGTGCGAATTTAGCAATTATTTTTATACATTTTTAGATACAGTTTTACGAGCTAAACTTTGCTATCAACTAACGCTTTTCTCATCATTTTTTCATTCATTTTTGATTGCATTTCAAAAGGGCTATGTTTTGCCATTGCTGCCATTACTTTGTTTTTACCCCCTGGAATTGAAAGAAAGCGTTTGCCAAGTCCATTTAAACCTACCTCAGCCACAACAGATGGCTCCATTGCCGTCATCGGGGTTTTGCTCCAATCTACTCCATTGTCTGCTATCATAGGTGTTTTTGTTAATCCTGGAGACAATACGCCTACATCAACACCTTTTGGTTTTAACTCGCCATAGAGCGATGCCCCAAAATTTAATACGTAGGCTTTAGAGCCTGCATAATTTGAAAAATAGGGGTTTGGCATATGTCCAGATAGACTTGCCACCATTAATATGCCTCCTTTTTTTCGCTCAACCATTCCTTTGCAAAAAAAATGTGTTAGTTGTAAAGTAGAAACAACATTTATCTGAATGACCTTCAATTCTTTTTCAATGGATGTTTTTTCAAAAGCTCCATTTACTTCAATACCTGCTGCAATTACTAAAAGTCCTACATCTTCACCTACTTTTTTAACTAATTCAACACCTTCAGAGGTAGCTAAATCTGCTGAAATATATTTGGTTTCAATACCATATTTTATGCTTAAAGCATCAGCGTGTTCTTTTAGTTCCTTCTCTTTTCGTGCAACCAAAATAATATTAAGCCCTTTAGCTGCAATTTGACTTGTTAATTCTGCTCCAATTCCGGATGTAGCACCAGTTACTAAAGCCCATTTACCGTATTTTTTCTTAAAATTTATATCCATAATTTAGTTTTTATTAGTGTTAATTTTGAAAAGTGCGTATATTGGATCGGAAGTCATAATGGCTAGAATTAAAATTCCTGCACCAACAACTGCCCACCAAGAATGATTTATATATCCAAAAGTAATAATGCATAGTGCTAAATTAACTCTTACAATTTTGTCTATTTTGCCTACATTTTTTTTCATCATATTAACTATTTAGTTTTATGAGTACAAAGAACCAAAAGATGGTGAAAAGTTGTGTTGCAGATTAGCTCAAAAACTAACCGATTTGGCTCAATCGATATTCTGAAGGTGATTTTCCTGTTTGAGATTTGAAGCTTCTATTGAAAGTTGTCAAGGAATCGAAACCTGTATCATAAGCAATATCAGATACACGGAAATCTTTGTTTTGAAGTAATTTTTTTGCCTTGTCAATTTTCATTTTTGAGAGGTACTTTATTGGACTTTCAGAATAAATCTCTTTAAATTTTCTTTTGAACGAAGACAGACTCATATGACAAAGTGTTGCTAATTCTTCAAGAGCCATATTTGAATAAAGGTTGAATTGAATAACTTCTTCAAATAAAGCAAAATTTGGCTTGAACATAGCCGTAAGAAAATCCAACTCGGAAGGTGCATTTACTGTTTTAGTCATAAGAATAATAAATTCTCTCAGCTTATTCTGTATTAGGGCTTCATCTGCCAAATCTGGGTTTTCAATCAAAATATCAATACTACACTTATAATGTTCTAAAAGGTTATTGACTTCAATTTCTTTAAGGTTGTAGTTTGTAGTATGATTTGATTTAATACTATTAAAATCAAATAAGTCTTTTACTAATTCGGGATACATTAACAATCCAATGACCTCAATACCTTCTCCTTTTATCGGCTGTTTATTGTTAGATTCCACAAAGTAGTTCATACATTTTGCCAACAAACCACTACCTTTTTTTAAATGTAAATTTTCAGTTTGTGCTTTTATAGTAATTTCTCCTTCGTTAACAAAAATGAAACAGGCTTCATTTTTAAAATATTCTTTTGGCACTAAACCATTAAAATATGGAAGCTTGAGTTTTTCAAAAACAACTTTACCCTTATAGGTTAATATTTTTTTACTGTGTTCCAATTAATTTTAAATTGTGTTCAACATATATATACATGCAAGTGCTATTTAAAAGCATTTATATTATTTAGAGTTGTTTGTTGTTTGTAAATATATAAAAAGAAAAAGTAAGGTTTTGATAATTCCCAGTAATTGTAAAATATTGTGTAAAAAGATTCTCAACGTTTTTTGATGGGGATTTTGGTTTTGTTTATTTAAATGGATAAGTTGTGTGTTTTTTTTGAAACGTTTTGGGGCTTGTTTTCAGTGGTGTTAAGCGAAAACAAAACCATTACAAATTTAACAAAACAGTCCTTTTAGCAGAGGGTTTTACCTAGGAAAAACCAGAATAATCCATTAAAAAAAACGGCTGTTAGCAATAGCCTTTTTGTTAATTTAAGTTTCTATATTCCAATGGTGTTTTTCCTGTCTTTTGTTTAAAAAGTTTATTGAAATATTGTGGATATTCAAATCCTAAACTGTATGCTATTTCATTGATGTTTTTATCTGTATTGATCAAATACGATTTTGCTTCTTCAATAAGGTAAAAATGAATGTGTTCTTGAGCATTTTTTCCGCTTTCCTTTTTTAATAGGTCACTCAAATAACTAGGCGATAAGTTTACTTTTTCAGCTAAAAATGCAACGCTTGGCAATCCTTGTTCTTTTACATTTGTTTCGGAAAAATAGATGTTTAGAATAGTTTCTATTTGGGAAATTATTGACTTGTTGGTTTGGCTTCTGGTAATCATTTGTCGGCCATAAAACCTTGAACAATAATTTAATAATAATTCGATGGTAGAGACAATGATATATTGGCTATGCACATCAATATTTTCTTGAAGTTCTGCCTGAATTTTTTGAACACATTCAAATAAAATATTTTTTTCTTTGTCGGAGAGATGAAGGGCTTCTGTAACATCATAATTAAAAAAGCTGTAACTTTTTAATTTGTCATTTAAGGAAGTAGCTCTAATCAGGTCGGGGTGAAAAAACAAACCCCAACCCATCATATGCTCTTTGTGTTCAATTTCATTATCAATTTCAATTGTTTGGTTGGGAGCAATACATATTAAATTACCGTCTTGAAAATCAATTGCTTTTCTGCCGTATTTAATATTGTTTTTGCAATAGTTTTTAAACATAATCGAATAAAAGTCAGTAGAAATTTTTGAATATTCCTCCACTTGTTCACTTACGTTACTGAAATCTAAAACGGCTACTAATGGATGATGACTATTTCCTAAATTAAATAATTTATATAAGTCCGCAACACTATGAAGATGTACAATTGCTTTCATATTTTCTCAACTAATTCTTTTAAATGTTCAACATAAAAATGACCCCGTTTTTCGGCAAAGAAGTCTAAAGATAGTAAGACCGCAGATTGTATAAAAAGTCCCAAACCAAAACCTTTCCAAAATCCGTAATTGAATAAAGCATACATTAAAATGATGCCTAAAAAAAGCGTCACAATTTCAAAATAACGATAGTAAACAAAGTTTTTCATCACTTTTTCCATTCTTGGAATTTCTTCTGTTTGAATTTTATGGGGTTCGTTTTTTAGTATGGTTTCAACTCTTACATAGTCTATTGGGCTTCTCGTATAGATTATTGCCCCAATAACGATTTGAATGATTGAAAAAAACACTAATGGAATGGCTAAACCTTTCCAAAAACTTTCTTTTATAAAAAAGAAAAAATAGACCGATAAAATGAAAGCGACAACACCGAAGCCCATAAATAATAAACTTTCGCCTTTTTCAGCATTGAAATATTTTACAATTAGATTCATAGTTCTATTGTTTTAAAGTCCGAATTGTGATTTGATACCACCTATAAATGTAGCATCATCATATTGTTGACGGTTTGCCATAAGTATTTTAGCATCTTCACCTGCGGTATATCGCAATTGGTTTTTACCATCGGTTGCTGCTTCAAATATTACGGCTGCCACGACACTTGCAGGAGAAGCACTTTCTGCCATTACTGGCATTGCTGTCAACAAGGCATTAACAATATTTTGATATTCAGCCATATTTTCATCATTACTAAAATCAAAAGACCTGCCTCCAAAATCGGTTGCAATCATTCCAGGCTCAATAATTTTTACTTGTCCACCAAATTGCTCTACTTCAAAGTTAAGCGATTCGGAAATACCTTCCACAGCAAATTTTGTTCCGTGATATAAGGAACCTAATGGGAAAGATATTTTGCCTCCAATTGAGGAAATATTGATAATAATACCTTTTTTGTTTTGTCTAAAATGAGGCAGAACGGTTTTGGTAACGTCTAAAAGACCGATAACATTTGTATTGAATTGTCTAGCAACTTGGTCTCTATTAAATGCTTCCAATGGTCCGTATGCTCCATAACCAGCATTGTTTAATAATACGTCAACACTACCAAATTTTTTAACACCTTCTTTAAACGCGTTTTGAATAGAATCTAAATCTAAAACATCAAGTTTTGCAACTAAAACATTTTCTAATTGTTTTAATTCTGTTTCATTTTCTGGATTTCTCATGGTAGCGATTACATTCCAGCCTTTAGATTGAAATAATTTGGCAGTTTCTTTTCCAATACCACTGCTTGCACCTGTAATTAAAATTGTCTTATTCATTTTTCTGAATTTAAATTATAGTGCAAATTTCACTCTTTATGTCAATTGTTAGATAATACAAATTCTGGTTGTTTGTATTCTTTTTACGGATTGTTGGTTTAAGTTTACTGCTAACTGATATAAATACACAAGTCCCATTTATAAGTTCTTAAAAAATTTATAATCGCTTATAATTATTTGTAAATATATAAAAGAAAAAGTCAGGTTTTACGATTTCTCGTAATTGTAATAAATTGTCAAAAAAAGTCCCCAAAATTATTGTTGGGGATTTTTGGTTTTAAATAGTTGTTTTTTTAAGTTTTAATTTACAAGGATTGAACTTGTTACT
>JBLHNH010000129.1:0-6758 GCA_047622645.1 Flavobacterium sp.
TAGAACGCGTTGGATGTTTCGCTTTAGTTTTAGAAAAAATTCCTGCTAAATTAGCTCAGAAAGTTGCTGAAAGCATTTCTATTCCTGTAATTGGAATTGGTGCTGGAAGTGGTGTTGACGGACAAGTTTTAGTTTTACATGATATGATTGGAATGACCCACGAATTCAGTCCAAGGTTTTTAAGAAGGTACATGAACTTATTCGAAGATATGACAACAGCAATCGGACAATATGTAGCTGATGTAAAAGCTGTAGATTTTCCTAATGAAAATGAGCAATATTAATTCTGAATAAAATTTTTAGAATTTAGAAAAAAATGGCTGGAAAAATAATTTCTACAAAAGACAACCTTCAAATCATTCACGAAGACAATCATATAATTGTTATTAACAAACGTGTTGGTGATATTGTTCAAGGAGACAAAACGGGTGATAAACCTTTATCTGATGTTGTTAAAGAATATATAAAAGATAAATACAATAAACCTGGAGAAGTTTATTTAGGTGTTGTACATCGTTTAGATAGACCAACAACCGGAATTATTGTTTTTGCTAAAACTTCCAAAGCTTTAACTCGTTTAAATGAATCGTTTAAAAACAGAGAAACTCAAAAAACTTATTGGGCTGTTGTAAAAAAATTTCCTCCAAAGGAAAAAGATACTTTAATTCATTTTTTAAAACGAAATTCTAAAAATAATACTTCAAAAGCGCATACAAAAGAAGTTCCAGAAAGTAAAAAAGCTAGTTTAGATTATTCCGTTATTAAAAAATTAGATAATTATTTTGCTTTAGAGATTAATCTTCACACAGGAAGACATCATCAAATTAGAGCTCAATTAGCAGCAATTGGTTGTCCTATAAAAGGTGATTTAAAATATGGTTTTGACCGAAGTAATCCTGATGGTGGAATTCATCTACATGCTAGAAAATTAGTTTTAACACATCCAGTAACAAAAGAAATAGTAACTTTTGAAGCTCCTGTTCCAAATGATGTAGTTTGGAAGGCTCTTTAATTGCTTTTGATCGAATTATTACTATTTTAAAGGTATATATATAATTATCTCACTTGATTACTAACAAAATTTTATACATTTGTTACTAAGACTAAAACCTAAATCTTATACAGATGAAAAAAGCCCTTTTGATTTTATCGTTATTCATGTTGAATTTGAGTTTTGCTCAAGAACATTTCTCAGGAATTAATATTTCAAGAAGAGTAGGAATACTAAACGCTTCTTTTAATCCAGCTGAACTTACAAATTTATCAAACACTTACGAAATAAACGTTTTTAGCACTAGTTTAAATGTTTCAAACAATAAAATCAGTTTTGGTGATATTGTAAGTTCTGATAAAGATATAGAAGATTTAATTTTTGATGGAAAAGAAGCCGCTAATATGCGTTTGGATCTTTTAGTAAATGGCCCTGCTTTTGCTATGAAATATAATAAATGGGCTTTCGGAATTTCAACAAGTGCTGTAGCCAAAGCCAATATAATTGATGTTGATGTGAATTTAGGAAATGCATTAACCAATTCGGGTATAAATTCTATTTTTGGAGCATCATCAGTAAGCAGTAATTACAATCAAAAGGTTAACGCTGCAACATGGGGAGAAATTGGACTATCCTTAGCACGAGATATTTATGATACCGAAAAGTATAAAGTTAGTGTTGGTACAAATATACGTTTGCTCTTTCCAAGTTCTTATACAAATTTCGGTGCTGATAAATTTAATGGAACAATAGTAAATACTGCTGGTAATCTTAGCTTAACAGATACACAAGCTAACTTAAATATAGCTTACTCTGGTCCAATTGCAGATGGTTTTACAGATGCTAATAATTTTAGTGATTTCTTTAGCTCTGGAATTAATGGTTATGCAGTAGATTTAGGTGTAAATTTTAGAATTAAAGCAGTCGACAACCCTAAAGAATACAAATTTAATTCTGGTTTGTCTATTAAAAACATAGGCTCAATGACTTTTAAGTCAGATAACAATGAGTCTAACAACTATAATTTAAATATTTCAAACACTCAATTTTTAGATTTAAATCAATTTGAAAATGTTGATAATATTAAAGACATTGAACAAATATTATTAAGCAGCGGTTATTTAACTAAAACTAACGATCAAAAAGATTTCACTATTAAGTTACCTGCATTATTTACAGCCTATGCAGATTTAAAATTAACGGAACGTTTTTATGTAAGTGCATTTACGCAACAAAAATTAGTTGACGATAGTGATAATGATTTTTCTACAACACAAAATAGTATTACATTAACACCACGTTTTACAGGTAAAAACTATGAAATATTTGTACCGCTTTCTGACAATGAAATCTCTGGATTCACTGGTGGTTTTGGCTTTAGATTAGGTGGCTTCTTTATGGGTTCAGGTTCAATACTAACGGCAATGATAAATGATACTAAACAAGCTGATGTTTATTTAGGATTTAGAATTGGATTTTAATGAAAAAAAAAAATGAAAAATAAAATTGATTCAAAAATCCAAAACGGATTTACTTTAGATACTGGTAGTTTAATTGATGAAAGTATTGCTACTTTTAAAAAGACATTTTTAATATCTGGTGTTGCTATGATATTATTAATCATGGTTTTTGCAATTATATATGGAACTCTATTTGCTGTAATTTATGGCTTTTCAGATTTAACTTCGACCATGACTCAATTACAAACAAGTCAATCTTCAGTAATTGGTTTGTTAAGCACTGTTGTAATAACAACTTTAACAAGTGCCTTTTTTGCTCCAGTAACCGCAGGATTCATTCATGCAAACCATTTAGCAAAAAATAATCAAGAAATTGGAATAAATATTTTCTTTGAGTTTTATAAAAGTAAATTTTTTAAAAATATTTTCATTAGCTATTTAATACTTGGGTTTACAACTGCTATTTTAAATGCAGGTTTAACATTAATTAATTTAGAAGTTCTTAGTTATGTTGTACAAACAATTATAGGATTAATATCCGTATTTACATTACCCTTAATTATTTATGGTGAGCAAGATTTTGAAAATGCAATAACCAAGAGTATACAATTATTTTTTAAACAGCCTTTATTAATTTTTGTTGCATTATTATTAGCTGTTATTGGAATGCTTTTAGGGTTATTTGCTCTTTGTATAGGGATAATTTTTACTTTTCCTTATTATTATTCAATGATTTATGCCATTTATAATCAAGCAATTGGTTTTGAAGAAAAATCAGTAATTGACGAAATCGGAAAAGAAGAGATTTAAAAAAGAGTATTATGAAATGGAAAAAACAAAAAAGTGATACTTTTGAAGATAGACGTGGAATGTCTGGTGGTGGAAAGGCTATTGTTGGTGGAGGCTTAATTGGAATTGTTATATTATTACTAAATGTTTTTGGAGGCGAAACAGGACAAACTATTGGGAATATTTTAGAACAAACGCAAGGTTCACAATCTCAAACTGAAGCTACACAAACTAGAGAATTAACTGCTGCTGAAGTTAAATTAGGTGAATTTGCTAAAGCTAATTTTGCATATAACAATAAAACTTGGTCTAAAATATTTACTGAAAACAATATTGGAACCTATGAAGAACCAGGAATGGTTTTGTTTTCAGACTCTGTAGAAACAGCTTGTGGTGGAGCAACTGCAGCTTCTGGTCCATTCTATTGCCCAGCGGATAGAAAAGTATATATGGATTTGGTTTTCTTTGAAGAGTTAAAAACTAGATTTGGTGCAAAAGGGGGTGATTTTGCAATTGCTTATGTTATTGCACACGAAATTGGACATCATGTTCAAACACTATTAGGAACTTCTCAAAAAGTAAGACAAGCGCAACAAGGTAAAAATCAAGTTCAAGCCAATAAATATTCTGTTGCTTTAGAATTACAAGCTGATTTTTATGCAGGACTTTGGGCAAATTACAACAAAGACTTACTTGAAGCTGGAGATATCGAAGAAGCTTTAAGTGCTGCTCATGCAGTTGGTGATGACGCAATTCAAAGTAAAATGCAAGGTCATGTTAATCAAGAATCTTTTACACATGGTTCATCAGAACAACGTATGAAATGGTTCATGAAAGGTTATGAATCAGGTGATATTAAAAATCACGATACATTTAAAGAAATTTTATAATCTATATTAAATATCATAAATTAAAGAGCTGCTTTTTAGTAGCTCTTTTTTATTAACTATTAAATCAAAAATTATGAATACTCTAACTCTAAAAATTGAAGCTCCAGAATCTGACTACTTGTATATTGAAAATTCTCAAATACAAAATGCTGGAAAAGGCTTATTTACTGCAATAGAAATTTATAAACACGAAGTAATTTCAATTTTCAAAGGCGAAATCTTAACAGAAATTGAGGCTAAAAACAGAGTTCAAGACGGAAATGATCGATATTTCATCAATATGATCGATGGAACTATTATGGATTCTATGCATGTAGCTTGTTTTGCCAAATATGCTAATGATGCTGAAGCCTTCGAAAATTCAGAGTATAAAAACAATACAAAAATCACATTAGATGATGATAATAATGTATGCATAATCGCTACCAAAAATATTAAATCACAAAACGAAATTTTTTGTAGCTACGGAAAACGATACTGGAAAAAACATATTTAGTTTAGAATATATTTTTCTATTTAAATCTTTTTTGTACTTTTGTTTAACTTTTTTAATTAAATATTAAACAAATGGTTATTTCTCCTAAAAATGATTTTACAGAAATTGAAATTGATAGAATTATCGAAATGGCTTGGGAAGATAGAACTACTTTTGAAGCCATAAAATTTCAATTTAATTTAAATGAGGCTGATGTAAAAGTTTTAATGAAAAAACAACTCAAATTCAGCAGTTATAAATTGTGGAGAAAAAGAGTTGAAAATTGCAACACCAAACATTTATCAAAACGAGTAGAAGGTATTGACAGATTCAAATGTAAACTACAAAGAGCTATAACAAATAATAAAATTTCTAAAAGATAAAAATGAAAAGTAAAATTCCTGATAATGTAGTTTTTTCCAAAGAAAATGGATATAATGCAAATTCATTAGCTTACCCCACAAGTGTTGGAGCACCAGCAATAAAAATTGATGATATTGTTGATTGGAAAAACAAAGGTGTTAGAAACGTAAATAAAGAATTTGAAAGTAAGTTTAATGAGCTTAAAGTTCAATATGAAAAATTAATGCAAGAATATGAATGGAATGAAATAGTATACAATGCTAAATTTTCGTTTGAGCCTGTAATGGGAGAAATATATCATTTGTATCTGAGAGAAGATGGAACGAATTTTCTTTCTTTAATTAATCCAGAAAATTGGAACAAAGAACATATTGGATCATTTAAATTAAACAGCAATAAAAAATGGATTCATCTTGACTCAAAACAAGATAATTATTTTGAATAATTAAAATACCTCCAGCTGAGACTGGAGGCAATTTAGTCTATCCCAACCAACCTTCTCTATCCAAACTTCTATATTGAATAGCTTCTGCAATGTGATTTGAACTCACACTTTCTGAAGCTTCTAAATCAGCAATTGTTCTAGCAACTTTTAGAATTCTATCATAAGCTCTTGCTGATAAATTTAAGCGTTCCATTGCTGTTTTTAATAATTGCAATGAGGTATCATCTAAAGCACAAAATTCCCTTACTTGTTTGCTACTCATCTGAGCATTATAATGTAAATTCTGAAAATTTTCATATCTAATGGTTTGTTTTTCCCTTGCGCATGTTACTCGTTTGCGAATTTCGATACTACTTTCAGCTTTTCTAGTTTCTGTCAATTTTTCAAACGGAACTGGTGTAACTTCTATATGAATATCAATTCTATCCAATAAAGGTCCAGAAATCTTACTCAAATAACGTTGCATTTCCATTGGAGAAGAAGTTACCGGTGCATTAGGATCATTAAAATAACCACCCGGACTAGGGTTCATACTTGCTACCAACATAAAAGATGATGGGTAAGTAATTGTAAATTTAGCTCTAGCAATAGTAACTTCCCTATCTTCCAAAGGTTGACGCATTACTTCTAAAACTTCTCGTTTAAATTCTGGTAGTTCATCTAAAAATAGAACTCCATTATGGGCTAATGAAATTTCTCCAGGTTGTGGATAACTGCCACCTCCAACTAATGAAACGCTTGAAGCTGTATGGTGTGGACTTCGAAAAGGTCGCTGAGTCATTAAACCTCCTTCTTTTGTTTTTCCAGCAACTGAATGAATTTTTGTTGTTTCCAACGCTTCTTTCATAGTCATTGGTGGCAAAATACTTGGCAAACGTTTAGCCAACATTGTTTTACCCGAGCCTGGCGGTCCAATTAAAATAATGTTATGCCCACCAGCAGCAGCAATTTCCATACAACGTTTAATTGATTCTTGTCCTTTAACATCCGAAAAATCAAATTCAGGAAATTCTAACGTTTTACAAAATTCTTCTTTTGTATCAATAATTGTTGGTTCAATTGTTCCTCTTCCTTCGAAAAAATCAATAATTTGCATTACATTTTCAATTCCATAAACATCTAAACCCTCAACAATTGCTGCTTCTTTTACATTTTGAATCGGCAAAAACAAACCTTTAAAACCTTCTTCTTTTGCTTTTATAGCAATAGACAAGGCTCCTTTTATAGGTTGTAAACCTCCATCAAGAGAAAGTTCTCCCATAATTACATATTCTGATAAATTTTCAGCTTTTATTTGATAAGATGCAACAAGAATTCCGACTGCTAATGTTAAATCATAAGCAGA
>JBLHNH010000130.1:0-6713 GCA_047622645.1 Flavobacterium sp.
ATTTATTCTTTAAAAAAAAACCATCATATTTCTATGATGGTTTTAAAGTATATGTTGTAATTAGTTATTCTGCAGCAACTAATTTACTAGAACTTCTGTATAAAAAGTTAGTGTAGATATGTCTTCTTGCAAAACGACTTGGTGATTCAGCATTAACCATTTTTACATAAGTATTTCTTGGTACACCAAAGTATTCAAATTTAGAACCATCAAGAAATTGAACGTATAATACAGTTTTGTCCATATAAAAATCTCCGATATTGAAGTTTTTTATAGTTGCTTCATAAGCATCTTTTACTTTTTCTTGCGTTTCTGGTGCAATACTAACTAAAAAGTGATACGCTTCAATAACGTTTTTACTTTTTTCTTCAGCAATTAATCTCTCATCTGCATCAGCAATAGTATCAGGATGATCTTCCTTCATATTGTTTCTGTAAATAGTTTTTAACTCTTTTAGAGTAACAGTTTTGTCTACGCTTAATAATTTTCTGTACTCAGCAATTTTTTTAGTATTCATAGTGAAGCATTATAAAAAGTCATGTTTAATTTGATGACTTTCAGGTTTTTATTCAAATTGGGTGCAAATGTAGTTTAATATTTTTTATATTTTGAAAGAAATATGATTTTTATTATTTAATGTAGTTAATTGCTTTTGATTTAGTTTAACTAAAAAATAAAGTTGACTTTAATTTAAAATATATCTCTGAATTACTTCAGCCACACCATTGTTGTTGTTTGAAGCAACAATCACATCTGCTTTATGTCTTAATTCTGGATTAACGTTGTCTACCCAAACGCCTAAACCAGCATATTGAATCATAGTTAAGTCGTTTCCTGCATTGCCAACAGCAATAATTTCACTTTGAAGTATATTTAGCTTTTTAGCCAATAATTTCAAACTTGCGGCTTTGTCTATTCCTTGCTGTGCAACTTCTAAGAAAAATGGTTTTGACATTGTAATATTCAAATGAGGCATTGCTTGTTTTAAATCTTTTTCAACTTTTTTCAAATAAACAGGTTCTTCTAATAAAATACATTTTACAGCATCTGTAGTTACAGCTTCAATAAAATTAGTCACTTTATTATGAGGTAGGCCTGTTATTTGTTTTTCAATTTCAATGAATTCAGAATCCGATTCACTTATGATTTCATTATTAAGGTATGTAATAATATGTGTTTTACTTTTTATACTAAAAGTATGTAATTCATGAATTTGTTCTTTCGTTAAGGTTTGTTTAAAATAAACCTCTCCCGTTTTTACATTGCTTATTATAGCACCGTTAAACGATATCATATATGAATTACTTAAATCAAGTTCCAACTCTTTTGCATATGCAGTCATTGCTGAAGTAGGTCTTCCTGATGCTAAAACCACATAAATCCCCAATTTTTGTGCTTTTAGAATCATTTCTTTATTTAGTGAAGATATTTTATGGTCGTCTGTCAACAAGGTGTCATCCATGTCTAAAACCAACATTTTGTATGGCATTATTTATTTAAAATTATAGGTAAGTAACTCTTTTTAATTCTTCGATAACCTTTTCGTTCGTAACAAAACATAAAAAAACTCCAATTTTTCAATTGGAGTTTCTTCGTAGCGGGAACAGGACTCGAACCTGTGACCTTCGGGTTATGAGCCCGACGAGCTGCCTACTGCTCTATCCCGCGATGTGCGTTTGTAATTTCAATAAAATTAACCTAGTAGCGGGAACAGGACTCGAACCTGTGACCTTCGGGTTATGAGCCCGACGAGCTGCCTACTGCTCTATCCCGCGATTTGTGAGTGCAAAAGTACAACGATAATTTGAATAAACAAATCTTTTTTTAAATAATGTTTTTATTTTATCTATTGCGTTGATATGATTACCTTTGCAAAAATAAAAAGTATATAATGGATCACAAAGCAGGTTTTGTAAATATCATCGGTAACCCTAATGTAGGTAAATCAACTTTAATGAATGCTTTAGTAGGGGAGCGTTTATCAATTATCACAAGTAAGGCACAAACCACTCGTCATCGTATTTTAGGAATCGTTAATGGAGATGATTTTCAAATTATTTTTTCTGACACTCCCGGAATTATAAAGCCAGCCTATGAATTGCAAAACTCAATGATGAACTTTGTAAAAAGTGCTTTTGAAGATGCTGATGTTTTAATTTATATGGTCGAAATAGGAGAGAAGGACTTAAAAGATGAAGCTTTTTTTAATAAAATTATATATTCTAAAATACCAGTTTTATTGTTGTTAAATAAAATTGACAAATCAAATCAAGAACAATTAGAGGAACAAGTTGATTTTTGGAAAGAAAAAGTGCCAAACGCAACTGTTATTCCGATTTCTGCATTAGAGAATTTTAATGTAGAAACTGTATTTAACACTATTAAAGAGCTTTTACCTGTTTCGCCTGCTTACTATCCAAAAGACGCTCTAACAGATAAGCCTGAACGTTTTTTTGTGAATGAAACTATTCGCGAAAAAATCCTTATGAATTATGAAAAAGAAATTCCGTATGCTGTAGAAATTGAAACGGAAGAGTTTTTAGAAGATGAAAATATAATTCGTATTCGTTCTGTGATTATGGTAGAAAGAGAAACTCAGAAAGGAATCATTATCGGACATAAAGGTGGTGCACTTAAAAAAGTAGGAATGCAATCTCGTGCTGATTTAGAGAAATTCTTTGGAAAACAAATTCATATTGAATTATACGTTAAAGTCAATAAAGATTGGCGAAGCAGTAGTTTTCAACTAAGAAGATTTGGCTATAATCAAAAATAAATATTAAATTGCCGTTGACTTTAAGTCAGCGGTTTTTTTTTAAATTAAAATTCAACAATTCTCTTCATTAAGTTATCGAGTTTATGCATTTGGGGTTGGCATTTTTTTCTATTTATTCTTGCCTGAAAATATAAAGCAAACCAAAAAACAACCATCAAACCCATTATAATAAAATCTAAAGTTGTGGATTGTTTTAATCTCCAATGTGAATAGGCTATCATGGAAAAAATTAAAAAGATTCCTGCAATGATAAAATGGAGAAACATAAAGAGTGTCCAAACTGTTTGATCGGGTCCATATAAACCCTTTACATTAGTGGTTTTATCTTCGTTAACCGTTAGTTCTATTTGTAAATGAGGTGAATAATATTTTCTTTTTGCTAACGTAATGAAAAAGAAAATATGATGACCTGAAATTTTAATGCTATAATCCTCTTTGACTTCAAGTTTAATTTTAGCGGCATTTTCAAGAATTTCTTCCATTGATTTGTCAACATCCTTGCTAAAGCTAGGTCGTAATGCAATTGTGTTTTCTGTTTCCATTTCAATAAGTATAATTAACAATTGTTAAACTAAATTACTTATAAATATTTAATTATAATCTTTTTAATAAATTTTCTTTAACACTATTATCCCATTCTTGTTTTAGAATACTTAAAATGATGCTATCACGTCTTTCTCCGTTGGGTTTAATCCCATTGCTTCTTAAGACTCCTTCTATTTGACAACCGATACTTTGCATGGCGGCAATGCTTTTTTTATTGGCATTGTCTGCTCTAAATTCAACTCGCTCCATGTTCATTTTTTCGAAAGCAAACTCTAATAATAAATATTTGCAGTTTTTATTTAA
Source organism: Flavobacterium sp. (assembly GCA_047622645.1). Taxonomy (GTDB): domain Bacteria; phylum Bacteroidota; class Bacteroidia; order Flavobacteriales; family Flavobacteriaceae; genus Flavobacterium. Next base: position 3,626 of record JBLHNH010000130.1, read on the forward strand.
TCCAATACCTTGGAAATCTTTGCCATACCAAGTGTAACCTAGTTGTAGTGTTTTGTTTGAAAGCTGAATATCATAAAAACGTGTGCTCCCAGCATAAGAATTAGTTTTCTTATCAAAAACTATGAATGGATAATCAACTTTATTTTTTCTTTTTTCAAGGGCAACTTTAAGGTAATTTTTCAATTCATTTTCATTACTTGCTGGAAGTAAAGAATAGCGCCAAAGTTCAGGTTCGTTGATTGAGAAGTGTATTAAATTTTCTATATCTGTAATTTCTAAAGGCCTTAAAATAAGGCTTTCGTTTTCAAGGGTGTACTTTTTATTGAAGTCAAAATACATATTTATTCAATGATTTTTTTGAATAATTTTTCCAATTCATACATTTGAGAAATTCCTCTACTTCTGTTTAATCGCGCAATAAAATATAGTAAAAACCAAATTATAGTCATGGAAATCATAATCATTAAATCAAATTTGAAAGGTTGACTTAATACCCATTTTGAATAGACAATAACCATAAAAATTAAAAAAACTGCAGCGACTATAAAATGTAGAAATATAAAAAGTGTCCATAAGACCGGATCTGGGCCATAAGTTCCTTTTATAAAAGTATTACCATCTTCCATTTTTTCAATTGTAATTTTTAGATTTGGAGAATATTTTTCTCTACTTAACATTCCTATTGAAAAACGTATATATTGTTCAGTTATTTTTATTCTATAATCAGGTTCGACTTTATTTTTAAGTTTTTGGCATCTTTCAAGTATTGCGTCAATCGGTTTTGAAACTACCTTGTCAAATCTATATCTTAATTTTAATTCTTTATCTGGTTCCATAAATGGATTTTAATTTGGTAATACTAAATTACAATTTATTTTATTAACGCAAAAGTATTATTTTGTTGTATAACTAAAGGTTAGTTAAAAAAACGTACTTTTGCATCTTCAAATATATGTTATGAATAATATTGTTGCCATTGTGGGTAGGCCAAATGTAGGAAAATCAACTTTTTTTAACCGATTAATACAACGTAGAGAAGCGATTGTAGATTCTGTTAGTGGAGTTACTCGTGATAGAAATTACGGAAAAAGTGAGTGGAATGGAAAAGAATTTTCTGTAATTGATACTGGTGGGTACATTAAAGGCTCTGATGATATTTTTGAAGCAGAAATAAGAAAACAAGTAGAATTAGCCATTGATGAAGCTGATGCCATAATTTTTGTGGTTGATGTGGAAGAAGGAATTACTCCAATGGATGATGAAGTTGCTAAATTATTGCGTAAAGTAAAAAAACCAGTTTTATTAGTTGTAAACAAGGTTGATAATGCTATGCGTACAAATGATGCGCTTGAATTTTATAATTTAGGTTTAGGAGAGTATTTCGCTATTTCTGGAATGACAGGAAGTGGAACGGGTGAATTGCTAGATGAATTAGTAAACATTTTGCCTGAAATGCCAGAAGTAACTGAAGAGGAAAATCCATTGCCACGTTTTTGTGTAGTTGGAAGACCAAACGCAGGAAAATCTTCGTTTATTAATGCCTTAATTGGTGAAGATAGATTTGTAGTAACAGATATTGCAGGAACAACTCGTGATGCAATTGACACAAAATACAATCGTTTTGGTTTTGAATTTAACTTAGTAGATACAGCCGGAATTAGAAGAAAAGCAAAAGTAAAAGAAGATTTAGAGTTTTATTCTGTAATGCGTTCTGTACGTGCTATTGAAAATAGTGATGTTTGTATCTTAATGATTGATGCAACTCGTGGATTTGAAGGGCAAGACCAAAGTATTTTTTGGTTAGCTGAAAAGAATAGAAAAGGAATTGTTATCCTAGTTAATAAATGGGATTTGGTAGAGAAAGATACCATGACGACGAGAGATTATGAAAGAAAAATTCGCGAAGAATTATTGCCTTTTACAAACGTGCCGATTCTTTTTGTATCAGCATTAAACAAACAACGTTTAATTAAGGCTTTAGAAGTTGCTGTAAATGTTTTTGAAAACAGAAAGCATAGAATTCAGACTTCTAAATTTAACGATATAATGCTTCCAATTATCGAACATAATCCACCACCAGCATTAAAAGGTAAATATGTAAAAATAAAATATTGTATGCAGTTACCAACACCAACGCCACAGTTTGTGTTCTTTTGTAATTTACCTCAATATGTTAAAGATCCTTACAAACGTTTTATAGAAAATAAATTAAGAGAAGAGTTTAATTTTGAAGGAGTTCCAATCGAAATATATTTTAGACAAAAATAATTACTAAGCACCCAAATGGGTGCTTTTTTTATAAAGTCTTGTTAAAATATACGTAAGAATTTTTGTATGAGTACAATAATTTTTTTATTTGTTAGTTATTAAGGAAATCAATCATCAATCAAGTTTTTATGTTAAGAAAAATTACTTTAATCGCAACTTTATTATTTGCATGCCTTGGCTTTAGTCAAAATACTTTTCAACTCTCAGGAGTAATAATTGATAGATATTCAAAATCACCCCTAGAATCTGCAACCATTTACCTTACTAGTGTAAAAGATTCTACAATTATTGATTATACTATTTCTGACAAAAGCGGAAATTTTTATTTAAAATCAAGAAAATCAGAATTAGCAGTAAATTTTAAGGTTTCTTATAATGGTTTTCAGAATTATAATAAGAAAATTGAGAATATTTTAGCGGATAAGGATTTTGGAGTAATTGAACTGTTCGAACAAACAGCACAACTTAATGAAGTTGTACTTAAAGGTGAAATTCCTCCAATTCAAATTAAAACAGATACTTTAGAGTTTAATGCTGGATCTTTTAAAGCTGGGCCAGATGCAAACGTAGAAAAGTTACTGAAACAATTACCTGGTGTTGAAATTGATGATGAAGGAAAAATTACTGTAAACGGAAAAGAAGTAAAAAATATTTTAGTTAACGGAAAGCCTTTCTTTGGTAAAGACGGGAAAATAGCTACTCAAAATTTACCAGCTGATATGATAGATAAGGTTCAAGTATCCGATACAAAAACCAAAGCTGAAGAAATTTCTGGTAGAGCAGCAAGTTCAAATGAAAGTACTATAAACCTAACGATTCA
>JBLHNH010000131.1:0-6611 GCA_047622645.1 Flavobacterium sp.
GTTGTAATGTTTTTGGGTGTATTACACTTGCCCCATAAAACGCTAACTCAATTGCTTCGCGATACGAAATTTGGTTTAAAAGAATTGCATTTTCAAAATATCTTGGATCAGCATTCATTACACCAGGAACATCTTTCCAAATCGTTACATTTTCTGCTCCTAAACAATAAGCAAAAATGGCAGCTGTATAATCAGAGCCTTCTCTTCCTAAAGTTGTAGTAAAATTGTTTTCATCTGAGCCTAAAAATCCTTGCGTAATGTTAAGATTCTTTTTTTTAATTCCTTTAGAAATTAATTTTTGTGTTTGATCCCAATCTACATTTCCATCTCTATAATTGTTATCTGTTTTGATGAAGTTTCTAACATCTACCCAGTTATTTTTTAATCCTTGTTCATTGAAATAATGACTAACTATTGTAGTAGATAAAATTTCACCATAACTAATAACTTGATCATAAACAAAACTATAATTTGGCGATTTATTACTGCGTAAAAAATATTCTAAATCAGCCAAATGACTATTTATAGCAAAGAACACATCATGGTCTTCGTCATCAAACAAATCCATTAAAATTTGGTTGTGATATTTTTTTACCTCTTGCAATGATGCATTAAATTCAGTCGATTTATCAAAGTAGTTTGTAATTACCAATTCAAGCGCATTTGTCATTTTTCCCATTGCAGAAATTACAATCAAAACATCTTCGTGACCAACTGTTTTTAAGACACTTAAAACATTTTTTACACCATCAGCATCTTTAACTGATGCACCACCAAATTTGAATATTTTCATTCTTAAAAAAGTATTAAGATTTTATAAAGTTATTAATTCCAATTTCATCCATTTGAACAACGTACCAATCTTTTAGAATAGTTGCCCCAGATTTTTCGTAAAAAGCAATTGCGTTTTCATTCCAATCTAATACATTCCATTCTACTCTTCTAACGTTGTCTTTTTTTCCTTGTTTTATAATTTCGCTATACAAAGCAAATCCAGCACCAGTTCCACGTTGACTTTCTTTCACTACTAAATCTTCTAAATGAATCGTTTTTCCTTTCCATGTAGAATATCTATAATAATATAAAGCTACCCCGATAATTTCGCCATTACTTTCGGCTACAAATGTATGAAATAATGGGTTTGATGAAAAGCCATCTCTAATTAAATCTTCTTTTGTAACTACTACAGCATCAGGTTCTTTTTCAAAAATAGCTAATTCAACTATCAAATCGTGTACAGCTTGCATGTCGTCTTTTGTTCCTTTTCTTATCATCATAATATAGAATTTAAAGCAAAAATAAGATTAAGAAAAACATATACCTAAAAATAACATTTCTTATCACAAAAAAACCGATATTTGTGCCATTAACACAACTACATCGATTTCGAAATGGAAGAAAGAAACAAAACTTTAGGAGAATATATTATTGAAAATCAAAATGCTTTTCAATATTCAACAGGCGAATTGTCTAGAATTATTAATTCAATTCGGCTAGCTGCTAAAGTTGTAAATTATAAAGTTAATAAAGCTGGTTTGGTTGATATTGTTGGAGCAGTAGGAGAACAAAATATTCAAGGTGAAGATCAACAAAAATTAGATATTTTTGCCAATGACACATTTATTCAGACCTTAAGAAATAGAAATATAGTTTGTGGAATTGCCTCTGAAGAGGAGGATGATTTTATTGCAGTTAACAGTTTAGATGAAAACAACCAAAACAAATATGTTGTATTAATGGATCCATTAGATGGTTCTTCAAATATTGATGTAAATGTTTCAGTTGGAACTATCTTTTCAGTTTTTAGAAGAGTAACTCCGGTTGGAACTCCAGTAACTAGCGAAGACTTTCTTCAAAAAGGGGTAAATCAAGTTGCTGCCGGTTATGTTATTTACGGAACTTCAACTATGTTGGTTTATACGACAGGTCATGGAGTTAACGGTTTTACTTTAAACCCAGCAATCGGAACTTTCTATCTTTCGCATCCAAACATGAAGTTTTCTGAAGACGGTAACATTTATTCTATTAATGAAGGAAATTATATTCATTTTCCTCAAGGTGTAAAAAATTACTTAAAATATTGTCAAGCTGAAGAAGATGATAGACCTTATACTTCAAGATATATTGGTAGTTTGGTTTCTGATTTTCATAGAAATATGATTAAAGGCGGAATCTACATTTACCCTATAAGTTCAAAAGCTCCAAAAGGTAAGTTACGCTTACTTTACGAATGTAATCCAATGGCATTTATAGCTGAACAAGCTGGTGGAAAAGCATCTGATGGTCATGTTAGAATCATGGAAATTGAGCCAACAGAACTACATCAGCGAGTCTCTTTTTTCTGTGGTAGCTATAACATGGTCGAAAAAGCAGAAGAATTTATGAAGTAATTTTTTTTAATTACTATTAAGCTATTGAAAAGCACACTAGGTCTACGATTTAGGTATAGAGATTGTTGTTTTTTGTAAATACGAAATTATTCAGCAAATTGATGCTGAATTTGATTAAGAACCCTATTTAAAAAGAAAAGTCATTGTCATTTCAATTTAAAAAGTTGTAAACACCAAAAAAGGAACAATAATTTATTGCTCCTTTTTTTTATGCTTTATAATTCTTATTTATTCATGTGTTGTATTTCATAAATAAAAGTATCTAAATCTACATTTAAAACTAATAATGACAAAGCTTTGTCAACGATATAGGATACATTACTTGGTGTAAAACCTAATGCCAAAGCAAAACGAGTTAAAATTGCTTTTTGTTTTGGACCCAATACATGATCAGCATAAACCATTCTTGACAAGTCGTATAAACGCTCTAGCCTTTGAACATGTAAATGAGGTGGGTTAACAGGATATTTAGATGGACTTTCTAAAATCTCATCGTATTCTGCTTGAGAAATTTCTAAACGAATAGCTAATTTATCTAAAAACGCTCTTTCTTCTGTTGTTAATTCACCATCTGATAAAGCTACTCTAACAATTGACGAAAAATGGCCTTTATTTCTGTTTTTGAATTCGTTATCAAATAAATCTGAAAATGACATAGTTTTAATTTTATTTTGCAAATATACTTTTATTTAGAATTTAAATAAAATTATTTATAAGCTTTTCTTAATCTTTCTAAAAATTTGAAAATAAGTTGTAGTTTTGATATTATTAAACAAATTACAAATGTCAGAGTTTTGGTTGTATTTTAAAGTTGGAATCAATCACGTTTTAGATATTAATGCATATGATCACGTTTTGTTTTTACTTGCATTAATGATTCCCTACACTTTTAAAGATTGGAAAAGAGTATTGCTTTTGGTTTCTCTATTTACAATAGGTCACACGATGTCATTGATTTTATCGGTATACAGTGTAATTTATGTAGACCCAAATGTTATAGAATTTTTAATTCCAATAACAATTATAACTACTGCGTTTTATACACTTTTAACAGCAGGAAAAAACACAAAAGGCAACGGAAACTTATCTTTTATGGGTGTAACTACATTGTTTTTTGGAGTAATTCATGGCTTAGGTTTCTCAAATTATTTTAAATCAATTTTGCCAGGAAATGCTTCTGATAAATTAATTCCTTCTTTAGAATTTGCATTAGGAATTGAAGCTGCACAACTAATTACCGTTTTTGCCGTTTTAATTTTGGCGTATATTGTTCAGACTTTCTTTAGATTTTCTAAAAAAGATTGGGCTTTAGTTATGTCTGCTTTCGTAATTGGAGTAGTTTTGCCTATGATAATCGAAAGTGAAATTTGGAATAAATAATATGTCAGAAAAAAAATCAAAATACGATAAAGCGTATTTGCGAATAGCAAAAGAATGGGGACAATTGTCTTTTTGCAACCGAAAAAAAGTTGGTGCGATAATTGTTAGAGATAAAATGATTATTTCTGATGGTTATAATGGAACACCTTCTGGATTTGAAAATTGTTGCGAAGATGAAGAGAATAATACAAAATGGTATGTGCTCCATGCAGAAGCTAATGCAATTTCAAAAGTAGCGCGTTCTACACAGTCTTGTGAAGGAGCTACTTTGTATATAACACTTTCTCCATGTAAAGATTGTAGTAAGCTAATACATCAATCCGGAATAAAAAGAGTGGTTTATCATAAAGAATACAAAGATTCCTCAGGCTTAGATTTTTTAAGAAAAGCAGGTGTCGAAGTAGATTTAATTGAAGATTTAACGCAATAAAAGAAAATGAAAGTTAATAAAATATATCTTCCTACAATAATAGGTTTAGCAATTGCCATTGGGTTTTTGTTAGGGAGTTTTATTACTAATTTTTTACCAAATGCAAATTTTTCTCAAAACACAAAATCTGAAAAACTAAACAGATTAATCAACCTTATTGATAATGAATATGTTGATGCGGTAAATACAGATTCTATTGTTGATTTAACGGTTACAGGAATTTTAGAAAAACTTGATCCTCATTCAGTTTATATTGCAAAAAATGAAGTGGAAGAAATAAGCCAAAGTATGAAAGGTGATTTCGTTGGAATTGGTATAAACTTCTATTTATATAAAGATACTGTCGTTGTCATAAAACCAATAAAAAATGGTCCTTCTGATAAAGCAGGAATCAAATCGGGTGATAGAATATTATTTGCCAATAAATTTCAATTGTTTAATAAGAAAGTTTCAAACGAAACCTTATTTGCTAAGTTAAAAGGAGAAGAAGGTTCTAAAGTCGAATTGACAATATTCCGTAAATCAACTAACAAGAAATTTAAAGTAAACATTACAAGAGATGTTGTGCCAATGAAAAGTGTTGATATTGCTACATTGATTGATGATAAAACAGGTTACATCAAAGTAAATAGATTTGCAGAAACCACTTTTGATGAATTTCACAAAGCTATTTTAAAATTAAAAAACATTGGTGCAACCGAATTAATTATTGATTTAAGAGATAATGGTGGCGGTTATTTAGAAATAGCGTCAGAAATGGTTGATGAATTTCTAAAAGACAAAGAACTAATCGTTAAAACTATTAATAAAAAAGGAACTGAAGAAAAAACATTTGCTACAAAAAAAGGTGAGTTTGAAGCAGGCAGATTAACCATTTTAATTAATGAAAATAGTGCTTCTGCCAGTGAAGTTTTAGCTGGAGCTATTCAAGATAATGATAGAGGAATTATTGTCGGAAGACGTTCTTTCGGTAAAGGATTGGTTCAAAGAGAAATGCCTTTAGGTGACGGATCTATGGTACGTTTAACTGTGGCAAGATATTATACACCTTCGGGTCGCTCTATTCAAAAACCTTATGAAGATAAAGCTGATGGTTATTTTAATGAATTTGAAAAGCGTTTTATTAGTGGAGAACTTTATGAAGCCGACAGCATTAAAGTAGCTGATAGCTTAAAATTTAAAACCAAAAAGGGAAGAATCGTTTATGGTGGTGGAGGTATTACACCTGATGTTTTTGTACCTTATGAAGCTAAACACGGTGAAGAAGCGACACTTATAATAATGAAGTCTGGTGTAGTTGATTACTTTGTTTTTGAACAGCTAGATAAAGACCGAAATTTTTTCAATAAACTTTCAAAAGAACAGTTAAAAAAAGAAATTGTAGGCAAAGATAAATACCTAAATAGCTTTAAAGAATATGTAGAACAAAACGGTTTCTTAGTAAACTTTTCTACCCAAAAAGAAAAGGTCAAAACCTATTTGTTTGCAGAATATGTTCGTCAATTATTTGATGATGATTCTTACTACCAAATCATGCTTTCGCAAGACGCTATGATTGATAAAGTTATGAAGAAAAAATAATTATTTTTTTAAGGCATCATGAACTTGTGTTGGCTTTCCATCATTCCATAAACTAAGAATATCAGTAGCTACACTAGCTCCACTTCCTGATGCAATTGGCAATTGACTTCTTTGACCAGCAAGTGTTCCCATGGCGTAAATGCCTTCCTTAACTAAATGGTCATGATTTTTTAACTGAATTCTGTTTTTTTCAGGTGCAGCTTTTTTATGAGGTTCAATAAATTCTTCTAAACCTTTAATTATAAAAGGATTAAATGAGCCAATGCCTATCGCAATTATTTTAGTTTTAAATGTGTTTTTATTGGTAATTATGGTAAAATTACCAAATTCACCCTGAATTTCTAAAACCTTTTCACCATCAATTTGTTCAACCTCAGGATACATTTCTCGCAAATGTTCAACACTTTCCTTTAATAATTCAGAACCTAATTTTCCTTTAGGGATTCCATAAGCATTATTAAAAACAGCATTTTGCAAAGAAGAAGCTTTTTGATGGGTAATAATTCCAATTTTCTTGTCAGTCGCAAATGGTTTGTTCTTGGCCGAACCTAAAATTAAAGCACAGGAAATGCCAGAAACACCACCGCCAATAATTAGTACATCAAACATAATCTTAATTTTTTAATACTATTTGTCTTTAGTTTTTTCTTCAACCATTTTTGACATCCTAAAAATTAGGAGTAAAAAAATAGCACAAAAACCACAAACAACACCAATTAAAGCAACAGAACTATTCCCTTCAAATGGATTGTCAAAATCAACTTTTGTAAAATTAAAAATGATTAAGGCCAATGCCAATACAATTACTACGTAGCTAAATATTTTCATTT
>JBLHNH010000132.1:0-6481 GCA_047622645.1 Flavobacterium sp.
AACTGTGTTTGTGGTGCTTTTCGAATCAATCTTAAATCAAAAGCCATGCAAATATTTCTCACAAATGGTTTTCCTTTTTCAGTAACTAGTATTGAATTACCTACTATAGCCAATAAACCATCTTCTTTCATTTCCTGCAGATTTTGTAAAACATCGTTTATTTCGCTAAATTCCATAGCATCATTTTCCCAAGAAGTCGAAAATTGACACATTAAATTCAAGATATGTTTTCTAATTATTAAATCTTCATCAGTTAATAAATGACCTCTAAAAACTGGTAATTGATTTTTTTCTAAACGAGCATAATATTCTTCTAAAGTTTTTTCGTTTTGAGCAAATGCATACCAACTATCACTAATTGATGAAACTCCTAAACCAATCATTAATTTTGTTTTAGATGAAGTATAACCCATAAAATTACGATGTAATTTTCCTTCTTCAAATGATTTGGTCATGCTGTCTTCTTTTAAAGAAAAATGATCCATTCCAATTTCGATGTAGTTGTTTTTAGCTAACTGATTTTTACCTTTTTCATATAATTCACGCTTTTCATCATCTTTAGGTAAATCTTCATCTTTAAAACCGCGTTGACCATTTCCTTTAATCCAAGGCACATGTGCATAGCTATAAAAAGCTAATCTGTCAGGTTTTAATGATTTAGTTTTGTCAACTGTGTCTAAAACGTCTTCTAAAGTTTGAAAAGGTAAACCAAAGATTAAGTCGTGACCAATTGAGGTATATCCAATTTCTCTAGCCCAAAAAGTAACTTTAGCTACATTGTGAAAAGGCTGAATTCTATGAATAGCTTTTTGGACTTTTTCTGAATAATCTTGAACACCAAAACTAACTCTTCTAAAACCTAAATCATATAATGTTTGTAAATGTAAACGGGTTGTATTGTTTGGATGTCCTTCAAAACTAAATTCATGTTGAGGTGCTTTTTTAGCTTTCTCAAAAATGCCATTTATCAAATGTTCTAAATTTTTAGGAGAAAAGAATGTTGGAGTTCCACCACCTAAATGTATTTCTTTTATAATTGGTTTTTCAGAAAATAAGTCGCAATATAATTTCCATTCTTTTAAAACAGCATCAATGTATGGATGTTCTACTTCATGTTGTTTTGTAATTCGTTTATTACAACCACAAAAAGTACATAAACTCTCACAAAAAGGCAAATGAATATATAGACTTATACCTTCTTTAGCATTAGATTCATTAAATGATTTTTTAGATGAAGCTTTCCATTTCTCAACCGAAAACAAATCTTCTTCCCAATAAGGTACAGTCGGATAACTGGTGTATCTTGGGCCAGGAACATTATATTTTTGTACAAGTGTTTGCGACATGACTTTTTTAATTTAATCAAAAATAGTGTAGGTTTTTCAAATTAAAAATGATAATTATCATATTTGAGGTTTGTAACATTTATTACATATTTTTACCGCTTAAATTCGTAAATTTGTTATAAAATAATAAGATTATGAACGCAAAATTTAATGAAATAATAAATCAGAAACAGTTAGTTTTAGTTGATTTTTATGCTGATTGGTGTGGACCATGCAAAACGATGTCACCTATTTTACAAGAAACAAAAGCAGCGGTTAAAGATGATGTTAAGATTATTAAAATTAACGTTGACAAACATCAAGATTTGGCTGCTAAATTTATGGTTAAAGGAGTTCCAACCTTCTTGCTTTTTAAGGAAGGAAAGATGCTTTGGAGACAATCTGGTGTTTTAAGTAAAAATCAATTAGTAGAAATTATTAATCAACATAAGAATTAAATAAATTTTTAGTATTTTTATAAAAAAATTAAATATGAAAAATATATTTTTGAGTTTAAGTGTTTTAGTATTAATGGCTTGTTCTTGTGTAAAACAACAAGAAGGAGTTAATTTAGTGGATTCTAATAAGTTTGAAGAACAAATGAAAGAATCAACAAGTCAAATAGTAGATGTAAGAACTTCTGATGAATATACTGAAGGTCATATTGTAAATGCTGTAAACATGGATGTTACCTCTGATGATTTTGAATCTAAAATAGTAAGTTTAGACAAAGAAAAACCAGTTATGGTTTATTGTAAGTCTGGTGGTAGAAGTGCTAAAGCAGCTGCTATTTTAAGAGATAATGGATTTAAACAAGTATATGATTTAGATGGTGGAATGATTGGCTGGAATGCTGCAAGCAAACCTATTGAAAATTAACTAATAAACTAAAATACTATGAAAAAAAATGTAGGAAACGGTGATAGATTTCTAAGAATTATGATAGGAATTATTGCTCTAATATTAGTTATGGGTAATGTGATAGAAGGTACATTAATGTGGATTGTCTTAGCAATAGGACTTATAATGGTTTTTACTTCTTCAATTCAATTTTGCCCAGCATATTCAATTTTTGGAGTAAACACTTGTAAGGTAAAATCAAAAAAATAAGTAAAAAAACCGAAATGAAAGTTTCGGTTTTTTTTTATGATCTTGGTTTATTAATTCCTCTATCATAAAGTACAATACTTCCGGCAACAGCAACATTTAAGCTCATCTCAGATTTAAATTTTACTAAAGAATGACATTTTTCAATGGCAGCTTTTGTAAGACCATTATCTTCTGCACCTAAAAGATATACGCAACGTCTAGGGTGATGAAAAGTTTCTAAATCTTCTGCTTTTTCATCTAATTCTACACCAACTAAACGAGCACCTTTTGGTAAGTTTTTAAAAAAGTCTTCGAAATTTTCATAGTGAAAATAAGGCATAGCCATAACAGCATTATGAGTATCACTTGATTGCTTTGCATATCTATTTCCTATGGTAAAAATAAAACTTGCGCCTAAATTTTGAGCAGAACGCCACAAAACACCTAGATTTTCAGGAGTTTTTCCGTTTTGTATTCCTATTCCGAAATATTCGTTTGTGAAATTATCATTCATTAGGCAAAAATACAATGTCAAATATAAAGTGACACTATTTTATATAAGTTTTTTACCATTTAGATATTAAGAAAATTTAGAATCTATAACTTAATCAAACTTAATACATAAATGATTTTAAAGTTTTATTTACTTTGATTCAAACGATTTTTAACTTCGCGTTTTTCTAATTTTAAGAGTTCAATTTTGCGTTGCCAAATTTCAATTTCATATGCAGCATCATTAATTTGTTCTTCCTTTTTTTTAGCTGAACGAAAAATTCGATATCCTTTGGCTTTTTCTAATTCTTCTTTGGCATCATCTAAAGCTTTGTAACTATTTGAAAGAGCACTTAAAATTTCTTTATATGTATCTTCATCTCCTTGTATTCTCGATTCATCAAATCTATCTTTTTCGGCTTGTCCTTTTTTAGTTAAAATTTCGGATTGTTCTTCTAATTTTTCTTTTTGACTTTCTATTTTTTTTAAATAATTTTCTTTTTGAATTTCTTTATTGGTTTTTTCTATTTCAATAATTTTTTTAGATTGATAATTCATTAAACCTAAAGTGAATAAAACCAAGACAAAACCAAATAAAATAATGTAAATTACTTTCTTATTGTTCTCAAAAACACCATAATTTGTCTTTAAATTTTTATTGTTTTTTTCTAAGTTTGGTGTTGGCATTGTAATAAAAATTGATTTTAATTCTTCTAGTTCATTAGCTGTTTTCCACGATTCAAAACCTTCACACCAAATAGCAGTAAAAGGGGTTATGTTTTTTGACTTTAATTCATTTAAGCTATAGGGACCAAGAGTTTTGTCATTTTCAAATAGATAATACTTTTTCATTTTTTTATTATTTCAATTTGTTCTTCTTTTGTAGCAATAATTTCTGGTTTGCCTTTATACATTTTAACAATTCCGGTTATGCAAACTGTTTTGTTTTTTAAATGTGTTGTAACATCATAACTAAAATTAATTAAATCTTTTTCGAATATTACTACAATAAACTTTTCCTTTGGATAAGGACTTCCAAAATTAATAAACGTAGTTTTCTTGGTTTTATTGGATACAAAAATCCCTTGTACTTTGGCACAAACCGTAATTTTTTTACCTTCATAATGATGTAAACTATCAATGGAAACGTTTTGCGAGAATATTGAATTAGCAAAAAAAACAACTAGAATTGTTAAAATTATGTTTTTCATTTTATATATAAATTTAATTTTAAATCTTTTAATATTACCAATTAGCAAAAGAAAATCCAATTCCTAATGTAGTTTGTTTGTGATTATAATCCAATAGCGTTTCTCCATAGCCATGAAAAAACTGAGCTTGTCCTCTTATGTGTCCTTTTATAGGAAACACGTAATTCAATTGAATTCCTCCTCTTTTTAAAGAAGTTAAAGGATGTGTTGCAATAGCATAAAATTCATGTTTTAAATAGTGATATCCTACATAAACTTCAGAATCTCCGATGTATTTTGTTATTTCTGGATTCTCATCATCTACATCTTTTAATCGAATCCATGGTTTAAAGTTAACAATCCAATCATCACTTTCATAACCAATATTAAAAATAATTCTATTCCAACTTCTCGAATTGGGTAAGTCTTTTCCGTTAGATTGATGATTTAATGAGAAACCAATATTTCTAATATTTCCAGTAAATAGTTTGGTTTTTAATGGAAAATTAAAGATCACTTCTGGTTCATAGTTTAGTTCTCTAAAAGCTCTTGAAAATTTTTTATTATAAACTTGCCAATGTGCTTTTTGAGTATAAGCTACCCAAATATCTCCAAAACCAAAAAAGGCAGATTGAAAAATTTTTGTTTTAAAACTTATCTGAAATTTAGCTTCAAATTTATTGTAATCATCAATCTGAGTAGCTGAATAATCAGGATTTTCGCTATAAGGTTTAGAATTTGGTTTATTTGTCCATCTACCTGCAGTAACGTATATTGGTCGGTATGAAACTAATTTAAATGTTCCTCTTTTATCAATACTATCTAATTCCCAATCTTGAGAAAGTGTCTTTTTAATTATTAAATTGTCTAAATTACTTTGAGATAATAAATTTTGAGAATTGTACAAAAAAAACATAATAATCAAATAGAATTTGTAAACTCTTTGCATTAGTTTGGCTTTATTATTTTAGACGCTAAATTAAGTAAAATTAGCAATATTAAATTAAGTTTTTTATAACTTCAATAAATTCATTATCAGTACCTTTTTTAAACAATAAGTTAGAGACTAATATTTGCTGTTTTTTTTTATTTTAAAAAATAATTTTGACCTTTGTTACTATTTCACCCAAAATAGGTATTTGAATTCAACAAAAGATTTTATTCAACTAATTTATTTATAAGATAAGGCATAAACCGTAAGTGTTTTACGGGTAAACCGCATTGGATAACCATTTAAGGAGATTAATTTTGTTTAAAATTAATCAGCTAGTGCTCAATTCCTATATTATTATTGATTCTACAAAGTCAGTTGAAAGGCATATGGCTGATTTTCATAATTTTACTGATTTTGTGTGTCTAGGTGTTTATAATAATTTTGAAAGTGCACTTAATGCCATAATTGAAAAAAAACCTGAGCTTATCTTTTTTCATTTTACGGATGATATTCCTCTTCATTTTATTCTAGAACTTCAACGATATATTGAGAACTTACCTTATATTATTGCCATAAATGAAGAAGATAAAAATGCTTACAAAGCTATAAAATATGGAGTAATGGATTATATATTGTTACCATTAACCATATATGAAATCAGAAAAGCATTTATGAAATATGGAATGTTTTCTAAAAAATCAGCACAAGAAAATTTATGCATTAAAACCAATAGCGATTATTATTTTATTCCTTTTGAAGATATTGTTTATTTAATGGCTGATAACAATACGACAGATTTCTATTTGAAAAATGGAAAAGTAATTTCTGGATTCAAAACATTAAAGTTTTTTCAAAGTCAATTGCCTTTTTACTTTTTTAGAATACATAACAGCTATGTAGTTAATATTAATTATGTGAGTAGGATAAATACTAGTAAGTCCGATTGTTATTTGTTTAATAATGAATACAAACTTCCATTTTCTAGAACCTATAAGGATAATATTGAGACAATTATAAGAAGAATTAGTTAATTTCAATTTTGTCAGTTACATTAAATCACGGGTGACTTACTTAAATCACAGTGCGACTTACTAACTAGCACTTGATTTCTTCTTCTAATCATAATAGTATAGATAAATTTGATCTGTTCAAAACAATTAAAATTTGATACATATTAGTAGATAAAGAAAGGGAATTCTTTATTTACTAAATAAAAGTTTCCCTGTTTTTATATATAAAAAATGTGTCTTATTCAAAAGTTGAATGTAAACCCAAAAAAACAAATCTAAATTTACCTATCATGAAAAAATTTTTAACATTAGCCTTTATTGCATCAGCATTTTTTATAGTTTCATGTACTGCTGAAACTGAATCAATAGAACCAACTCAAAACTTAAAAGTAAACCAAAACATTGAAGAATCTATATTTGCAAAAGAAGGTGATTCTATTA
>JBLHNH010000133.1:0-6464 GCA_047622645.1 Flavobacterium sp.
TTAAGTTTTAATTACTCCACTTCATAATAAATATGAGACTAAGAGCAACAATGTTTGCATCCATTAGTGTTTGGCTGTTTTTTTAACGCTTCTTTAAGCGCATCCTTTTCGTTTGAAAAATCGCCAATATATATAGCGTTTATAATAACAGGCATGTAAAGACAATTTTCATTATGCAGTTCATGGTCTCCATTTGTTTTTGGTATAAGATCTACGTAATAACGTTTCATAATGTTGCCTTTTTGATTTAGGCTATAAATTTAAGGCAACAAAAACTATTGATTTTACGGGAAACCGTAAAGGAAATTTTTAATTATGAATTATGAGAAAAGGTTTAAATTAAACCAAGGTCTTTTGCTATGGCAATTAAATGCACTGTGTTGTTGGCTTTGAAATAGTCTTTTAGTTTGCCTATTCTTTTTTCTATTGTAGACTTGCTGTTAGGTTCGATGCCTAGTTCTTTGAACTTAATATCCATTTTTTCTTGTGCTACACCCAAAGCTAAGTGCTGTATTAATTGGATGTCGTAATTGTCAATTTGGTTTGTGATTTTATCTTGAAAAATGTAGGCTAGGTTTGTGGCTATATACTTTTCATCGCTTTCAAAAACTTTTTTAAGGGTTTTTTTAAGTTCGGGTAAACTGTTTCTTCCCTTTAGAACATAGGCATTAATGTTTTGGTTTTTGAAAAGCGATTTAATGCGTACTGGTTTTTCTTCTACTGAAAAAACAATCACTTTTATGTTGGGTTGTATTTTTTTTACGGCTGCAATAAGTTCTTCACCCGAATTTAATTGGTTGGGTCTAAAGTCTTCTATGAATGACAAATCTGTTATCAATAGTTGATAAGGTTCGTTGTCATGTATGGCTTTTTTGATTTTTAATAAGGCATCATCACAATATTTTACATTGTCAACTTCAACGATATTTAATTCGTCTAAGGTTGTTGCAACAGCTATGTTGATGCTGTCTAGATCTTCTGCTATTAGTACTTTTGAAAACATAGTGAAACGGTTTTATTTTGGAAAAACAATTTTAGCTTTAAATCCTTTTTGGGATTCTGTTTCAAAAGTAAAGCTTCCGTTTATGGTTTTTATACGGTTTTCCACATTTTGCAAACCATTTTTAAATTTTAATGATTTACTGCTTCCTATGCCATTGTCAGAATAATTAATCTCGTATGTTTTGCCTTTTTCTTCAAAACCAATTAAAACCAAATCACTTTGGCTGTGTTTTTTCATGTTAACTAGCAGTTCTTGTAGAATTCTATACACTGTAATTTTGGTTATTTTTTTAGTCTTTGCCCAATTTATAGCTTCAAAGTTTTTTATGATTACGTTTGTGTTTTCACTATTAAAACCAGATAGTAATAGGGATATGTTTTCTTTAAAGTTTTCGCCCGTATCTATTTCGCTATTTTCTAAAGAAATGTTTCTTGTACGGTTGTAAATATTTTCAATTTGATTTAAGAAATGTTCCTTTTTGTTTAAATCAGACAAATCTTGTGTTTCGGCAAATGTCATGGTGTTGTAAACATCGTTGGCTAATTCATCATGAAGACGTTTTGAAATTCGAGTTTCAGCTTCATGAGTAGATTTTTGTAGTTTGTTTTTGTTTTTAAAACGAATTAGGAAAAAAATTAAAAGGGTGATTATTCCGAATCCGACAAATAAATCCGTGATAAATTCTTTTTCAACTTTTAATTTCTCGTTTTTTTCTAAAGTGATTTTAGAATCGAATCTGATTTTTGAGAATTGGTTTTTGGCTGATTGTCTAGCTCGATTAACGCTGTCATTTATGCTTAGAAAACTCTCGAAATTTTTATAAACTTCTTTGTTGGTAGGGTTTTTTATCATCAAATCGAGCGCTTCTAGCTTGTCGTCTGCACTGTTTACTGCTGTTGCTGATTGTAAGGCTTTAATTGCGAATTCTTGAGACAATGAAGGATTGTCTTTTTTATGAAAATTTGATAAATGTATAAAAGAGGCTATTTTTTCAGAATCATCATTTAAACTGTCTCTAATTCTGATGGATTCATATAATAGTGGTTTGGCTTTTTCATTGTTTCCGTATTTAAAATAAGCTAAGCCTAAATTGTCTATTATTTTAGCATATTCTTTTCGTGCATGTGTTAAAGTATCTGATTTTAATAATGGTTTAAGTGTTTTAATGGCATTATTATATTCTTTTAGTTCTAATTGTATAACTGCAATGTTGTTTTGTATGATTAATTGTTCAAAAGCTGTTGTGCTATATTTTGACGCTAAGTTGTAGTTTTTAATGGCAGTTTTGTAATCATGTTTTTCTTCATAAGCAATTCCGAGAAGGTTATATAAGTGTGAATTGTATTGGCTTTCATTATCTAGGGCTAAAGCATTTGTAGCTATTTCTTCAACACTGTTAAAGTCAGATTTTATATTGTATATATAGGCAAGAAGTAATGAAACATATATTTGTTCATCTGCAATTTGAGATTTACCAATTAAGTTTGCTTCATTTAAGTATACAAATGCACTGTCATAATTGCCTTCAATATAAGTGTAATACCCTTTGTTTTTTAAGATTTGAAATTTATCAACTTTTTTAGAAGAGTCTATTTTTTCTTTGTTGCAAGAAAATAAAAAAAGTAATAAAAATAAAATCGGGAAATGTTTTAATGAAAATTTCATTTCCCGAAATTAGTTAAAAAATACTTATTTAATCACAAAATAATTAAGGAATTGGAGGAGCAGGTGGAGGAGGAGGAATTGTTCCATTTTGCCCACCAGTTTCTCCTTCTGCATACTCTGTTGGAATTTCATCTGAAACACTTTCTGCAGTACAAGAAGTACCCATTGCAGATATAAAAATTAGAGCTACTAAAACATAAATTTTCTTCATACTATTAAAATTTTGAGATTAAACAAAGGCATTGCTGTTCGAGTTTTTTTCGAATACTTTGTTATTCAGCTATGCTGTTAAAAAATGTGTATTGGGAAGTAGTGTGCTAAAACAGAAAAGTCAAATTATACTTCCCGAATAAAAATTCTAATCTGATTAGCATCACTTTTTTAGAAGTAGTTTTGTACATTTGTTCTTATCGCGAAATAAAACAAGAACTAATTCTGAGACAAAGGAATGGGGTTTTCGTGTCCGTGTTTATAAGGAATTCCTAAGATTCCTAGTATTCCTAATAGTTCCTAAAAATTCCGAATATGTACAGAAAGAAAGACAGTTTATTAAATTATAAAGAAGGGATTAGGCAAAAATTTGAAGTTGAAAGAAAAGGTGAATTTGCCAGTTTTTTATTAAATCCTTCTAGAGCTTTGTTGCGAGATTTGTGTGTTCAACGCTTAAAAAATAATCCGTCAAAAGAAGACTTAAAGTCTTTTGCTCTGTTTTTTGGATTTGAATTTGAACTTGTATTTTTAAATAAATTAAAGACTCAAACAGATAAGTTTAGACCTATCGAAAATTTTTTAAAAGGGGAAACTGATTTATCAAATACTGAAGGAATAAATCTAGCTGCAATTTTAGTAGATTACCAACCTAGACCTTTTTTAAAATATGATAAATTTGATTTAGAAGTAGAAAGTGGTGATTTTAATAATGAGGAAGAAATTAAACAGGAAAGTGATAAATTTAATTTAGTAAAGAAACCTGGTTTAATTTTAAAAAAAAAAATCAGCATTGGTATATTGTCAGCAATAGGATTGTTTTCTTTAGGATATACAGCCAAAGATATTATTTTGCCTACAAAGCAATGTATGCAATGGCAAGTAGACCATTACGAAGAGGTGGATTGTGATGTAAAAGGAATCGTAAGTTATAATTATGTTGTTCCTATAGATCAACATCAATTTATGATTAAAAAAATTAAAGCTGATTCAACAACTATATTTTTTAGAGGAAAAGAACCTATTGTTTTTTACTGTAAAGTAAATGGTAAGCCTGAATTTTTTAATCAACTGGGTAAACATCCTGAAACAGGACAAGTTTTAAAAGAAGTTACACCATATATAATAGATAAGTATGTAAAAAATAATTATCAAAAACCTTAAGATTAAACCAAAGGATATTTATATATTCGTTTTTCTTAAAAACATTGTCTTTGATATATTTTTTCACACTTCTTTTAGTGCTCTTTGTAAGCTTTGTTTTGTATCGTTCTATTATAGAACCCGCTTATGCTTTTTTCTTTAGAAAGCCTATCTATGTTCATTTTTATCCTTACCCTAAAAAGTTAACTAAACGACAGTTGAAGGTTCTAGAAAGTGAGTTTGATTTTTACATAAAACTCAGCCCAAGATTAAAAAAATATTTTGAACATCGCGTAGCTACTTTTATTGAAACTTATCCTTTTTATGGAAGAGATGGGTTAGTAATTTCGGATCAAGTGAAAGTATTAATAGCTTCATCAGCCATAATGTTGACATTTGGAATGCGAGATTATGTTTTTACTATTATTGATAAAATTATCGTTTATCCTGATGTTTATTATTCAAAAATCAATGATAATTACCATAAAGGTGAATTTAACCCCAGAATGAAAGTGATTGTTTTTTCTTGGAAGCATTTTTTGGAAGGCTTTAAAGTTAGTAACGATAACCTTAATTTAGGCTTACATGAATTTTCGCATGTATTGCATTTTCAAGGAAGTTTAAAGAAAGATACTTCTGCAACCATTTTTGCTGTAACCTATCAAGAAATTATGGAGCAAATAAAAAGGCCTTTAAATTATGAGCGTTTAATTGAGTCTAATTATTTCAGAATTTATGCTTACACCAATGAGTTTGAATTTATAGCCGTAATTCTAGAACATTTTTTTGAAACTCCAATTCAATTTAAAAGAGAATTTCCTGAACTTTATGAAAAAGTTCGTTCAATGATTAATTTTTCTGAATAGATTTTAACTTTTAATACTAACAATTGTCATGTTTATTTTGTAAATTTAAAGGTAACTTTATTTTATTAATCCTTTAAAATTTGAATGTTATGAAGCAAAGAGTGCAAGTGTCAACCATAATGACGAAAAATGTAATTAAATTAAATCTCCAAGACGATTTAACCAAGGCCGAATCTTTATTTAAGAAAAATAAAATTAGACATATTCCTGTAGTTAATGGCAGTAAAATAATAGGAATGTTAAGTTATACTGATTTATTAAGAATTTCTTTTGTTGATGCAGTTGATGATGACGATGAAGAAGAAGTAATTGATGCAACAGTTTATAATATGTTTACTGTAGAACAAGTAATGGCTAAAAATTTAGTGACTATTTCTCCAGAAACAACTGTAAAAGAAGCTGCAGAAATTTTAGCTAACAGAGAGTTTCACGCGTTACCTATTTGTGAAGGCGATCTGTTGGTAGGAATCGTTACAACAACGGATTTGATAAAGTATTTAATCGATCAATATTAAATTATTATATAAAACGTTAAATATTTAAATTTTGTATTGTTTTAATTCATAATTTTAAAAAAATTTAAAAAATATAATTATGAATAAAAAAACTACTCTTTTTGTTGTAGCCGGTTTTTTTGCCACAACTTTGCAATTGTTAATTGCACAGCCTTATATTAATGGTGCTTTATCAACAGGGAGTACTTCTAATAGTTCAGTCGCTGCCCCAACAGGTTATACTTGGAGTGAGTGTCAAAATGAGACAGGTAATACTACAGAGTCAAATACCAATTCAGGGTTTAGTGGTTATTACAATACTGCAGGAACTACTAGTTTTCAATTAGCAGATGACTTTACAGTTCCAACAGGTCAATCTTGGAATGTAACTGGATTTGATTTTTATTGTTATCAAACGGGTTATGCTGGAACTACACCACCTATTGATGGATTACGTGTTCTGATTTATAATAACGATCCTTCACTTTTAACGTCTAATATTGTTGCAGGTAATGCTACTACTAATGTTTATGATGCTACTAATAGCAATGACGCTTTAATGTATAGAATTTTTAATTCGGCTGTTCCAACTGTTTCTGCTACTGGAACAACAAGAAAATTATGGAAAGTAAGAGCAAACTTAACAGCATCTTTACCTTCAGGAACTTATTGGGTTGTTTATCAAGGACATTCAACAAATGATGGTACTTTGTTTTTTCCACCAGTAACAATTTCTGGAGTTCGTGGTATTTCTGGATGGAATGCAAAACAAAACGTTGCTACAACGAATACTTGGTCAAGTTTAATTGATGCGGGAAATCCTGCTACAGCTCCTGATTTTTCTCAAGATATGGCATTTAATGTGCAATACTCTGTTGTTTTAAGTAATGATAAATTTGCAAATCTTAACGAATTTAAAATTTCACCAAATCCAGTTAAATCTGATTTTGCAATAGCAATTCCAGAATCAATGATTGGTGTAGTAAAAAATATTAACATATATAATTTACAAGGACAAGAAGTTAAATCTTCTAAAGTTTTAGATAGTTATTCTATGTCAGATTTGTCTTCTGGTATTTATTTTGT
>JBLHNH010000134.1:0-6349 GCA_047622645.1 Flavobacterium sp.
CACATCGAACTAAGAGCTCTTGAAAAAGGGTATTTACAGAAAATTTATGTTGATGAAGGCCAGTTTGTTAAACAAGGACAAATCTTGTTTCAAATTATGCCAAACCTTTATAAAGCAGAAATGCAAAAAGCAAAGGCTGAAGCTGATTTTGCTCAAATCGAATACAAAAACACCAAGCGTCTTGCCGATAGTGATGTTGTTGCTCCAAATGAATTAGCAATGGCTAAAGCTAAATTAGATAAGGCTAATGCAGAATTATCATTGGCCAGAGTTCACTTGCAATTTACAGAAATTAGAGCTCCTTTTGATGGTATTATTGATAGATTTCAAGTAAAGTTAGGAAGTTTGGTTGATGAAGGAGATTTGCTTACTAATCTTTCAGATAATAGTAAAATGTGGGTTTACTACAATGTGCCTGAAGCTGAATATTTAGATTTTAAAGCTAAGCATGTCGATAATACTAAAGCAAAAGTTAATCTGTTGATGGCAAACAATACATATTTTGATTATCCAGGAATAGTAGAGACTATTGAAGCTGATTTTAATAATGAAACTGGAAACATTTCTTTTAGAGCCACTTTCCCAAATCCAAAAGCACTTTTAAGACATGGAGAAACAGGAAACATTCATGTAACATTGCCTTATGATGGAGCTATGTTAATTCCTCAAAAAGCAACGTTCGAAGTGCTTGATAAAAAATATGTATATGTAATTGATAAAAATAATGAGGTTAAATCAAGAGAGATTGTTATTGCTGCCGAATTAGAACATCTTTTCATACTAAAAAGTGGTTTAAAAGAATCTGATATAATTCTTCTTGAAGGATTAGGTCTTGTTAAAGAAAATCAAAAAATAAACTACAAGTTAGAGAAACCTGAATCCGTTTTGTCTCATTTAGAGCTTTATGCAGAATAATTGAATAATTTAAAAAAGATAAAACATGTTTAGTAAATTTATACATAGACCCGTTTTTGCAATAGTAATTTCGATTGTTATTGTGTTTATGGGTTCGCTTTCCATCATAAAATTGCCAACATCGCAGTTTCCTGATATCGCACCAACAACAGTTAATATATTTATTGCTTATCCAGGAGCAAGTGCTGATGTATTAGTAAAATCAACGCTTATTACCTTAGAGAATGCAATCAACGGTGTGCAAGACATGCGCTACATGGCCACAGATGCAACTAGTGCTGGAGAAGCAACACTTAGAATTGTTTTTGAACCAGGAACAGATCCGAATCAAGCCGTTGTGAGGGTAAAAACTAGAGTTGACCAAGTTATGCCACTTTTGCCCGAATTGGTTCAGCGTGAAGGTGTCGTAATAACGCCAATTCAGCCAAGTATGTTGATGTATGTCAACTTGTATGCTAAAGGTAAGGATATGGATGAAAAATTTCTGTACAACTATGCCAACGTAAAAATGCTTCCTGAAATTAATAGGATTAAAGGTGTTGCAAGATCACAAATATTGGGTAGTAGAACTTATGCAATGCGTATTTGGTTAAATCCAGACAGAATGAGAGCATACAATGTTTCTACTGAAGAAGTAATGGATGCTTTAAAAGAACAAAGTATTGTAGGCCGACCTGGTCGTTTAGGACAAAGTTCGGGAATTCAAGCGCAATCTTTAGAGTATGTTTTAACCTACAAAGGAAGGTTTAGTGAGCCTGAGCAATATGAAGATGTAATAATTCGTGCTAACTCAAATGGCGAAATTATACGTTTAAAAGATATTGGACGAGCAGAACTAGGAAGTGAATTCTTTGATATTTATTCCAATTTAGATGGTCACCCATCAGCTTCAATTGTCTTAAAACAAAATTATGGAAGTAACGCAAATGAAGTAATTGAGAAGGTAAAAGAAAAATTAGAGGAAATGAAAGAAACTTTTCCTCCTGGTTTAGATTATAAAATTAGTTATGACGTTTCTAAATTCCTAGACGCTTCTATTGAACAAGTAATTGACACCTTAAGAGATGCCTTTTTATTGGTAGCTTTAGTGGTGTTTATTTTTCTTGGTGATTGGCGTTCTACGCTAATCCCAATTTTGGCTGTTCCAGTTTCATTGATTGGTGCCTTTTTTGTGATTCAGTTTTTTGGAATTACAATTAACATTGTAACACTTTTTGCTCTTGTTCTTGCTATTGGTATTGTAGTTGATGATGCAATAGTCGTCGTCGAGGCAGTCCATGCCAAGTTTGAAGAATTTCCACATATAACACCTTACATGGCTGTTAAAAAGGTACTTAGTGAAATTAGTGGAGCTATTATCGCTATTACTGCAGTTATGGTTTCAGTATTTGTACCTATTTCATTTATGTCTGGACCAGTAGGGACTTTCTACCGTCAGTTCTCTATTACTATGGCGAGTTCAATTGTAATTTCTGCAATTATTGCTCTTACATTGACACCCGTTTTATGTGCTATGTTGCTTAAAAATAATCATGGAAAAGAAAAGAAACAAAACATATTGACTAAATCATTAGATGGTTTTAATCGTGTGTTTGATAAACTTACTGGTAAATATGTAACGCTATTAAAATCTATCGTAAGCAGAAGATGGTTGACGTTTTTTATATTGTTAGCGTTTTGTGCAGGAACATTTTTAGTAAACAAAACTCTTCCTTCTGGATTTATTCCTGGTGAAGATCAAGGAACAATATATGCAATTATTCAAACACCACCAGGCTCTACCTTAGAAACAACCAACCAAGTTTCGCAAAGGCTTCAGAAAATTTGTGAAAATGTAGATGGTGTGGAATCAGTTTCTTCTTTAGCTGGTTATGAAATTATGACTGAAGGTAGGGGTTCAAATGCAGGAACTTGTTTAATTAATCTAAAACCATGGTCAGATAGAGAACATAAAGTGACTGAAATCATGGAGGAATTAGAAGGGAAATCTAGAAATTTAGGAGCAAAAATTGAGTTTTTTGAGCCACCAGCTATTCCTGGTTTTGGTTCTTCTGGAGGTTTTTCTATGCGTTTGTTAGATAAAAGTACCACAGTCGATTACAAAGAATTTGATAAAATCAACAAAAAATTCATGGAGAATTTAGAAAAACGTAAAGAATTATCTGGATTGTTTTCTTTTTTCGCTGCCAATTATCCTCAATATGAATTAGAAATTGACAACGAATTAGCCATGCAAAAAGGAGTTTCTATTGGAAAAGCCATGGAAAACCTTGATATTTTGATCGGTAGTACTTACGAACAAGGTTTTATTAAGTTTGAACGTTTCTTTAAAGTTTACGTTCAGTCAGATCCTAAATTCAGAAGATTACCATCAGATGTTTTAAATCTTTATATTAAAAACGATAGAGACGAAATGGTTCCGTATTCAGCGTTTATGAAATTGATAAAGACGCAAGGACCTAATGAAATTACTCGTTTTAATATGTATAATTCTGCGGCTATTCAAGGTCTTCCTGCTAAAGGTTATACAACTGCAGAAGCGATTCAAGCCGTTCGTGAAGTAGCTACGCAAACTTTACCAAAAGGGTACGATATTGCTTGGGAAGGTCTTTCTTATGATGAAGCTAGTAGAGGAAATGAATCCATTTATATTTTCTTAATTGTATTGGTATTTGTTTATTTTGTTTTAGCAGCTCAATATGAGAGTTTTATTATTCCTTTATCAGTTGTTTTATCACTACCAGTAGGTGTTTTTGGGTCATTTTTATTACTAAAACTAATGGGACTTCAAAATGATATTTATGCTCAAATTGGATTGATAATGCTGGTCGGATTACTCGGTAAGAATGCAGTATTAATTGTTGAATTTGCCGTACAGAAGCATCACGAAGGATTGTCAATTTTAGACGCAGCTATTGAAGGAGCTAGGGTTCGTTTTAGACCTATTTTAATGACTTCATTTGCTTTTATTGCTGGATTAATTCCGTTAATGCTTGCAACGGGAGCTGGAGCAATTGGTAACAGAACTTTAGGATCTGCGGCATTAGGAGGGATGTTATTTGGAACTATATTCGGAGTAATAATTGTGCCTGGACTGTATTATATATTTGGATCATTAGCTGACGGAAGAAAACTAATTAAAGACGAAGAAGACAGTTCTTTGACAGAAGAATTTGTACATCAAATAGATCACTTTTCACATAATGACGAACAAGAAAAAAATCATGAATAAATACAAATATATATATTTAGCCTTCCTTTTTATTACCTTGACTTTTACAGGTTGTAAAACACCTGATTTAATGAAACGTACCGAAAATAAAGAAGTTCCTTTGAGTTTTAACGACTCAAAGGATACGCTTAGCTCGGCTCAATTAAAGTGGAAAGATTATTTTACAGATAAATATTTAGATACTTTAATCACAACGGCACTGCAAAATAATCAAGAATTGAATATTACTTTGCAAGAAATCGAAATTTCAAGAAATGAAGTTAGGGCTAGAAAAGGAGAATATTTACCGTTTTTAGGTGTAAGAGGTGGAGCAGGTGTTGAAAAAGTAGGTAGATATACTAGTCAAGGTGCTAATGATGCTAATACAGAAATTAAACCTGGTGTCGAGTTTCCTGAGCCTTTGCAAGATTATATGATAGGTGCTTATGCTACTTGGGAATTGGATATTTGGAATAAATTACACAACGCTAAGAAATCAGCAGTTAGTAGATATTTAGCTTCTGTAGAAGGAAAGAATTTTTTAGTGACTAATTTAGTTTCAGAAGTAGCTCATTCTTATTATGAGTTATTAGCTTTAGATAGTCAATTAGAGATTGTTAAACAGAATATTGAAATTCAAAATAATGCTCTTAAAGTTGTAAAACTTCAGAAAGAATCTGCTAGAGTTACTGAACTTGCTGTAAAAAGATTTGAGGCACAAGTGTTTAATACAAAAAGTATGCAGTTTAGTATTCAGCAAAAAATTGTTGAAACCGAAAACCGAATTAATTTCTTAATAGGTAGATTTCCCCAACATGTTGCTAGAAGTACTCAAATTTTTAATGATATTATTCCGATGCTTATTAATGCTGGAATTCCTTCGCAATTGTTAGATAATAGACCAGATGTAAAGCAAGCTGAAATGGGTTTAGTTGCAGCGAAGTTAGATGTAAAAGTAGCCAAAGCTAGATTTTATCCTTCTTTAGGTATATCAGCCGGAATTGGTCTTCAGGCTTTTAATGCAAAGTATTTATTTAAAACGCCACAATCTTTATTGTATTCTTTAACTGGAGATTTAATAGCACCTTTAATTAATAGAAATGCGATAAAAGCTTCTTACTACAGTGCAAATGCAAAACAACTTCAAGCGGTTTATAATTATGAAAAAACTATTTTAAATGCATACATAGAAGTGGCAAACCAATTATCTAAAATTGATAATATGGCAAAAACGTATGAGTTTAAAGAAAAACAAGTGGATGCTTTAAATAAATCGGTTGATATTTCAAATGATCTTTTTAGATCTGCTAGAGCAGATTATATGGAAGTTTTATTAACGCAACGTGATGCTTTAGAATCAAAATTCGATTTAATTGAAACTAAAATGGAACAGATGAGTGCTGTTGTAAATATTTATCACGCTTTAGGTGGTGGATGGAAATAATGAAAAAAGCATAATTTTAATTTTCATAATACATTTAAAAACTGTTTTCATCTTTTGAAAACAGTTTTTTATTTTAAACTAATTTCTGCCCAAATCGGAATGTGATCTGAAACTTCTCTGGCTGATTTTAGGCTTTTAAAATCTTTGTAAAAATGAATGACATCAAATTTAGATACTTTTATTTTAGAAGTGTTATACCAAATATTATCAAATTCAGAAGCTAAACAAATCTCTTTTTTACATTCTCTTTTTAAAGTTGTTTTCTGATTTTTAAATACGGATGCATAACCCATTTTCTTTAAAGGATTATAAACGGTATGCGATTGTGGGCAATTAAAATCACCAACAAACAGCAAATTCAGTAAGGGATATTCTGAGGGTAAAAACTTGAAGTATTTGATTTCAGTTTCGGGTTGTTTGCTTTTTGTTATGGCATGAAAGTTTACTAAGGTTACTGCCTTTTCGTTGTATTTAAAAGTGCAATAATAAGGTTCTCTATCTATTTCTTGGCTGTATTTTTTTTCTAACCAAGCAGCACCAATTTTTTTGACTTTACTGGTTTTCCATAAAAAAGCATAACGTTCTGTTTTGTAAGAACTACCTGTTGTTGGATCACTAATTACATAGTCCCATTTAGAGCCTTTTCGGTTTAGCTCGTCTGCTAGTTTGGCAACAGCTTGTGCACCACCATAACCAGCAACAACTTCTTGTAAAGCAACAATATCATATTCTTTTAAAGTATTGGCAATATAAGTTATCGTTGAATTCGATTTAGATTT
>JBLHNH010000135.1:0-6348 GCA_047622645.1 Flavobacterium sp.
ACAAGATATCAGAATAACGCACAACCTTATTATATCATTTTAGATGATGAAGGTAAAGACTTAACTAAACCAGTTGGTTATACACCAGATGTTGAAGAATATAAAGCTTGGTTAAATGAAGGTTTAGCAGCTTTTAAGAAATAATTCTATATTGTCATTCTGAACTTGCTTGTGCTGAATTTAATTCAGTAATTCAGAATCTAAAAAAGCCCAATCATTAGTTTGATTGGGATTTTTTTTTAATCTGTTTCTTCTAAAGAAAATATTTCTTCCACAGGTTTTTCAAAATATCTTGCTAATTTTAATGCTAATAGAGTAGAAGGAACATATTTTCCTTTTTCCATAGCGTTTATGGTTTGTCGGCTGACTTCTATTTGTTTGGCCAATTCTTCTTGTGAAATGTTTTTGATGGCTCGTAATACTTTTAAATTATTAGTCATCTTGATTGGTTTTATTTAGTTTGTAAATCATGTAATGAAATCGAATGATGAAGAATAATAATAATGTAAATGTATTAAAGTAAAGTACATTTAGAAACGAAAAACCATATATAAATGCTGTGAATAGTAATATTAATCCATAATTTAAATAAGTAGCCCAAACTAAACTTTCATATCTAATTTTAGAAATATATTCATCTTCATTTTTTAATTTTGAAAATCCAATTAAAATTCCTCCAATTATTAAATTGAATGTCAATAATTCATCTGTTAAACTATTCTTTACTATTTGAAAAAAATTATTTGAAGATTCTCTAAAAATATCATCAGAATAAACAGCAAATACAGAAAAGTTAAGATATTCATCAATTTTCCATTCGAAAATTGTTAGAAGAATGGTAAAAATAAAACTAGGAAGAAATAAAATCCAACCTAGAGTTTTAAAACTGTTCGGAAAAAGAAAACGTGTTTTCATAAGAAATGATTTTAAATTCATTTCAAATGTAAAGTATATTTTACATATAGACAAATAAAATTTACAAAAAGTAAAATTTACTATACTTTTTATTCTACTCTTTTTTCAATATAATCTGAATTTAAAAGATATAATGCACCCATGTATTGCAAGTCAAAAGAAACTAAATCACCCATTTTGTATTTGTTTTTTGCATTACTAATATCAATAACAGTCATATCAGAACTGGAATCAATAATAGTAATTGAGTCATCTGTTGGAGATAAATATTGTGGTTGCATATCTAATAAACCAAAATCTAAAATGGCTCGTAAAGAAGTTTCACTTAAATCGGTGTTTTCATCTACTTCATAAGTGTGACCTGCTACATTTTCGCCTAATTCTCCAGTCGGGTTATTAGGTTTTTCTGTAATTTCGATGATTTCTGCATATAATTTTAGTACATCATTATGCATGCCTTCAATAGTTTCACCTGTAAACAAATCTTTAGCAAAGAATAAAGCTTCACCTATACGAAAATGATTCACAGCCATAGGCCTAGCATTTTTAAGCATTAAAGGAATAGCAACAGAAGTTCCACCAGAAACCCATGGAATTTTTACATTAAATTTAGCTTCAATCAACTGCTTATATAAACTCAATTGAATTAGTTTGTCTTGCGTTGGCATTACACCGCTTAAACAATTTAAATTTGTACCAATTCCTCTAATTTCGATGTTAGGTAAACTAAAAATTTTTTCGTAAAAAGACATTAACTCTTCTCCCAAAACGCCTTCACGCAAATCACCCATTTCAATCATAATTATAATTTTATGAATTTTATTTTGTCGTTTAGCTTCTTCAGATAAAAGTTTAATAGTATAAATTTCTGTATTGAAACTTACATCTGCGTATTTAACAATTTTTTCAATATTAAGTGTGGATGGTGGTTTTATGTAAACTGTTTGAATATTTGGATTTAGTTTTTTTATTTTCTTCAAATTACTAATTCGCGAATCGTGCATTTCCATTACTCCAAGGTCAATAACTTCTTTTATATAAATTATATTTCCGCATAGCAATTTGGTTACAACGCCCCATTTGATATTTCTTTCTTTGAAAAGAGTATTAAGAAAATTATAATTTTCTTTTAGTTTTTGTCTGTATAATTTTATAAATGCCATTAGTTAATTATTTTTCTTGGTATAGATTTAGAAATACGTGATAAAAATTCATAATTTAATAAATTGTTTAATTCTCCAAAAGAAGAAACGGAAATGGATAAATCACCTTGATTTCCTATGAGAACAACTTCATCTCCTTTTTTAATATGTTCAATTTCAGACACATCAATAGATAACATGTTCATGTTAATCGTTCCAATTACTGAACATTGATGACCATCAATTAAAACTCGACCTTGATTACTCAAAGATCGGCTATAACCATGTGAATAACCTAAAGGAATAGTTGCAATTTTCATTTTTTCTTTTGCCATAAAGCTAGTCCCATAACCTATAAACTCTCCCGATTTTACTCGTTTTACATTCATTATTTCACTTTTCCATGAAATAACACGTTGCAATGGATCTTCTTTTTTCTTTTTATGATTTAGGTAAGTTACCAAAACTTCTGGACTTGGCCATAAGCCATATTGTAAAATACCTATACGAACTAAATCCATTTGCGTTTCTGGAAACATCAGGGAAGCTGCTGAACAAGCTGTATGTTTTATTTTTGGTTCTATTCCATGTCTTTTGAAAGTTGCTACAGCTTCATTAAATCGTTTAATTTGACTTTCCACTCTATAATAATTAGAAATACTTTCAGCTCCAGCATAATGCGTACAAACTCCTACAAAATCAAGATGTTTTGATTCTTTTATTAAATATTTAGAAAGCCTAGATAATTCATTTTTAGAAAAACCAGTTCGGTTCATTCCTGTTTCAATTTCAACATGAATTTTAGCTTTTAATTTTAGCTTTTTAGCTGTTTTTGTAGCTGTTGCTAATCGATACCGTTCAAAAACAAAAAACTCAATTTCATGTTCAATTACCCAAGGCAAATCATCATCTGCCACGAATCCCATAATCATTATAGTTACAGCATTTCCTAATGTTTCAAATACAATTTTAGCTTCTTCTACATCAAAAACAGAAAAATGACTCACATTATTTTGATGTGCCATTGTAACAAATTCTTTAATACCGTGACCATATGCATTTCCTTTAACAACAGAAGAAAATATTACTTTTTTGCCAAGTATTTTTCTTAAAAAAGTAATGTTATTTTGATATGCTTTTTGATTAAGTTCTATGATAGAATTTCTATGCATTTAAAATTTCTTTTGTAATTTGATGGAATAATTGTATTCCGGTTTGTATTATTTCATCTGGAAAATCATAATCCGGATTGTGTAATGAAGGGGTGTTTTTACCAGAGCCTAATCCTAACATAGCACCTTTAAAATGTTGGGTAAAAATGCCAAAATCTTCCCCAAAAGTAAATGGCTGTTCTTTTTCTAAAATATCTAAATTTAGATTTGAAGCAGCATTTCTGATATAATTCACAGCTTGAACATTATTTTCGTTGGCTTGAAAACTCTGCATCCAATTTATTTCTGTCTTTAGATTAAATTTTGAAGTAATTTCTTTTACATTTTGTTCCAAATTCGACTCAATACTTTTCATTTGTGCATTGCTATTGCTTCTAACCGTAAAATGAATTTCCCCATAACCAGCAGAAACTCCATAAGCTTTTTCTCCCATAGAAATATAAATAGGAGTGATGAGACAATACTTTTTTGATGCTACATCATTATTAATTTTTGAATTGAAAACCTGAATAATTTCGGCTATAGCCAAAGCAGGATTAATTCCGTTTTCAGGTTCACCTGCATGAGAAGTTTTTCCTTCTAGTTTAATAATCATGCTATTAACGGCACAAGTAAATGTATTTTCTTTAACGATTATTTGGTGTTTTTTATAACCAGGAAGATTATGTAATGCAAAGGCAAAATCAGGTTTTAAAACATCAAATTTTGAATCGTTTAAAATTCTTTTGGCTCCATTTCCATCTTCTTCAGCAGGTTGAAATAAAAGCATTACTGTTCCTTTCGCTAAAGGATTTTCATGAAATGTTTTTGCCATTCCACACAAAATAGCCATATGGCCATCATGTCCACATTTATGAGAAACTCCTTCGTAAATCGATTTATAATTAAACAAATTAATTTCTTGAATTGGTAAAGCGTCTAATTCACATCGAAATAAGATTGATTTTCCGTCTTCTTTTCCTTTATAAATAGCCAAAATGCCATTTCCACCAAGATTTGTAATCACTTGATTGGGTTTGTATTTCGATAGAAAATCTAAAATTCGTTTTGAGGTTTTAGATTCATTTCCAGAAACTTCTGGATGTTTATGTAATTCTTGTCTTAATTGAATAAGTTCTTTCAAACCGATTTATTTGGTTAAACGCATTTCTAAATACTTATTAGTAAAGCCTAATTTTTCATATAACCCTTTTGCAGGATTATCTGGTTCCACATGTAATGCAATATTTCCTTCTGCAGTATCAATAGCTTTTTGCATAAGTTTTTTACCAAACCCTTTTCCACGTTGACTATTATCAACTGCGATATAAACTAAGATGTTTTCTGGAATAAAATCTTTCATTCCAGTATTGTTTAATATTACAACACCTACAATTTTTTCATGATCTAAACCAACGATTATGTTTCCTCCTTTTATTGGATTCATAGCATAATCGATGCATTTTAAAATATCTTCTATTTTATCACCATATTGTTCTAGGTGAGTGTATAAGAATTCAGCGATGATTTGATGTGTATAAGTTGAATTTTCTCCAGTTTCTGGATTAATAATTTTAAATTCCATTGTTATTTTTTTTATAATGATAGTTTGATAATAAAATAAAGGTGATTAAAGATACGCTAATTCCGAATATATTCGCATCTAAATGTTCAGGTAAATTTATATTAAAGGGTAATTTATTATTTGAAAGAATAAGTCCAATCGTTGTTGAACCACCTAGTAACATACTCCAGAAAGCAGCAATAGGATTACTTTTATGCCAAAATAAAGCTCCAAGAACTGGCACAAATAAACCAGACACCATGAAAGCGTAGGAGTAGAGCATCAATTCTAATACATTTTGCATTTGTGAAGCTAAAAGAATGGCAAAAACACCAACCGCAAGCGTCACGATTTGTGATAATTGTAATAATTTTTTTTGTGTTAATTCTTTTTTATAAAATTTTGAAATGATATCTGTTACAATATTTCCAGAAGCAGCCATCAAACAACTATCAGCTGTTGATAGAATTGCTGAGAAATAAGATGAAAGCATTAATCCCATTAAACCAATTGGTAAAATGGTGCTTAATAAAATAGGTAATCCCATTTCGCTATCCATTGAAGAAGCATCAGTAATGCCGTCAAACATTCCTTGGTTAGCGGCTACTTTTGCTAACATTCCTAAAATCACTCCCATAAAAGCCATTATTGGCCATTCAAATAATCCTGCAATGAACCAAGCTTTTTTAGCTTCTTTTTCGTCTTTACAAGCATAAATTCTTTGGTACAAAGTCATTCCAATAAACCAAATAGGAATAATAGTTACTGACCAATTTAGCAATTGATACCAAGAGACATTGGTTAAAGATAAATATTCTGGAGCTAAAGTTGCTTTAATAACATCATAACCGCCAACGGCATTATAAGCAATCGGAATTCCGATGAAAACTAATCCAACAATTAAGATAATCCATTGAATAGTATCTGTATAAATTACAGCTTTTAAACCGCCAACAGCAGTGTAAACTACAGCAATTGCACCCATAACTACCAAAGCCCATTGTAAATCTAGCCCATCAATAGTGGCAGAAGCTAATTTGGCTCCAGCTAAGACTTGAGAACTAGTAAATCCAATATATCCAATGGCAGAAATTATTCCGGCTAATAAGGCTACTTTTCCGTTGTAAAAATGGTTGAATATTTGTGGAAAAGTAAAGAATTTATGTTGATGTCCTAACTTACTGACTTTTGGAATTAAAAAAACAGCACTTAACCAAGCACCAATTAAACCAGTAAATAGCATCCAAGAACCAGAAATCCCCATAGTGAAACCTAATCCACCTAAACCTATAGAAAAGCCACCACCAACATCTGTTGCCACAACTGATAAACCAATGTGCCAACTGCTCATGTTTCTTCCACTAACGTAAAAATCTTCGGATGATGTATTTTTTCTGTAAAAATAAAAGCCTACACCTAGCATTGCTATCATGTAAACCACAAAGATTAAATAATCTATTGTGTGCATTTTTTGTGTTTTAGATTAAATTGCCTGAAATGGAATTTTTCCAAAAGGCTAGATGCAATTTTGCACAAGATGAAAACAAGATTGATTTTAGATTAAAACCAAAGAAGG
>JBLHNH010000136.1:0-6210 GCA_047622645.1 Flavobacterium sp.
TTTTCTGCAAAAGCCATTGGTTTAAAAGAACAAGATTTACTTGAATCTCACAGTAAACCTCATGTTTTGGCTTTACAAGCTATTGAAAAAAAAGATGAAGAATTTTCTTTTACCATTGATTATTTTACAGGATCATTATTTAAAAAACAGAGAAATATTGAGGGAGTTTTAAAACGATTTTGGCCCATTTCCTTTCCATTTCTAAAAAGACATCAATGGAGGAATCAGTTTTCTAAAGCTCATTATAATTTTTACAAGAATACACCACCAGATTTAACTATAATTAATATGTCTGGACATGGAAGTAAATATACTTTTAAAGTAGCTAAAAGGATAAAAGAAAAAAACAAACAATACATTGCAATGATTGGAGGTTTGCATATGAGTTATAAAGGTGAAGCATTAAATTATTATAAAGAAGCACATCATATTTTAGTACATACTCATTTTCAAAAAGCAGAATTACTAAAACACACCAAGTTTTCAAGTTTAGACATTAGAGTCTTACCTTTAGGAATTAATACAGATTATTTCAAACCAATAGAAAAGAAAGGTAACAAGGATTTTGTAATTACTTATGTAGGTAGAATATCACGTTTAAAACAAATAGAAATAGCCATAAAAGCTGTTGCTCATTGTAAAGTTAATGGAATGCATAATGTAAAATTAAATATTATTGGTCCAAAAAGTGATGCAGTCTATTTTAACGAATTAAATAATTTAATAGAAAAACTTCAGTGCAAAGACATTGTCTTTTTTTTAGGAGCAATTTCTCATGAACAACTTGTAGACTATTATCAAAAAAGTGATATTTTGGCCTTACCAAGCAAACATGAATCTTTTGGAATGGTTATGACGGAAGCTATGGCATGTGGTGTTCCAGTTATGGCATTAAAAGGAGCTGGTGGTCCAGATGAAATTATAACTCATAAAGTAGATGGTATATTGACTTCAAAAGAATTATATTCTCAAGAAATGTTTCAATTGCTTTTAAATCAGGAAGAATTGAAAAGTATGAAAATAAAAGCAAGAAATAAGGTTGAAAAACATTTTAGCTTGAATACAACTATTATTTTACTTGAAAAATCTATAAGAAGTATTGATTTAATAAATACAAATAATGAAGATTAAAAAGATAATTTGGTATGTACCATTAGAATTAAATCATTCAAGTTATATTTATACTTCTATTTTAGAATTTGTAAAAGAGGAGAATTGTGGTTTTGAAATAAGTTGGATAAATTTAAATTCAAAAGGAACTATATCTTTTAATGATAGTAAGATTATATTTTCGAATAATTGGTACACAAAAGTATGTTATGTTGATATTGTTTTACAAAATAATAAAAAAATTAAGCTCGCATTTGATTTAAATGATTCTGGGTATGTTTTTTCAAAAGAGGCTTTGGAAACAGTTGATTATTTTTTTAAAAGAACTTATATTAATGAAGTAATAAAGGATTTGGAATTAAATTATAAATGTAAATTGGTTCCTATGGGTATGCCTTTTATGGTGAAACCAAATGAGTTAAAGAATAAATTAAAACTAAAATTTCTTTTCTATAAATTCAGATATTATCAATTAATTAAATTTGATAGTATGATTCTTAAACGTATAAAAAACTTTTATTTGTTAACAAATAAGGATTGGATTTTTTTTACAAAAACAAGGACAAGTAATGACTTTAAAAATAAATCTCTAAATAATATGTGGAATTTTATTTTTTATCAAAAAAGATTTTTTCCATATGAAAATAGTATAGATGTTAAGGATATTCATAATCAGAGGATAAGAATAATAAGGTTGTTAAAAGAAAATTTTAAGAATAATTTTGTTGGAGGATTAAAAAAAGATTCACCTATAACTGATGGATTTGAGGATTGTATTTCTCAAACGGAAGGAAATCAGTTAGCCTTTTTAACCAAAATGAAGTCTTGTGGTATATGTGTATACACTAGAGGTTTAAGTTTTTCAACTGGTTGGACATTACCAGAATTTTTATCACAAGGAAAATGCATAGTTGCTGAAAGAACAAATGTAGTACTACCGTTTTCTTTAGAAAATAATATTAATGTATTATTTTATGACAATGAAGACCATTTGGTTTCGATATGTAATCAATTAATTAAGAATAAAGAAATGGTTGATTTTGTTGGTAAAAATGCACTAAATTACTATAATAGTTATGTAAGTCCTTCTGTTTTTTTTAATAATATTTTGCAAAAATTAAATGACTAACATAATCATACACCATCGTTCTCAACATCATGCCCAAAATTCGGGTTATGGTCAATTAGCGGATTATGTGGATGCGGAAACCTTACCTTATTTAACTTCAAAATTTCCTTATAGAATAAGTAAGTTCTTGGCGAATTTTGTAAGTAATGAATATGGAAATTATGATACAATTAGTGTAATTAAAGATTACGAACTTTGCAAGCGAATTTTGAGCAGAAATGAAAAAGGTATTGTACATTATTTAAATGGAGAACGCGATATAAGGTTTGGAATGCAATTAAATAAAATTAAGCGGAATCATAAATTTGTTGCCACTTTTCATAAACCACCTGAAGTTTTACATAAAACATTTAAAAACACCAATTTTAAAAAGTTAGATGGAGCAATTGCTGTTGGAGAAAATCAAGTGGATTTCTTAAAAAACTGGTTGAATAATGATAATGTTAAGTACATTCCACACGGAATTGATACTGATTTTTTTGTTCCTAATTTAGAAATAAAACAATCTAATACGCTTTTATTTGTAGGTCAACACTTAAGAGACTTTGAAGCATTTAACCATGTTATTCCTCTGGTAAAAAAGACTATTCCAGATTTAAAAGTAAATGTTGTTTTGCGAAAGGATTTTGCAAAGTATATTAAACCAAATTCATGTATTACAATTTATTCAGGAATTAATGATTTAGAATTAAGAACATTGTATCAAAAAGCATCGTTACTATTTTTACCTTTGTTAAATAGCACAGCATGCAATTCTATATTAGAAGCAATGGCTTGTGGGGTGCCAATAATTTCTACAGATGTTGGTGGGAATAGAGGTTATGTTAAAGATGATTTTGGTGTGTTAACAACATTAAATGACTTTAAAACTATAGTTAATGCTACTCGAGAGATACTTTTAGATAATGAATTGAATATTAAAATGTCAAATCAAGCTGTAGTGCATTCTAAAAAATACGACTGGAAGATCTTAGCAAGTGAAGTTGAAACTTTTTATAACTCATTTTTATAATGAAACTATCCGTAATCTTACCCATCTACAATGGAGAAAAAACGCTCAAAAACACACTTCAAAGTTTAGTAAATCAAACTTTTAAAGAGTTTGAGTTAGTTGTTTGTATTGATGGAAGTAAAGATACTTCGTTAGAAATAGTTAAAAGCTTTTCAGTGAATTTTTCTAAATTAAAAATTTTAATCAACGAGGAGAATTTAGGATTAGGCCCAACAATGAATAAGTTAGTTGCAAATGCAACTGGACAATTAATTGCAGTTGCAGAACAAGATGATTTTTATTATGAATACAGATTAGAAGAGCAAGTTTCCATTTTTGACAAAATGCCTCAAATTGGAATGGTTTCTGGAATTGCAGATTTTTATAATGGAGAAAAAATAAATTTTAGATTTCCAGGAATTTTAGTTAGTGAAAAACAATATCCTAAGGGAAAAGAAATGTTTCTATTAAACTATAAAATCAAGTTAAAGTGGCTAACAGTTGTATGATGTTTAGAAAAGAAGTACACGTAAACAAAGGATTATATTTTCAAAGCATTATCCAAATGTTGGCATAGATTGGAGTTACTTATTGCGTTTTAGTTTAGTATCTGAAATATATGGAATTCCAAAATCATTGGTTTTATTAGATAGAAGAAATGACAGAAATTCAATAACAGCGAATAAAGAAAAAATGTTTAAAGCTTCTAGAGAATTAATTCGCTCTTTTTATTATGAATATCCAAACATAATTAAAAAAGAAGATTATAAATTTGC
Organism: Flavobacterium sp.; assembly: GCA_047622645.1. Lineage (GTDB taxonomy): Bacteria > Bacteroidota > Bacteroidia > Flavobacteriales > Flavobacteriaceae > Flavobacterium. The sequence goes on from JBLHNH010000136.1 coordinate 4,007, forward strand.
AATGACAACGCAATATCAAATGGAATTGTCTCATAAAAATAAATATAAATTTATTTTGTATTTTATTTTGTATTTTTCACAAAATCCAAAAGATAAGAGATGGTTTTCTTATTTAAAAACGAAAGTATTTAAAAAATAAAAAATGATTGTAAAAAAGCATATTGTTAGGTTTTTGACAAAAGTAAGGAAAGGACGTAAAATAGTTGAAGATAAAGTTTTTATTGCGGTTAATTTGTTAAGTCAAAAAGAAACAGCTAAGAAACCGAGAAGGACTGAAATAATAAATTATTTCGTTTCTTTAACAGATCAAAAATATTATTTGGAAATTGGAGTAAGAGATCCCCGTAAAAATTTTCTTAGAATTAACTGTGAAAACAAATTTTCAGTTGATCCAGGAGTTGAATTTATTGAAAATCCAGTTGACTTTAAAATGACTTCTGATGATTTTTTTAGAAAAATAAATGATAATAAAATAGAAAAACTCATTGATAAAAAATTTGATGTAATTTTTATTGATGGATTACATATTTCTAACCAAGTTGAAAAAGATATACAAAATAGTTTAAAATTAATTAAAGAAGATGGTTTTATAATTCTCCATGATTGTAATCCTCCTTCAGAATATCATCAACGTGAAGATTATGAGTTTGTAAATTCACCTGCCGGTCCATTTTGGAATGGAACAACTTGGAAAGCCTTTTATAAATTTAGATATGAAAGTGAATTGTATTCTATTTGTTTTGATTCTGATTGGGGAGTTGGAGTAATTTCAAAAAGGAAATTACCACTATTTAATAATTTGGAACGACCAATTAAGAACGAGTTTTATGAATTTAAATTTCTAAATGATAATAGAACAGATTCTTTAAATCTACATTTATTTGAAGTATGGAAACAAAAAATAAAAAAATAAAAGTACTTTATACCATACCTAATTTTGATACTGCAGGAAGCGGTAAGGTTCTCTTTGATTTAGCAAAAGGTTTAGATAAAGAAAAGTTTAAAGTGGTAATAGCGTGTTCAAATGATAAGGGTGCTTTTTTTGAAGAAGTAAAAAAGTTAGGATTCCCAATTTTTATTAGACCAATAACTAAATCATTAAAGCCGTATTATTCACTATTATTTAGATTAAGAGAAAATATAAATTTTATAAAAAAAAACAATATTGATATAGTTCATTCGTGGCATTGGAGTAGTGATTGGACAGAAGCTATAGCAGCTCGTTTGGGTGGTGCTAAATTTGTGTACACTAAAAAAGCCATGACTTGGGGAAATATTCATTGGAAAATTAAAAGCTTTCTAAGCAATTTTATCATTACAATAAATGAAGAAATGAAAAATTATTTTCCTTCTAAAAAAGCTCAAAAATTAATTCCTTTGGGGTTAGATACTAATTATTACAACCCGAAAATATTCCAAAAAGAAGATTCAATTATTTTTAAAATTATAACGGTTGCTAATTTAGTTCCAGTTAAAGGAATCGAAGTTTTAATAAAATCTATACAAGTATTAAATAACATTAATATTCATTTAGAAATTCTTGGTGATGATAGAGCCGAATATGCTTCTGAATTAAAAAGAATGGTATTGGATTTAGGGTTGCAAAATCAAATTACCTTTTTAGGAAAACATACCGATGTAAGGCCTTTTTTAGCGGCATCTGATTTATATGTAATTCCAACTCTAAATGAAGGTAGAAAAGAAGGAATGCCAATGGCTTTAGTAGAAGCTATGTGTATGGCAATTCCTGTTTTAGGTTCTAACATTTCAGGAATAAACTTTGTTTTAAAAGATTTTCCTGAATTATTATTTGAGGCTAAAAACGAAAAAGAATTAGCAAAAAAATTAAGCACTATTTACAATAAGTCTAAAGCAAAAAGGGAAGTTGTCGGAAAAACATTAAGAGCGTATTGTGTAAACAATTTTTCTTATGAAAAGTTTATTGCAGAACACGAAAAACTTTATTTAAGTTTGTAACATGAAATTCTTTAAAAACCCAATTATTCCGGATGCCTCCATCTTTAGGGGAACACAAAAAACGCTTGATTATGAGGCTATTTGTGTTTTTGCAGCCACTGGTTTTTTTTTAGATGATGACACCTATTTTAAAGAACAAAAAGTATTAAAGCCAGCAACATCCTATACAATTGAAGAAAATAAAATTATTTCTGAAGTAACTTATTTTAAATGGCATTATTCTCCAG
>JBLHNH010000137.1:0-6202 GCA_047622645.1 Flavobacterium sp.
CTGTTTATTTTAATAGAAATTATAATTGATTTGGAGAGTACCTCTATATAAATAGCTAAGAATTATACTTTTTTTTTGCAAATAATCACCAACCTTTCTGGACTATGTTAGTGCTTGAAGATTAGCCTATGAACGTTAATACATCATGAATGTTTTATTTCAAAATGCCTTTTCAAATTAAAATAATAAAAACTTCTTATTATTACCTCTAACCTTTTTCTTCCAATTAAATCTGTTTTTTTTTCGAAAAGTTGATTCTTCGTAGTTTGTATGATTTAACCACTTGCTTCATATTCTTATTTTAGGTTTAAAGGAATTCTTTTATTTAAGTTGTGAATTCCTACCATTAAGGTATTAGTAATTGTAGTTGCCCTAAAAAAAAGTGTTTTCTGTTTGTTCTGTTAAATTATTTATCCGTTACTAATTATACAGCAAAAGCGAAAAGTTAATCGTGCTTATGCCCTATTTCGTATTTGATTTTACTTTTACCTACTGAATCATGCCATCGTCACTTGTAGAATCCATTTACGATTATTAAAAATCTTCTATTAATGGATTCTCAAAAAGATGGCTTTTTGTCTAAGGTCTCAATCTTTGCATTTAGTGTTACTTTTTGATATTGTTTTCAACACTTCGAAAGGCTATTCAAAGTAACCTGCATTGACATATAAGTTATGTTAATAAATTATAATTTGTTGCAGAGTCATCTTAAATTTATGTACTAAACATTCATTAAATAATGTTACATTTATTTCAAGTAAAGAAACAAAAAAGACAAGTTAAAGTTTGCCTTTGTTAGGCTAATAATAGCTTTTATGCATTTTATAAAAAAGGAAGTAAAAATCGTTTTTAACTAAACAATACTAAAATATTTTAACACATGTTTGAGCCATAAGAGCCTTATTAAACTGATAAAAAGCCTAAAAATTCTAAAAAATAAAACGTGTAGTATCTTTTTAAATTCTTACCTTTACTTTGATAATAAATACTGGATTAAAATAAATATCATGTTAACATATTTTCTATTTCGATAGTAGCTTATTGATCATTTTCCAATATTATAGGTGTAATTAACTATAGTTGTTAAAGTCATAAAATTGCAAAAGCATCGCGTTTTTGACGGAGTAAATTAGGTTTAGTTTGATTTTAAAAGATAACAGATATGGGTTTTTTAATTATTTTTTCAACTTTTTGGGCAATGGAGTTCGTGGCTTGGTTTACGCACAAATATATAATGCATGGGTTTTTGTGGAATTTGCATTTTGATCATCATACGCCTAATAAAGACAGTTTTTTTGAAAAAAATGATGCTTTTTTCTTGATTTATGCTATTCCTTCTTGGTTGTGCATAATGCTAGGTTCTATGTTTGCTGTATGGTCAGCAATGTATATTGGCTTTGGCATATTAGCCTATGGAATTGCCTATTTTTTAGTTCATGAAGTATTTATTCATCAAAGGTTTAAATGGTTTAGAAATAGCAATAATATTTATTTAAGAGCGATTCGTAGAGCACACAAGGTACACCACAAACATAGGAAAAAAGAAAAAGGTGAGTGTTTTGGAATGTTAATTATTCCCTGGAAATTTGTAAATCAAGAACTCAAAAAAGTAAATGCCTAGTAAAAGTTATTTGAAAATTTCTCGAAATTAATTTTTAAAATTAGTGGAGTTGTAACAATAGAAGCAAAAAAAGTATTTACTGTACATTGATTATTTTAATCAGGTTTGTGTACTCAATAAAATTATAAATTAAACATTTTTTAATAGTAAACTCTTTATGAAAAAGGCAATAGTTGTAGGTTCTGGAATTGCAGGACTTTCGGCTGCAATTCGACTAAAAAACAAAGGTTATGCTGTTCAAGTTCTTGAAAAAAACAGCTATCCAGGTGGAAAATTGACGCAAATTACTGGAAACGGTTTTAGATTTGATGCAGGTCCTTCTTTGTTTACAATGCCCAACTTGGTTACCGAACTTTTTGAGCTCTCTGGAAAAAAAGCAACTGATTATTTTAATTTTGATCAATTAGATGTTTTGTGTAATTATTTTTATGAAGATGGCACACTGATTTCAGCAAGTGCAGACATAGATACTTTTGCTGCTGAAATAGAAAGCAAAACGACTGACACTGCAAGTAAATTAAAGAAACATTTAAAAAAAAGTGCTTTTATATATGGAGTAACGAAAGAGCAATTTCTCAATAAGTCGCTCCACAAAGTCGCTTCATTTTTGTCTTTTTCGACATTATTTGCTCTTATAAAACTTCCTTTTTTGAATATTTTTAGTTCAATGAATCAGGTAAATGAAAGTACATTCAGTGATTCTAAAACAATTCAATTGTTTAATAGATATGCCACTTACAACGGTTCTAATCCTTACAAAGCCCCAGGTATTTTAAACATTATTCCACATTTAGAGTTTGGTTTAGGTGCTTATTTACCCAAAGGAGGCATGCATGAAATTACAAATAGTTTAGTAAAACTAGCCAAAGACATTGGTGTCGAATTTCATTTTAATCAAGAAGTAACTTCTATTGATACAGAAAATAATTTGGCAAAAAGTGTCACAACAGCAACAGCCAATTACGAAGCAGATATTGTTGTTTGCAATGCAGACATTCATACTGTTTATAATAAATTAATACCATCTGCAAAAAAATTAAAAGAAGTAGATAAACAAGAACGATCTAGTTCTGCCCTTATTTTCTATTGGGGAATTGATAAAGAATTTCCTCAACTAGATTTGCATAATATTATATTTACTGAGGATTACAAAACAGAATTTGAGCATATTTTTGATTCTAAAACTATTTACGACGACCCAACTATTTATATAAACATCACGAGTAAAAAGATTAAAGAAGATGCCCCCAAAGGTAAAGAAAACTGGTTTGTGATGATCAATGTTCCTTCGGTTTATGGTCAAGATTGGGACAGTATGATTGCACAGGCTAGGAAAAACATTTTAAATAAAATTTCAAGAAACCTAGGCGAAGACATTGAAAAACTTATTCAATTTGAAGAACAATTAACACCACAACTAATACAAGATAAAACGTATTCGTTCAAGGGTTCACTGTATGGAACATCTAGTAATAACCGTTTTGCAGCCTTTTTTAGGCACAAGAATTTTTCATCGGATTATAAAAACTTGTATTTCTGTGGCGGTAGTGTGCATCCTGGTGGCGGAATTCCTTTGGCACTTTTATCTGCAAAAATTATTGATAAACACATAAAATGATAAAAAAAATAACTGTAGAAAACCGTTGGATTGGGCTTTTAATTTTATTCTATATTTTTGGAACACTTGGAATATCTTCTGAAGAATTTAAACATTTTTTTTTGCCACTTACTCCATTCAATTTATTGTTAACGCTGTTTATTTTCTATAAAGTAAATAATGATTTTAGTAAGCGATTTTTAATTTTGTCTTTCATAATTTTCTTTATCGGATACTCTGTGGAAGCCATTGGTGTAGCTACAGGCATATTATTCGGAAACTATTCTTATGGAAGTTTATTTGGATTTAAAGTTTTTGATACTCCAGTGCTAATAGGTGTTAATTGGTTATTTTTATCATTAAGCGCTTATGGTGTTGTTCATTATTTTACCAAAAAATGGTTTTTTTTATTAGTTATTCCTGCGTTATTAATGACGAGCTTAGATTTTTTCATTGAACCAGTAGCTATGAAATTAGGCTTTTGGGGTTGGGAAAAAAATATAATTCCGTTTCAAAATTATGCAATGTGGTTTTTAACGAGTGCTATTATACACGGAATAATTTACCTCTTTAATCCTAAGATACATACCAAAATTAGTTTTGTAGTTTTAATATCACAATTTGTGTTTTTTGGAGTTTTGTATTTTTTCATCACTTAATTTTTCATACTGATTACCAATGTTATTTACGCCATAAATCTTAACTTAGGACTTAAATTAACCTGACCATTATCGAAGATGACTAAACAAATCACGACTATTACTTTTTTTAAATACGCTTCGTTTAGCAATAAAGCTTGGGGCTTTGGAATGATGCAGTTTGCCAACAAAGATTTACGAAAAGTGAATGGTTTAATTTTTTATCGATTGTTGGGCAGTGGAAAAGGACGAGGTTTTAATCCGTTGCCCGATTGGTCTGTCTATTGCTTACTACAAGTTTGGGAACATGAAGAAGCAGCACATGCTTTTTTTACTACTTCAAATTTAATAAAACGATATAACGACCACACAGAAGAGCTATTTACACTTTATATGAAAAACATTTCAGCAGGTGGCACTTGGGTTGGCAAAAACCCATTTGAAAAAGCGGCTGATTTAAATCCAAATTTACCAATTGCAGTTATTACTCGTGCCACGATAAAATGGAATTGGTTGTATAAATTTTGGAAATATGTACCTACTTCTGAAGAAGGATTAGAAGGTAATGAGGGTTTGATTTACACCAAAGGAGTAGGAGAAGTACCCATCATTCAAATGGCTACGTTTAGTTTGTGGAAAGATTTTGAATCTGTAAAGCAATTTGCCTATAAAAGCAAACAGCATCAAGAAGCTATTAAAAAAACTCGGCAATATGAATGGTATTCAGAAGAACTTTTTTCTAGATTTCAACCTTATAAATCAACAGGAACTTGGGAAAACAAAGATCTTTTGTCTTTTTAAATTTTTTTATTGTGGCATTGCAATGACAGTCATAATACCAAGAGATGATTTCTTTTCCATCCATTTTTTTGGCATAAATTGTACCATTCCGAGCATAAAATTCCAAAACTCATCTTCCATGTTTTTATCCCATGAAATTCCCTTTTGTTCCATTTCGCTCATCCAATAGAGTAAATACGGATCCATAGTACCATAAGCTAGTAGTTTAGAAACCTTCCAGCCACTTTTATTGAGCAATAATTCAATATTATTTGGCGAAAATAATGATAGGTGACGTGGCGTATGCCAACCTGCCCAATTTTCATCATATTTTTTTCTACTTGAAGAATCAAAATTTGGAATTTCAATTATTAGTGTCGTAGTTGGTTTTGCAATAGAATGTAAATATGTAAGGTTTTCTAAGGGTTTGTAATCATGCTCTAAATAATGCCACATCGTTATTACATCTGGTTGCAAATTACTTGGTAAATCTTTAATTTCTGCTACTCGCAAATCGAGTCCGTCAAATTGTGCCGTTTGCTCTTTCCATCCTTCATCACTAAAATCAATGCCCATAGTTTTACAATTCAGTTTTTGCTGACATGCTTTGAGAAAACTTGGCTTACCACAACCAACATCTAAAATTAAAGATTCTGATACAATTGAATGAGCATCTTTTACCTGCTTTACTCGTTTTAAATCTAACTTTTGCTGGCTACCTTCAACTAATTTTTTAAATTTACCCCAAGCTTCTGACCCTCGATAAGGTAAATAATGTGACGTATAGTAGTTTTTTAGTTCTTGCAAAGGTACTCTAGGGTTTAAAAAAACCAATTGACAATCGGCACATTGATCAAAATTAAACAACTCTTTACTTGAATGCATTTGAGCCTTTGTTTGAATAAAAGAGGCGATAGAAGAGGTATTGCAAATAGGACAATTAGTAAGTTTATGCATGATATATTAGGTGTGCTTTTTTTTTATTGGTTTGGTATACTTTTTAGACCCTTATATTATATATGAATACAAATTTAGTACAAAAAATTTGCAATTGTATGAAATGGCTATTGGCAGTAGTTTTATTTCTTTAGCTTTTTTTTCTATTTCAACATATTTCGTCATTATACTTACAAATTTTATTGACATCATATAAGCGTAAGGTGTTGTAATAGATTTATCCCAAAAATCTAAACCATTATAATATTTTTGATTCAAATCACTGTTTCCATTAGGAATGCAAAAATAATATATATATTTCCACATACAGTAGATTTTGTTAGGACAATTAAAGCTACAATTTCTTACTTTTCAGTACGAGCAAGAGCATTAATGTCTAATCCTGAACTTATTTGAATTTCATAACCCCTAGTTGTATGCTTATAACGGCAATCAAATAGTTTCTGTTCTGGATAAGACAACCTCACCAAAAGTATTTAATTATGGAAATATTAGTAGTGATGATTATCATTATGATGTTAATGGAAATATGGATAGTGACAAAAACAAAGACTTTAAATATTACTTATAACCACCTTAATTTACCTACCATAATTCAATTTGGAAGTA
>JBLHNH010000138.1:0-6197 GCA_047622645.1 Flavobacterium sp.
AGATAAGTATGCTTGTAATATTTTCTAATAATTAGGAAGATAAATAGTGTTGAACCCATTGAATTAGAAGCATGACCTGAGAAGAAACCATAAGAATCTCTATGTATAACTATTCTAATTATATCTTTAATTTCAGGATCATTGCAAGGTCTTAGGCGTTGGAATCCGTTTTTAAATAAATTAGTAATTTGGTCTGTAAAAGTGATGAAAAGCGCTAAGAAAACAATTATAATTCCGAAGTTTTTCCAGCCTACTTTTTTTTGAATTAAATAGAAAATTCCAATAAAAAAGGGTGCCCAATAAATTTGTTTTGTTATTATACTCCAAAAATTATCATATGGAACACTGCCTAAACCGTTTAAAAAAACAAACAGTTCTTTATCTAATTTTAATAATTCTTCCAAAGTTATAGTTGTCTTTTAATAGGTCCAGATAAACTCTCAATATCTTCTTTTACTTTTTCTATTGGTTTCGTTATATCAGATGCTATATTTTCCATAGGATTTACTGCTTTAGTAATTCTCTCTTTTGCTTTTTTAATTTCGTCAGAAATCCCTCCTGTGAGTGAATTTGGATCAACTCCACTTTCAGTTGCACTTCTTTGAATTTCACTTTTAATTTCGTTTGATGCGTTTTTTAATTGAGCCATTGTTTTTCCCAAAAATCTTGCGACATCTGGAATTCCTTTGGAACCAAAAATCATAATTGAAATTAATATAATGAAGAAAAGTTCTCCTCCTCCTATTCCAAACATGTTACTATAATTTAATTTTACTAAGCAAAGTTACAAAGAAAAAAATAACCTTTGCCAAAGTTTTGAATTTTGACAAAGGTTTAACTTATTTTTTTGAATTATACTATTTCTCTTCTAATTCATCAAATTTAGATTTTGCTGCTTCTTTCGGCCATGTGTTGTTTTCCACATCAATATCTGCAGTTTCTAATTTTGGATCTAATTGAATTTTTACAATTTTTTTATCAGTTGCAAAAACACGTTTTGCAGTATCATTATTCATTCTCCAAATTTGAGCTGGGAATTTTTGAGTTTCTGTAGTTCCGTCTTCAAATTGTAATTCAACAATAATTGGCATAATCATTCCTCCTGGCTTTTCGAATTCTACTTCATAGAAAAATTTTGGTGCTTTTAAATCGCGTTTTTCAGCTGCAGTGTAGTGCTCATTAACATAATCAGCCAACATTTTAACATCTGAAATTTCAAATGCTTTTTTATTTTTGGCATTAAACTCTTTATGATTAGCATCTACAAGATAAACAAACGGTCCTTCATCATACGTAAAACGACCTGTTCTCATTTTATAATCCTTCATTTCTGAAGTTGGTTCAGTTGAAACATAATATTCTTTAACTTCTTTAATTCCTAAATCAACATAATCTGTTGAATAGAACCATCCTCTAAAAAACCAATCTAAATCTACAGCAGAAGCATCTTCCATTGTTCTAAAGAAATCTTCTGGAGTTGGGTGTTTAAACTTCCAACGTTGTGCATAAGTTTTAAATGCGTGATCAAACAATTCATGTCCCATAACTGTTTCACGAAGAATATTTAAACCTGTTGCTGGTTTTCCGTATGCATTCGAACCAAATTGAAAAATATTTTCAGAGTTCGACATAATCGGAGTAATAAATTTTTGATTTCCTTTCATGTAAGGCACAATTTTAGCAGCTGGTCCTCTATCAGTTGGAAAGTTTGCATCAAATTCTAATTCTGTTAAATACTCTAAGAATGTATTTAAACCTTCATCCATCCAAGTCCATTGTCTTTCATCTGAATTTACAATCATTGGAAAGTAGTTATGACCAACTTCGTGAATAATAACCCCTAACATTCCGTATTTAGTTCTATCGGTATAAGTCCCATCTTTTTCTGGACGTCCAAAATTCCAACAAATCATTGGGTATTCCATTCCTTGATCTTGTGCTGAAACTGAAACAGCTTTTGGATAAGGATAATCAAAAGTATGTTTTGAATATGTTTTTAAAGTTTGAGCAATTGCTATTGTTGAAAAATCACCCCAAAGTGGATTTGCTTCTTTAGGATAAATAGAAATTGCCATTGGTTTAACTGTTTCTAATTGAACAGCCATTGCATCTAACATGAATTTACGTGAAGTAGAGAATCCGAAATCACGCACATTTTTTGCTTTAAAGTGCCAAGTTTTCTTTTTGTCTGAAAAACCTTTTTCTGCTGCTTCTGCTTCTGCTTGAGTAACAATGATTACTGGTTTATCAAAAGTGTTTTCTGCTTTTTCCCATCTTTTGATTTGTTCTGCAGTATAAACGTCTTTTCTGTTTTGAAGTTCTCCAGTTGCTTCCATCTTATGATCAGCAGGAACTGTTATACTTACATCGTAATCTCCAAACACAAGAGCGAATTCACCTCTTCCCCAAAACTGCATGTTTTGCCAACCTTCTACATCATTATAAACAGCCATTCTTGGAAAGAATTGAGCCATTACATATAAACGATTTCCGTCTTCAAATTCCTCATATCCAGAACGACCACCATCAACTCTATAGTTATTAATATTATACCACCATTTGATAGAAAAAGTAACTTTTTCTTTATTTTTTAATGGTTTATCTAAATCAATACGCATCATTGTGTTATTGATTATGTATTTCATTGGATTTCCTTTAGCGTCTTTTACATATTCTAAATTATGTCCACCATCAAAACCTTTCTCCATAAATTCTTTAGCAAATTTATCTTCTGTTAAAGCTGGACTTATTCTTTCGTTACCAACTAAAGGAGTTTGAGAAGTGCGAGAACGCATGTTTTGATCTAACTGAATCCACAAATAATCTAATGATTCTGGAGCATTATTTGTATAAGTTATAGTTTCTGTTCCGTATAATTTTGCGTTTTTATCATCTACCTCAACATTGATTTTATAATCTGCTTGTTGTTGATAATAAGCTGGTCCTGGTGCACCAGAAGCCGTTCTAAACATATTAGGCGTTGCTAATAAATCATACATTTGACGAAATTTATTTTCGTTGTAATGTCCTGGTTCTCTCTTTTTGTCTTCTTGTTTTTCTTGGGCATTAATTGTACCAAAAAAGGTAAGAAAAGCACAAAAAATTAAAGTTAATTTAGTTTTCATTAGGTTAGTTATAGTTAGTAATTAAAATTCTATTTCTTCTTTTGTATTGCTATTAGTAAACAAAAAACTTTTTTTGTTACTGTTTATGTTAATATGAAGCAAATTTTGTTGCTCAGAAAATTGTTCTGTTAAGATTGAATTATAAATATTTAAAGATTTTATTTTTCCTGAATAGCTTATTTTATGATAGCAAATCAGTACGTCATCTTCATATTCCTTTGCAAGAAGAATCAATTCTTGAGATTTGTCATTAACAGAAATTTTAAATCTTTCTTTAAAATAGGCAACAATTAACTCCTCAGATTCCTTACTTTCTTTAGAAGTAGCTAAATTTAATTTTTTCTTAAACTTAGTTTCCAAAGCCTTTTCTATATCATCAATAAAAATTCTTGATGTAATTTGAAACTCTTTTTTATCTTGTTTATAATCCACTTGATAAACTCCAATATAAAACTTGTGAGTTGTAAATGAAGTAAATGATAATGACAAAAAAAGTAAAATAGTTGTAATAGTAAACTTTTTCATTTGGCAAATATAAAATATTATTCTTCTTTTTGTTGTTTTTTGAAAGCTTCTGCTTTAGAAATTAAATATTCTATCAGTTTTAAATGGTTTTCGGGTTTTAAAAATTCAACTAATTCACTTGTTGAAGTTTCTGAAAAAGCTAAAAACATCGGAATATCTTCATTTACTATTTTTAATTGATTCACAAAAAAATGATTCGAAAATTGTTCTTTCATATGTTCACCAAAAGGTTTTGAAGCCACGTTTTTAAGTCGTCTTTCAATAAAAGCCTTTTCAGAAACCGATATTTTTTTCTTATCACTTCCCACTAATCCTTTAATTCCTTCACCAATAAATCCAAAAATTGCTAAAAAATTTACTGGCGTTTGAGCTAAAGTTGTTGGCATAGCAGTATTTATCACTTTAGTATCTCTAATATCGTTAGCCTTTAATTTTTTTAAATCTTCTGTTGAAATAGCAAAACCATAAGTTTTTATTTTATCCGTATCAACTTCTAAAACGCCAGTTAAAGTATAAGGCGAAACTTCAACTTCATTTAACTCGTTAATTTTTGTTCGCAAATATATTTCTAAAAGCTCTTTATCTAAATCGGTAATTTGAACGATATATTTTGTGGACAAATAAGCTAATCCTTGAATTACTAAGGTGTCTTTTTCTCTCATCTTTAATGAAAATTTTCCGTCTACATCTGTTACAGCTCCAATGTTTGAAGAAACATTAAAAACTGTGATATTTTCAACTTCAAGAGAATCAGATTTTATTTTTCCTATAATTAAATCTCTTTCTTTAACTTGAGAAAATGAAATGAACGAAATCAATAAAAATATATAAAGTAGTTTATTTTTCATCTTTATCTTCTTTTATTTGTTGAGACAGATATTCTTTTCTGTCTTCAATTTTTAACGGAATATCTTTTAATATTAAAAAATCAACAGCTAATTGATGAATTAAAAAAGCAGCTTGTGTTTTATTTTTTACTTTCATTGCATTTGAAAAGGGAACATCATCAACAACATAATAAATAAATCCATCTACATACTCTTGTGGAATAAATAAATTTTTTACCAAATATTCACTATCAAAATAATCTAAAGTTTTCTCTTGGAGAATTTCTTTTCTTTCGATCACAAGCTCCTTTTTAAGCATATTAGTTCTTCCACTTACTTGATTGATTAAACCATCAAGACTCATTCCGCCAAGTGGAATTAAAAAAGGACTATACCATTTTAATGTTCCCGCTGCTCTAAGATTTCGTTCTGCTTTTGTGTATGTTTTAGGTGCTTTTTGAAGAATCCCTAATGAAACTGCATTTATATCTGGATATTCGGTTAAAACAACTTCTTTAAGATATTCCGTTGATGGCGCTATTGGAATTAAAACCAACTTTTGATTAGTTTCCTCCTTAGTAACAACATGTTTTTTCTTTTCTAAAAAAACCGCAGTAAATAATAATGTATCTGAAACTCTTGCTTTAATCGTAAAATAACCTTCACTGTCCGAAACAGCACCAGCAATATTGGTAATATTTATAATATGAACTCCATCCAAACCTTTGATTTCAGATACTATTTTCCCGTTAATTATAGAATCATTTTGAGCCAAAAGCAATAAAGGAAAAAGCGAAATAAGGAAAAGTAGTTTTTTAAGCATAAAAATAATAAATTTCTTTTGTAAATATAATTGATTGAATTCATAACAAAATCTAAAAAAATTATAAACTTATGTTAAGGCAAAAATGTAAATTTGTAATTACATGAAAGATTTAATTCAATTATAAATGAAAAAAATAATTATTGCAAGTACATCAACGCTGCACAATGGTGGATATTTGGATTATTTACTTCCAACACTAAAACTCCATTTTGAAGGAGTAAAGGAACTACTATTCATACCTTACGCGAGACCAAGTGGCTTGTCTCACACTGAATACACTGAAAAAGTAAGGGACACTTTTTCTAAAATCAATATAAATGTAAAAGGTATTCATGAATTTGAAAATCCAATTGAAGCTGTTGAAAATGCAGAAGCTATTTTTATAGGTGGTGGAAATACATTTGTATTAGTGAACGAACTATATAAAAAAAATGTTTTAGATAGTATTGAAAAAGCTGTTAAAGATGGCACACCATATTTAGGCACAAGTGCTGGAAGTAATATCTGTGGCTTGACAATGGGAACAACAAATGATATGCCTGTAGCATATCCACCAAGTTTTAGAACTTTAGGTTTAGTCTCTTTTAATATCAATCCTCATTATCTAGATCCAGACACAAATTCAACACATATGGGTGAAACTCGTGAAACTAGAATAAAAGAATTTCATTTTTATAATCCACAACCGGTTGTAGGATTAAGAGAAGGAAGTTGGCTGGAAGTAAATGGAGAATCAATAAAACTAAAAGGAAGTTTGACTGCTCGTTTATTCAGACGAAATGAAAATCCAATTGAAATAGAAACAGAAACAGAGTTAAAGGAATTAAAATAAAAACATTAATATATTTAGTCTCATTAAGAAAATTAAGTTTTTTTTTCTTAATGAGACTAAAT
>JBLHNH010000139.1:0-6197 GCA_047622645.1 Flavobacterium sp.
AAAAAAAAATATCAGATAAAAAAAATCATTAAAAGTAATAGACCAAGAGAAAACATTGTGGTGTAAGCTAGAGCAGCACTCATTTTTAAAGCTTTGTGCTCTAAAAAGCCGCTAAAGGCATTTTTTGTTACTTGAAATAATGCGATCATATATTTTTTAAAGGAGTTCATTTTACCTTACTAGTAATTCCTCTAAAGAATTATTGTTTTCAATTAATATTTTTTTTGATTTATCTGCGAAGGCTTTAAATTGTTTATCTTTTGAATTTTTTTTAATGGAATCTAATAATACAATTTGATTATTAATTTCTTTTTCAAGTAAAGAGATTAAGTAATAACTAGAACTTATTCCTTTTAATGTTTTTTGATCTAGATTTAAATCAAAGATTGGCTCTGGAATAATAATTAAATTTTCGTTTGCTATTCTTTTTAGATTAGATTCAAAATTTTGATGGTCTTTTTTTATTTTTAAAATAATTTGCGATTCTTTTAATTCATGAGAATTATTAAATGCAATAGAAGCAAGAACAATGTTTTTTTTATTTGTTTCGTTTAGTCTATCTACATTTTTGAAATTAATTTTTGATTCAATTTTATTATCACTAAATATATCATTAAAATAGGCACTTTCTTCTTTGTCACTATCAGTACAAGACGAAAAAAGTAGTAATATTAAAGCAATAGGATATATAAAGTAATATAACTTTGAGGTTTTTATCATGATGCAATTTTTTATTTCAAATATCAGAAAAAAACCTTGAAAAAATTTATTGAATTTAAAGAGAGAGTTGCATAATTTCCATGTTTGTTATTAAATTATTATTCTAATATTAGATTTTTTAAAAAGGAAAATAAACTGTAAAAGTTGAACCTTCTCCTAATTTACTTGTTGCAAAAATTTGTCCATTATGAGTTTCTACAATTTTTTTACAAATAGCTAAACCTACACCAGTTCCTTGGTATTCTGTTTTGCCGTGAAGACGGTTAAATAATAAAAATATTTTTTCAGCATTTTCTTGATCAAAACCAATTCCATTGTCTGAAAATTTAATCTTATAATACTTATGAGTACTATTATCCTTTAACTTAGGCTCATTTTTCGCAATAGTTTCACTATAGCTAATGTTAATTATTGGAGCAACATTATTTTTTGCATATTTTAATGAATTGCTTATTAAATTTGTAAAGAGCTGTTGAATTTGAAAACTAACACCTTTTATTTCGGGCAATTTACTGTAATTAATGATTGCTTTTTTATCTTCTATTGATTGTGATAATTCTAAAATACTGTTGTTTAACTGTTCGTTTAAATCTGTTTTTTCAAATATTTTTTCGGTTCTGTTAGTTCTTGAATATTGTAATAAATCATTAATAAGAATTCGCATTCTACTTGATGCTTTTTCAATTCTATTTAAATATTCTTTACCAAAATCTGATAAGTTATCTTTTTCTTTTTCATTTATTCTAGAAATAAAAGTTTGAATTTTTCTTAAAGGTTCTTGTAAATCATGACTGGCAACATGGTTAAATTCACTTAACTCTTTAATATTTTGTTCTAGCTCTTTGTTTCTTTCTTTTAATTGTTGACTTTTAATGTAATCTTCAGTAACATCTTGTGTAGTTCCAATCATACTATCTGTTCCGCTTAAATCTTTAAAATATTTTGCAACAGTTTTAAAATGTCGAACTTCTCCGTCAGCTCTAATAATTCGATAATCCATTGTCGGAATCCCCTTTGTTTCTAATCCCTTTTTGTTAGCTTTAATTACAACCTGTTTGTCTTCTGGATGAACGAACTCTAATAATTTCTCTAAAGAAGGGTTAAATTCTTGAGGTTTACAACCTAACAATCTAAATTTATTATCCGAATAGTTAAATTGAAAGGTATCATAATTTAAAACCCAACTTCCGTAGTTTCCTAATATTTCTGCTTGTCTGCTTGATTCATCAAATATTTTTAACTCTTTATTTACTTTTATTAAATCTTCGTTACTGCTTTTTAATAATTCACTTTTTTGATATTCTTCCGTTATGTCTTCCGTTACACCTAATACTGTTTTATTTTGTAATTTGTCTACAAAAAGTTTTCCTGTAGCTCTTAATAATCGGACTTCTCCATCACTTCTATTAATTCTATAGTAAGAGTAAGGTAAATCTTCATCAGCTAGTATTTTTTCAACTATTTCATCAACTATTTTAAGATCTTCTTTATGAACGTATTTTGTAAAATTATCATGATTAGCTTCAAATGATTGTGGCTCTGCCCCTAAAATTCTGTAAAAATTGTCGGAATAAATTAATTTGTTGTTGTTTAAATTCCATTCCCAAGTTCCAAAATTTGAGAGTATTTCTGCTTGATAACTTAAAAAGTGTGATTTGTTTAATTCTATGTTTGTTGCTTGTAATTTTTCAACATCTTTTGTAGTTTGGTAATAAGCAAATATTATAAGAAGTAAGGTTAAAAATAAGATACCTATTGTAAGAACTGGAGTAAGGTATATTTGATCGTAGTATTCTGAATTCCTTTTTTTAAGATTGGTTTCCTCTAAATTAACCATTTCGTTTAATTTTTCCCTAATGTCAACTAATAATATACTGCTTTCTCTGAACCTCTTTTTGAAATTATTATTTGTAGTAATATTAACTCTTCTGTTTTGTTCAGAATAAGTTTTCATATATTCATACCTTCTGTTAACTATTTTAAAAAGATCTTGGAGGTTTTCTTGTTGTTTAGGACTGTCTAATGTTAATTTTTTTAAAACTAAAAAAGAAGTGTTTACGTTTTTTGTTGCCGTTCTATAGGGTTCTAAATAAATAGTGTCTTTTGAAATTAAGTACCCTCTAATGCTGTTTTCAGAATCTTTTATATAAGAAAATAGGTGTTCTAATTCTAATTTAACTTCGTAAGTACGCATTACTACTTTTGAAGAATCAGAAATATTGTTGACATGTTTAAATGTAATAGCTCCAATAAAAAGAATCACAAACAAACTTATCGTAAAAATAATTTTATGTAAAACGGACGATTTATGTTTTATATCTTTTATCGACATTATAATCTAAGTAAAAAATTGTCTTTATTTAAACCGTTGGTATGGTATTGCCAGTTAATTGTAACGACATCTGAAAGTATTTTTTTCAAATCATTAAAGCTACTAGGCTTTTTTATATATATGTTAGCGCCCAATACAAAAGTATTCTCTACATCTGCTTCTGAAGATGAAGTAGAGTATATGGCAACAGCAATATCTTTAAATCGATCATTAAGTTTAATTTCTTTTAAACATTCAATACCATTTAAAATGGGCATGTTTAAATCTAAAAATATAATATTAGGCAAAACAGATTCTGGATGATCTAAAAATTCAATTAATTCACGGCCGTTTTTTACTGTGTTTACTACAGTTTTAATTTTCATTTCGTCAAAAGCATCAGTAAAGAATAATCTGTCATCTTCATCATCATCTGCTAAAGTAATTAGTATATAATCTTCTTGCATGTTCTTCTAGTTTATTTTTTTGTTGCCAATTCTCTTCTTTTCTTAATGATCCTTTGAAAAGCAGAAGGTGTTATTCCGGTTGTGTTTTTAAACTGTGAACTCAAATGCGCAACACTCGAATAATTCAATTTAAAAGCAATTTCTGTTAAAGATAATTGATTGCTATTAATTAGTTGCTTGGTATATTCAATCTTTTGAATTATAATAAAGTTTTCGATAGAGGTATAAGTTATTTCAGAAAAAAGATTGGATAAATAACCATAACTATGGCCTATTTTTTCTGCTATATAAGCAGAACTTTTTATGTTAATAGTAGTCTCTTCATTAAAAACCATGTCAACAATAGTATCTTTAATTTTTTGAATTAGAATTGATTTTTGATTTTCAACTATTTCTATTCCATAAGAGTTTATTGAGTTACTAAATTCTTTTAGTCTTTCGCTACTGAGTTTCTCTAGAAATTCTATTTCTCCAAACCCCAAAACTTTATGTTTAATTTGATGTTCCTCTAATTTTTCTTCGAGAACTTTTTTACAAATCGAGTTAAAATCAAACTTTATAAATACTTTCATAGAAACTTCTTTAATGTGTAAATTTATTAAATTAAAAACTAATATTTTTATTTCTTATCAATTCTTTATTATGAAACAACTCTTAAAGGTAAATTAAAGCTTTTTATTTTAAAGTTGAATAAATGTTTAATTGAAAATTAGATTTTAATTTTTTACCGCGTACTTTAACTAAATATTTTCTGTACCAAGATTAACAATGTCATTTTCTATTATTATAGTATAATTTTGAATTTTGAATAAAAAGCATTTAATTTTTTATATAGAATTTATCACTTAAAAAGCCATTTCAATTCTATTGTTTTTTGTAACGCTAATTATAAAGTTGTCCCCCATTAATTCATCAATAATAACTGTTTTTTTTTTTAGAATCTAAGCATTTGGCATATCGCTAATTAAATTTTACTAAGTTTGTTTCAACGATTTGTGATTCTAAATTCTAATAAAATATTTAAATTCTAAATATTTTATAGTGCCTTTTGCTTTCTGATTCTCTTCCAAATTTTTAATCGACTTTTTGCTTTACTAATAAAGTATTTTTCTTCGGCTTCACCTAATAAAAAACCATAGGGTTTAAATTTTTCTGAATGATCAAAAATAACTTTTAATGAAGCTGTTATTGGTAAGGCTAATATCATTCCTGGAATTCCCCATAGCATTGAAAACAATACAATTACTAAAATTGAAACTAACGAATTTAAAGACACTTTTGACCCTGTAATTTTTGGTGTAATAAAGTTACCTTCGATAAATTGAATAAAACCAAAGATAGCAACAACACCAAAAGCATACCAATACGAATCTTTTGTTGCTAACGCTATTAATGCTGGGATTAGTGATCCAATAACAATTCCAATATAAGGAATTAGTAAAAGTATTGCACATAGAAATCCAAAGAAAAATGGATAGTCAATCCCTAAAAGTAATAACCCAATACTGTTTAATAATCCAACAATTGCCATAACGCTTACCAGGCCTACCATATAGTTTTGTTGCACATGATATAATCCCCTTAAAATTAAGCGTGTATTGTTTTTTGTGCTAATACTTGCAGTTACTTTATACAAGAAACTTATTAAAAAATTACGATACAATAAAAATAAAAACATATAAAGAGGCGAAAGCACAAAGTCGCTCAAAATACTACCTGAAGCTGTTAGAAATTTTAAGATATTAGCAGAATTTTGTTTCACAATTTCTTTAACTTCAATTTTTTTACTTCCTACAATATCTTCAGTTTCAATTCCGGTTGAGTGTTCTGTTTGTTGAATTAATGCTGTTAGTTTACTTCCAATTTTCGAATAATACATGTCACTTTTATTCACTATTTCTTCAAATTGAATTCCGATTAACACAAAAATGAAAAAGATAATGGCAGTAAATAGTATTATTGCAATTGTAATGGAAACGATCCTGCTAAAACATAATTTTTTTTCAAAATATCGTACAATTGGATAAATTAAAACACTAAGTATCATTGCAAATACTATTGGAATTAAAAAGTCTTGTAAAATATAAGCCATAAAGACAATTAATATAAAGGCAAATAAGTCTTTAACGATGTGTGATCTAGTATTTATTGAATCCATAAAATATTGATTTTAAACAAAACTGTCTACATTAAATTAATAGCTATTCAAAGTTACCAATAAAATGTAGAAAGCTGATTTTTTTTTTTGGAAGTTGATTATAATTCTGCAATCTTTTTTTAAATTTATCTTTAATTTTGTTTTAAATTTAAATTCAAATTCAAATTAATATTTTTTTTATTGTTGTATTTTAGTTGTTGTGTGTTCTTAAAATCCAAGCTTGTGCTTCATGTTTTTGGATTATAACTGTTAAGAAATCTGCTGTTCCAAAGTCATCTTTTTCTTCAGTTTGTTTGATAGAATATCTAATCTTATTAATTAATATTCTGTAGTTATCTAATAACTCTTTAACCATTGCATCTTTCTCTTTATATTTAGTGCATTCTTTTAAAATTGAATGATCATTAAGCTCTTCCATAGTTCCAATAGCTTTGTCTCCTAATTTTCCAATCCGTTCAGCTACTTCATCTATAATTAATTCTAGTTCATTATATTGAGCCTCAAATAGATTATGCATTTTTATAAAACGTTCACCAGCCAC
>JBLHNH010000140.1:0-6122 GCA_047622645.1 Flavobacterium sp.
ATAGGTTTAGTTCTTGGAGTTGTACTTTTAATTAATGCCATTAAAATAGATAAAAGTTTTTTTTCTACAGATTGGCCTACAAAAATGATTGCTTCAGCGTTATTATTTGTTTTCTTACTTATGGATGGAAAATTAAGTAGAGGTGAAGGTTTTATATTTATCGCTTTATTAATTCTATTTCTACTTTATTTAGTTAAACAAAATAAAAAAGTAATTGCAGATATTTCTGAAATCAAACAAGAGGCAATGCCTTATATTAAAATTTTTGGCTTTTTAGCGATAGGAGGCTTTGCTCTTTGGGCAGGTTCAGAATTATTAGTAAAAGGAGCTGTAAATTTAGCAAAAACTATTGGAGTAACCGAACGTGTTATAGCCGTTACTGTTGTTTCAATTGGGACAAGTATTCCTGAATTAGCTTCTTCAGTTATAGCAAGTATTAAAAAAGAAAACGATATTTCAATCGGTAATATTATTGGCTCTAATATTTTCAACATTTTAAGTGTTTTAGGAATTACTGCCATAATAAAACCAATTGAAAACATTGATCCAAGAATTTTAAGCCAAGATATTTATTGGATGCTTGGTTTTAGCTTACTGTTATTGCCTTTGGTATTATTGCCAAAAAGAGGAAGTTTAAGTTTTAAAGAAGGAATTTTATTATTAGTAGGATATTGTATTTTTATTTATTTTACAATTAAGTAAAAGCTTCTTTAAGAATTTTATATATTTGAAGTAAAATAGAAAAATGAAAAAGTTACTACTTCTTATTGTTTTATTTATTTCATACAATTCCATTGCTCAACAACAAGATGCTTGGGTTTACTTTACAAACAAACCTAATGCTTCAACCTTTTTAGCAAATCCACTAACAATGCTATCTCAAAGAGCATTAGATAGAAGAACAGCTCAAAATATTTCATTAGATGTTACAGATGTTCCTGTGCATCAACCTTATATTGATCAAATTCAAGCTATTTCTGGAATAACAGTAATGGCTAAATCAAAATGGCTGAATTCAATTCATGTAAGAGGAAATTACTCAGACATTCAAGCTTTATCAACTTTAACTTTCGTAAATTCAATTGACTTTGCAAATAGTGCTTTAAATACTAGGCAATTACAACCAAAAGATAACTCATATAGTAAGGTAAATAAACAATTGGAAGAATTAGTAACATACAATTACGGAAATTCTGCGAATCAAATTGAAATGCTTAATGGTCATTTACTGCACCAGCAAGATTACACTGGACAAGGAAAAATCATAGCAGTTTTAGATTCAGGTTTTATTGGAGTTGATACAGCTTCACCTTTTCAAAATTTAATTACAAACAACCAAATATTAGGAGGTTATAATTTTCCAGACAGAAATACCAATTATTTTTCTCGTCATAATCACGGAACCTCTGTTTTGTCTTGTATGGGAGGATTTGTTGATGGACAATTAGTAGGAACAGCCCCAAATTCACAATATTATTTATTTATTACAGAAGATATAAATTCCGAAAATCCTGTCGAAGAATCTTATTGGGTTGAAGCAGCTGAATTAGCAGATTATTATGGTGTTGATGTTATAAACAGTTCCTTAGGTTATTTTGGATATGATAATCCAGCTTATAGTTATACTTATAACGATATGAATGGAACAACAGCTTTTGCATCAAGAGGAGCAGATATGGCTTTCTCTAAAGGTATTATGGTTGTTATTAGTGCTGGAAACTCAGGAAACAGTTCTGAACCTCATGTTGGAGTTCCTGCAGAAGCAATTCATGCTTTGGCAATTGGTGCTGTAGACAGTAATGAAGCTATCGCAAGTTTCAGTTCAATCGGCCCATCATTTGACGGAAGAGTAAAACCAGATGTTTGTGCAAAAGGTCTTGGAACTACAGTAAGTAATACATCTGGAAATATAGTAACATCAAACGGAACTTCATTTTCAAGTCCAGTTATGGCTGGAATGGTAGCTACTTTTTGGTCAGCCGTTCCTTCACTTACAAATGTTCAAGTAACCAATTTCATTAAACAATCAGCTGATTTATATGCTAATCCAACAATTCAAAAAGGATATGGAGTGCCAGATTTTCAATTAGCTTTAACAAATGCTTTAAATTCAATGAACTTTACTATAGAGAATCCTATTTTGTATCCAAATCCCGCAGTAAATAAAATTACTTTAGCTAGTGAAATTAAAAACGGAAATCTATTGTTATTCAATAGTTTAGGTCAATTAGTAAAAGAAGAAAGTATTACTCAAAAAATACAGAATTTTGATGTGGAGAACTTAAATTCCGGAATATATTATTATCAAATAACTTCGCCAAATATAAATTTAAAAGGTAAAATTATTAAACAATAATTTACCAATAGAATAAAAATAACACAACGATTAATGAATAAAATTACAAGCCTTTTCGGAATAAAATACCCAATAGTTCAAGGAGGAATGATTTGGAACAGCGGATACAAGTTAGCCAGTGCTGTAAGCAATGCTGGTGGTTTAGGACTAATTGGTGCGGGTTCAATGTATCCAGATGTTCTGAGAGAACACATTCAAAAATGTCAAAAAGCAACAGACAAACCTTTTGGTGTAAACGTTCCAATGCTTTATCCAAATATTGAAGAAATAATACAAATCATTATTGAAGAAGGCGTAAAAGTAGTTTTTACTTCAGCAGGAAACCCAAAAATATGGACAAAACATTTAAAAGATAATGGCATAAAAGTTGTTCATGTTGTTAGTAGTGCTAAATTTGCCATGAAAGCACAAGATGCTGGAGTAGACGCTGTAGTTGCAGAAGGTTTTGAGGCAGGAGGACATAATGGTAGAGATGAAACAACAACCTTAACTTTAATTCCAATTGTTAGAGAAAATATTGAAATTCCGTTAATAGCTGCTGGTGGAATTGCCACGGGTAGAGGAATGATGGCTGCAATGATTCTAGGTGCAGATGGTGTTCAAATGGGAACACGTTTTGTTGCATCAATAGAATCTAGTGCACATACTAATTTTAAAACAACAGTTGTAAATGCAAAGGAAGGTGACACGCATTTAACATTAAAAGAATTAGCTCCAGTAAGATTAGTAAAAAACAAGTTTTATAACGATTTGCAAGAATTATATGCAAAAGGTCCTTCAAAAGAAGAATTAGAAGCTTTGTTAGGAAAACGTAGAGCAAAAAGAGGAATGTTTGAAGGAGATTTAATTGAAGGTGAATTAGAAATTGGACAAATTTCAGGTTTAATTCACGATATTTTACCCGTTCAAACTATAATAGATAATGTGATGAATGAATTTCATCAAGCACAAAAAGAAACACAACAATTTCAATTTTAATAAAAATGAGCAAAAAGCTTAAAATAGTAGTATTTGTTTTATTTATTGGTTTTTCATCTTATAGCCAACAATTCTTATTTAAAACATCAAGTCTTTCAGTTACTGAGATGAATAGTAAAGGAAAATGGTCAGATTGGACAAAACCAGTAAAATCTGAAATGATTATTAAAATTGATGGTTTAAGTCATAGAGTAGTTGTGTATTCTGAAGAAATTCAACTTTTTAGCATAGTTAAATACAATGAAGTAAAGAAAACAGAAACAGATATTATATCTTCTTACAATTGTATTGATAATAATGGAATTGAATGTGTTGTATCTGTTTATAGTAGAAAAAATCAAAACAACAGAAAACAACTTTACATTACTTATGATGATATGATTATTGAATATAATATTGAAATTGAAAAGTAATATTTTTTAGTTATAATTCAATTTAACATCTATTAATCACGATTAAAGTAATGTTTATCACGATTAAAGTCGTATTTATTGCTCTATTACGCTTTTTTTCCGGATTTATTAACATTTAATATTATTTTGTTGATAACTTTTGTTATTCTTAATTTATAATCGTTACATTGCGATTGAAATAGAAATTAAGCAAAATGGGAGTAACTAAACGAGTTGATTTTAAGGAGGATATAAATAATATTGCTGAAATATTTAAAGCATTAGGTCATCCTGCTAGAATTCAAATAATGAATATTCTGTTGAGTAAAGAATCTTGCTCTTGTGGTAATATCGTTAAAATTTTGCCACTGGCTCAATCCACAGTTTCAAATCATTTACTTGAACTTAAAAAAGCAAACCTTGTTAATATTACTTTTTCTGGTAAAACTTCAATTTACTCTGCAGAAAAAGATAAATTAAATGTTTTAAATCTGTTTATAACGAATTATATTGATAATCTTGAACCAGATAAATTTAAAAATAATGCAATGTACAGAACTATTCCAATTTATAATACTATGAAAGTTATAAAGTCTACATCAATAAAGAAGAAATTAACTTCTAATTTAAAACAATATAATTATACGTTTTCTCATAAGAAATAAAAATAAAAAAAATAAAAAAAAATATTTTTTTTATTTTTTATTATATGTAATTATTATACTTAATTTAAGATTTTCATCACATTCAAATCATATCTATTCCTTATTTTTGTAATTCAATAAAATACTGATGAAAAAATTAATAATTGCAATTACACTTTTAACCTCAATACTTGCAAGCGCTCAAGAAAAACCCAAATTAGTTGTTGGAATTGTAGTAGATCAAATGAAACACGAATATTTAGATCGATTTTCAAGTGATTTTTCTGAAAACGGTTTTAAACGCTTAATAAAAGACGGTTATTCGTTTCAAAACGTTCATTATAACTTCATGCCAACCTACACAGCTCCAGGTCATGCAGCAATTTACACAGGATCAACTCCCTCAGTAAATGGAATTGTGGGTAACGATTGGTTCAACAAAGCTACTGGAAAAGACATGTATTGTACAGATGATGACTCAGTTTCAACCATTGGTAATGGAGTAGAAAGTGAAGGAAAGATGTCTCCAAAAAATCTGCAAAGCACAACAATTACGGATGAATTAAAGTTAGCAACTAATTTTAAAGGTAAAGTTATTGGAATGAGTTTAAAAGATAGAGGTGCAATTCTACCAGCCGGACATTTTGCTGATTGGGCTTTTTGGTTTAGCAAAACGGGTGCTTTTATTTCAAGTACTTTTTACGGTCAAAATTTACCAAATTGGGTGACAGATTTCAATAATGAAAAACATTATGAAACATATATTAAAAAAGGATGGGAATTATTAAAACCAAAAGAGACTTACAATGAAAGTCTAACAGACAACAACCCTTATGAAGGAAAGTTATACAAGAAAACACCCTTTTTTCCATACAATTTAAAAGATATGTATGAAAATAATGATGCTGGTGTTTTAAGAGCAACTCCTTTTGGAAATAATTTATTGGCTGATTTTGCTAAAAAAGCCATTGAAAAAGAAGCTTTAGGCAAAGACGAAATAACAGATTTTTTAACAGTGAGTTTTTCATCAACAGATTATATTGGACACATTTTAGGACCACGTTCTATTGAATTACAAGATACTTATTTACGTTTAGATGAAACTATAGCTGACTTTTTAAACTATTTAGACAAAACCGTTGGAAAAGACAATTACTTGGTATTCTTAACGGCTGATCATGCTGGTGCAGAAAATGTTACCTATTTAAAAGACAATAAATATGATGTTACGAATACCAATTCAAAAACATTGCGTAATGATTTAGAAGCTTTCTCTAAAACAACTTATGGAGATGATTTAATTTTAGATTATTCAAATTCAAATGTGTTTTTTAAGAAAGACATTATCAAATCTAAAGGCTTGAATTTACACGATGTAAAGCAAACTTTCAAAGATTATCTTCACACTCAAAAATTTGTAAAAAGAGTTTATACTGAGGAGGAAATTTTAGCTTCATCTGGAAGTGATTATTTCTTAAAATTAATAGCAAACGGATTTGATCCTGTTCAAAATGGAGAACTTGTTATCCTTGAAAAACCAGGTTATTTAGAATATTCTTCAACAGGAACAACACATGGAAGTCCGTATGCTTATGACACTCACGTACCTTTATTATTTTACGGATGGCATATTAAAAAAGGAGAATCTTTCGACAGAAAAGAAATAACACAAATTGCTCCAACATTATCTCAATTGTTAAAAATAACTTATCCAAATGGAACAAAAGCTGAGTTGTTACAAGAGATTTTGAA
>JBLHNH010000141.1:0-5962 GCA_047622645.1 Flavobacterium sp.
AATCGTATTTGGCGATAAACGTATTGGCATTTCCAGTTGTAAAATTTTCTAAAGCCTTATTTTCAAAATACTTATACTCTTCAGTCAAATAAGCGACTTTAGTTTTTGAGGTAAACAAGCCTGAATAATTGGTCCATTCCAATAAATTTCTAGTGTTAAAATCTAAATAGTTGCTTTTTGAAGGAGAAGCAATTGTACCCGAAAAATTTCGACTCCCATCAAATAAATAACTAAAAAATTTAATTTCATTATTTCGATTTATTCTATAACCAAAATGTGAATTGAAACTTGTATTTTCATATTGACCGTTTTCATTTTTCTTATCATAACCAATATATTCGTAATCATTTTTAGATTGATTATGTGATATACTTGCGTTGACAGAAATCTTATCGGTTGCAACATCTAAAGTATAATTTGATCCAAAAGTGGAAAAACTTCCGTAATTCAATCGCAATTGATTATCGAATTTTTCTTTGAAAGAAACATCATTATTTAAGTGAATTGTTCCACCAACAGCACCACTTCCATAAATTACACTTCCGCCACCAGCTCTTACTGTAATTGAATTAAAATCGCGTGTAATTAATGTATTAAAATCAGTTTGACCGTTTAATTGTGAATTGATGTTAATTCCGTTCCAAATAACAGCGGTTTGTTGTGCAGTTGTTCCTCTAAATGAAGGAGAAGAAACCATTCCATTTCCATTTTCTTTAAAATAGATAACCGAATTAAATCGCAATAAAGAAGTCAATGAAGCTTGATTTTTTTGAATCACACTATCATTAAGTTTAGTAGTATTTTGGGTATCTGAAAAGTTTTTTAATTGCGTATCAGTAAGCACCACTTCTCGTAAACGAAAAATAGAATCTTGTTGTGCCCAAATAAGAGAACAAGCTGTTAAAGCAAAAAACAGAGCTAATTTTTTAAACATATCTTATACACTTTTCTTCCCGAAAGTTATATTCAGTTAATAAATTAGGCAGGTCTCCTGGCTTGCGTCTTGTTATTGGCCTTCCCATTTTGAAGTTAGAAATTAGAAGTATGAAGTTAGAAATATTCTAAATTCTGAATTCTGAATTCTAAATTACTAAACAGTGGTAATGTAGATAATAACAAGCTTAATAGCTTACAGTTGCGGGAACAGCTTAGGTTTTTAACCTAATTCCCTTTTAATGCTGTTCAAAATTGAACAAGCAACCTTAATTCTTTTGCGAAGGTATGACTAATTTTTAGAATTAAATGTTTTAGGAAAAAATTACTTTTTTTGTTCATCTTATAAATTAACAAAGCCAAATACCAAATGCAGTAAAACTAATCCAGCAGCAATATAAATAAAGGTGTTAGAGTTATCTCTCCTTTTTTTATTGTAAAGTTAAAGTTCCTTCAAAAAATATTTAGCATCATTTGTTACAAATCTTTATTTATTTCAAAACAAAATTCTACTTTTGTGTAAAGTATATTTTTTTATGCAGCACTTTCCAAAAGCACTTCTATTTACACTTCTATTTTTGGGTTTATTCCAATGCAAAAAAACAAAAAACATTGCAAAAGCTACTGTTAACGAAAACCAAATAGTTCACGCAGAAGGTTTTTCTATAGTAGAATATGATGATTTTTCAATTTTAAAAGTCAAAAACACGTATCCTGAATCTAATGAAACTTTTACTTATGTTTTGCACAAAGAAAATGCAAGCGTTCCTGATAGTTTAAAACAATTTACTGCAATTCAAATTCCGATTCAAAAAATAATTGTTACCTCAACAACTCACATTCCTTCACTTGAAATGATAGGCGTTGAAAACACTTTGGTTGCATTTCCTACTTTAAAATATATTTCTTCTGAAACCACTAGAGAACGAATTGACGAAGGAAAAGTTAGAGAAATTGGTAAAAATCAGAGTTTGAATACAGAAGTAATAATAGACTTAAATCCAGATATAATCGTCGGTTATAGTGTTGACGGAGATATGAAAACTTATAAGAATTTAGTAAAAAGTGGTCAGAAAGTAATATTCAATTCAGATTGGACAGAAAAAAGCCCTTTAGGAAAAGCAGAATGGATTAAGTTTTTTGGTGCTTTATACGATAAGAAAGAAAAAGCTGCTGCCGAATTTGAAGCCATAGAAGAAAGCTATAATAAAGCTTTAAAATTAGCACAAAAAGCGGAAACAAAACCCACAATTTTTGCTGGAGCAATCTATGAAGATCAATGGTTTCTGCCACAAGGTGACAGTTGGGCTGCTCTATTCTTAAAAGAAGCCAACGGAAATTACCTTTGGTCAGACACCGAAGGAACTGGAAGTTTAGCGCTATCTTTTGAAACCGTTTTAGATGTAGCTAAAGATGCTGATTTTTGGATTGGACCAGGACAATTTACTTCTATTGATGAAATTATAAAGGATAATAAAAATTATAAATTCTTTAAAGCAGTAGAAACTAAAAATGTATATTCTTTTAGTACAAAAAAAGGAAAAACAGGTGGTGTTATTTATTATGAACTAGCACCAAACAGACCTGATTTGGTTTTAAAAGACATGATTAAAATATTACATCCAGAATTATTACCCAATTACGAATTGTTCTTTTTTGAGCAATTGCAGTAATGCTTCGTTAAAATACTTTGTATTATCTTTGAGCATTGCTTTAAAAACTTATTTTTACTAATGCCAAATTCCAAAAAAAACTTTATACTATTTATAGCACTTCTTGTTGCTCTAATACTATTGTTTTTTGTAAATATTAGTTTAGGTTCTGTTACCATACCAAATGAAGAAATTTTAAAAGGCCTTTTTAACCAAAAAATGGATAAGGAAAGCTGGGAAATCATTCTATATAATTTTCGTTTACCAAAAGCATTTACTGCAATTTTAGTCGGAATGGCTCTTTCCATAAGTGGATTATTAATGCAAACTTTATTTAGAAACCCATTAGCTGGCCCTTATGTTCTAGGCTTAAGTTCTGGTGCGAGTTTAGGTGTTGCTTTTGTAATATTAGGAACTGGTATTTTGCCCTCATTTTTATCAGAATTATTTCTGACTTCATACGGAATTGTAGTTGCTTCAGGTTTAGGAAGTGCTTTGGTTTTAATGGCTGTTTTATTAGTTTCCAAAAAGCTTAAAGATACTATGGCAATTTTAATTGTCGGATTAATGTTTGGAAGTTTTACTAGTGCAATAGTTTCAGTTTTGACATATTTTTCAACAGCAGAGCAACTACAGAAATTCACCTTTTGGTCCTTAGGAAGTTTAGCCAATTTAAGTTGGAATGAAGTCAGTTTATTAGCACTACTAACATTCATTGGATTAAGCATTAGCTTTTTAGTCATCAAACCATTAGACGCATTGCTTTTAGGAGAAAAATATGCAAATAGTTTAGGAATAAATTTTAAAAGAACAAGGATATTAATCATAATCGCAACTAGCATCTTAGCTGGAAGTATTACAGCTTTTGTAGGGCCAATTGCATTCATAGGATTAGCAGTTCCACACATGGCAAAATTGATTTTTCAAACGAGTAATCATTTTACTTTGTTTTGGAGTACAATCTTATTAGGAGCTATCATTTTATTATTTTGTGATATTATTGCTCAGTTACCTGGAAGTGATTTAACATTACCTATAAATGCAGTAACTTCTATGATTGGTGCACCAATTGTTATTTGGTTATTGGTTCGTAAACGAAATTTTAGTTGATTTTAATTTTACCACATAGGCACATAGAAAAATTAACTTTAAGAATAAAATAGAATCTTTGATTTACATAGAAAATTATGAAAACACAAAAGCAATTAAACGAATTAACTTATGAAATTATTGGTTGTGCTATTGAAGTTCATAAAACAATGGGGCCAGGTTTACTTGAAAATATTTATCATTATTGTCTAATTGAAGAACTAAAAACTAAAAAAATAACTTATGAATCTGAATTAAAAATTCCTGTATTTTACAAAAACAGAAAATTAGAAGTAGACTTAAGATGTGACATACTTATAGAAAATTCAATTATAGTAGAATTAAAATCAGTTTCAGAAATAAATCCAATTCATGAAGCGCAATTGTTAACATACATGAAGCTATTAAAAGCTCCAAAAGGAATATTAATTAATTTTAATTGTTTCAACATATTTAAAGAAGGTCAAAAAACATTCGTAAATGAATATTTCAAAAATTTAGATTAAAAACAAACTATGTTTAAAACAAAGTTTTAACTTTATAATCTAATAAAACTGAAACTTTACTATGTGCCTATGTGGTAAAAACAAATGAACAAAAAAGTCCTACATACAACAAACCTAACTATTGGATACAAAAACAAATCCAACAGCACAACTATTGCCAAAAATATAAATATTAATTTACCTGCTGGAAAATTAATTGGATTAATTGGTGCTAACGGAATTGGAAAATCAACCCTACTAAAAACCATTACAGGAATTTTAAAACCTTTAGAAGGAAATGTTTTCATCAATGAAAAATCAATAGAAAATTTTAAACCTGAAAATTTAGCTAAAGAATTAAGCATCGTTCTAACCGAACATTTGCCACCAAGTAATTTAACTGTTTATGAAATTGTGGCTTTAGGAAGACAGCCTTACACCAATTGGCTTGGAAAATTAACATCAGAAGACAAAAACAAAGTTGATGAAGCAATTAATATAACTGAAATCAATTCGTTTCAACATAAAAAGCATTACGAAATTAGCGATGGTCAAATGCAAAAAACCTTAATCGCAAGAGCTTTGGCACAAGACACAAATTTGATAATTTTAGACGAACCTACCACACATTTAGATTTAGTACATAAAGTAACTTTATTAAAATTATTGCAAAAACTTACGCACGAAACAGGTAAAACCATTTTATATTCAACTCACGATATTGATTTAGCCATTCAGTTATGTGACGAAATGATTGTTTTAACCGAAAATGAAGTCCTTCAAAATGAGCCTTGTAAATTAATTGAAGATGGTGTTTTTAATACTATTTTTAAAAATGAAAACATTCAATTTGATGCTTCACATGGTAAATTCAATATTAAATAAATCTTACCTTTTGTTTAATAGATTTTATATAAAGAATTTGTAATTTAGTAAAAAATTAAATCATGGGAATCAAACAATTAAGTGCAATAGTCCTTTTATTTTCGGGTATTTATACACAAGCTCAATTAAAAACTGTTGCCTATTTAGACGGAAATCAAAAACTAGAAGGCTTTTTAGCTACTCCAACAAAACCAAATGCTAAAAAAGCAGGCATAATAGTTTTACATGCTTGGATGGGAATTAGCGATCACGAAAAAGAAAGCGCTGAAAAATTAGCCAAATTAGGATATTATTCTTTTGTTGCTGATGTTTATGGTCTAGGAAACAAACCAGAAAACACAGGTGAAGCAGGCAAACTAGCAGGCTATTATAAAACAGATTTTACCTCTTATCAAAACAGAATTCAATTAGCGATTGATCAATTAGTAAAAGCTGGTGCAAATGCAGATGAGATTGCTGTAATTGGATATTGCTTTGGAGGAACTGGTGCAATTGAAGCTGCTCGTGGTGGATTAAAAGTAAAAGGTGTCGTTTCATTTCATGGAGGTTTAGGAAAAGATGGCAATAGATTAGCAAAACCAATAACAGCAAAAGTTTTAGCTTTACATGGTGCAGACGATCCTTATGTTCCTGCAAAAGAAGTTAGTGCTTTTGAAGACGAGATGCGAACTTCAAATGCAGATTGGCAATTAAATATTTATGCAAATGCTGTTCATGCCTTTACACACAAAGATGCTGGAACAGACAATAGCAAAGGTGCAGCTT
Organism: Flavobacterium sp.; assembly: GCA_047622645.1. GTDB lineage: Bacteria > Bacteroidota > Bacteroidia > Flavobacteriales > Flavobacteriaceae > Flavobacterium. Next base: position 5,810 of record JBLHNH010000141.1, read on the forward strand.
ACAACGAAAAAGCAGATAAAAGAAGCTGGGAAGCCATGAAAATTTTCTTTGACGAACTTTTTAAATAGTTTTATAAACCATTAAGAGATTAAGCAAACTTAATTTCTTAATGGTTCAATTTTATTTGAGTAAAATTTGTCTTTTAGCTTCTCC
>JBLHNH010000142.1:0-5598 GCA_047622645.1 Flavobacterium sp.
ACTTGTCCGTCAACACCACTTCCAGCACCAATTCCAATTACAGGAATAGAAATGCTTTCAGCAACTTTCTGAGCTAATTTAGCAGGAATTTTTTCTAAAACTAAAGCGAAACATCCAACGCGTTCTAGCATTTTTGCATCTTCTAATAGTTTATCTGCTTCTTCATCTTCTTTTGCTCTAACAGTGTATGTTCCGAATTTATATATTGATTGTGGGGTAAGTCCTAGATGTCCCATAACTGGAATTCCAGCATTTAAAATTCGTTTTATACTTTCTTTGATTTCTGAACCACCTTCTAACTTTACTGCGTGTCCACCGCTTTCTTTCATAATTCTAATAGCAGAACGCAATGCTTCTTTTGGATCTGATTGATAACTACCAAAAGGTAAATCTACAACAACTAACGATCGTTCAATTGCTCTAACAACTCCAGAAGCGTGATAAATCATTTGATCAAGTGTAATTGGTAAAGTTGTTTCGTGACCAGCCATTACATTACTTGCAGAATCACCTACAAGAATTACATCAACACCGGCAGAATCAACAATTTTAGCCATTGTATAATCATAAGCCGTTAGCATAGAGATTTTTTCTCCATTAGCTTTCATTTCAATTAATGATTTTGTGGTAATTCTTTTGTAATCTTTCTTTGCGACTGACATAGTAAATAGTATATAATTTAAGCAAATGTAGTAAATCAAAATTTCTTTTAAATTATAATAAAATATTTTTTTACTATTTCAATTCTAATTGGTAATTACAGAGTACATTTATCCGGTTTTATAGAAAATAAAAAAATGATAACAATTTTATTATTGGTAGCAATTTTAGGCTATCTATTTGTGATTTTTGAATCTCCGATTCGAATTAACAAAACAATTACAGCTATTTTAACGGGATCCTTGTGCTGGATAGTAATAGCCATATTTAATCCGGGAAATGCTCCAATAATTTCAGAAAAATTAATTACCTATTTTGGTGAAATTTCAGGTTTACTTATTTTTTTATTAGGTGCAATGACTATTGTAGAGTTAATTGATTTACATAAAGGATTCACCGTTATTACTCACAGAATTAGAACAAAATCGGTTTTAGAATTACTTTGGATTGTTGGTTTTGTGACTTTTGTATTATCTGCAATGTTAGATAATTTAGCTACTGCAATAATAATGGTTACACTTTTGCGAAAATTAATGCCTAAAAGTGAAGTTAGAATGACTTTAGCCGGAATAGTAGTAATAGCTGCAAATGCTGGTGGAGCTTTTAGTCCAATTGGTGATATTACAACAACTTTGTTATGGATTGGTGGGCAAGTGAGTGCTTTTGGAATTGTAAAAGTCTTAATTTTACCTTCTATTATGGTTTTGTTAGTTCCATTAATTATTGCGAGTTTTAGAATGAAGGGGTTTGCTGTTCTAAGAGCTCAAATCTCAATGGCAGAAGCAAAGCAAGAAGAAAAAATGAAAGGTAGTTTAAGTGTCTTTGTTGCTGGTGTTATTGGTTTGTTATTAGTACCTGTTATAAAATCAGTTACAGGTTTGCCACCTTTTATTGGTGTTTTAGTTTCTTTGAGTATGGTTTCATTGGTTTCCATTGTTTATCATAGAAAAAAGCCACAAGAAGAAAAAGATAAATATTCTGTAGCAACCGCACTTTCTAAGGTTGATGTTAGTTCGATTTTATATTTTATGGGAATTTTATTAATGGTGTTTGCTTTGCAAGAAGTAGAGATTCTAACCAATTTAGCTACATTTTTAGAAACTAATTTGCCTAACAACAACATCATGGTTATTGCAATTGGAATCTTATCTTCATTGGTTGATAATGGTAGTTTAGTTGCAGCTACTCAAGGAATGTTCTCGCTAACCGAATTTCCTATTGATAATAGTTTGTGGGAATTTATTGCTTTGTGTGCAGGAACTGGAGGAAGTATGTTAATAATAGGTTCAGCATCAGGAATTGCTATTATGGAAAAAGAGAAAATGACTTTTATGTGGTATTTAAAAAAGATTACACCTCTTGCGATTGCTGGATATATAGCTGGAATTATAACCTATTTAGTGATTGGGTTACTTACACATTAAAACCATTTATATGAAAAAAATAATTACACTCGTATTTCTTTTTAGTTCAAGTCTAATTTTTTCACAAGAAAAAGAAGTTCAAAAAACAATAGATGATTTTTTTGTGGGATTAAATTTAAAAGATACAACAACTATCAGAAAGCAATGTTATAAAGATGTTATAGTTCAAACTATTCTCAAAACAAAACAAGGAAACCAACTTAAAACAGATAATTTTAATGATTTTTTGATTTCTATTTCAGCAATTCCTGTTGAAGTTAAAATTGAAGAAAAAATTCTTGATTATAAAATTGAAGTTGACGGAAATTTAGCTCACATTTGGACGCCTTATGAATTTTATGTAAATGGTGTTTTAAGTCATAAAGGAGTTAATTCCTTTACCTTATTTAAGGAGAATTTTGATTGGAAAATTATTCATATTATTGACACAAGAAGGAGGAATTAGGCTTTAAGTATTTTTTTATCAATTAAATAAGCAATATTTACTCCTAAAAAATAACAAAGTAAATCCAACCAAAGAAAACCTTCACCTAATGTGTAATGTCCCAAAGTTGTAGAACGTATATTTTTTAACCAATTCCATTTAATTAATTGGGCGAATTCAATAGTAAAACAAAATAAAAGACTCATTAATAAAATATGAATTCTATTTTTTATTGGAAACAGAAAACAAAATCCAAAATAAATCATAAGAGCATATAAACCATCACCAATAAATAAAGGAATAAAATTAAATTTTCGTGAAAGCATTCCAAATATCATTACGGTAATCACAATCAAGAAATATGTTATTCTTTGTTTCAAATTATCTGTTTAACAATCAGATAAATTCACAGCAACAGCCAAACCACCTTCGCTTGTTTCTTTATATTTTGTATTCATGTCTTTTGCAGTTTCCCACATAGTATTAACAACTTTGTCTAAAGGCACTTTTGCATTTTTTGCATCAGTTTCTAAAGCTAATTCAGCAGCATTAATGGCTTTAATTGCCCCCATGGTATTACGTTCAATACAAGGTATTTGAACCAAGCCACCAATTGGATCACAAGTTAACCCTAAATGATGTTCCATAGCAATTTCAGCAGCAACTGTTACTTGTTCAGGTGTTCCGCCCATGGCTTCACACAAAGCAGCAGCAGCCATAGCGCTCGAAACTCCAATTTCAGCTTGACAACCACCCATTGCAGCACTAATAGTCGCTCCTTTTTTAAAGATACTACCAATTTCTCCAGCAGTCATTAAAAATTGTTTGATTTCTTTTTCACCAGCATTATGATTTTCAATTACCAAATAATACATTAAAACAGCAGGAATAACTCCAGCGCTTCCATTGGTGGGAGCCGTTACAACTCTTCCTAAGGCAGCATTAACTTCATTAACAGATAAAGCAAAACAGCTTACCCATTTTAATATTTGTCTAAACTTAACTTCAGTTTGACGAATAACTTGCATCCAAGAATGTGGATCTTTATAAGGTAAAACACCAATTAAATTTTTATGTATATCATAAGCACGTCTTCTTACATTTAGTCCTCCAGGTAAAGTTCCTTCAGAATGACATCCAATATACATACACTCTAACATGGTGTCCCAAATACGCATTAGTTCATTATGAATTTCTTCTTCTGAACGCATGGATTTTTCGTTTTCATAAACAATTTCCCAAACTTTTTTATTTTCTTGATTACAGAATTTTAATAAGTCTGCTGCATTGTCAGTACGGAAAGGAAAAGAACGAATTAAAACTTCATTTTTTTTGGAGTTTACTAATTCTTCCACTACAACAAATCCACCACCAATCGAGTAGTAGGTCGTTTCATATTCTTTGTTTGAAGTATATGCCGTAAATTTTATTCCATTTGAATGAAAAGGTAAAAACTCACGATTGAAAACAATATCTTTTTCAAAATCAAAAGGAATAATAATTTCATTTCCAAGAAAAATTTCTTTCTTATTTTTTATAGCTGTAATAATAACATCAAGACTTTCAACCGGAATATACTCAGGATCTCCACCACTTAGACCTAGCATTATTGCTAAGTCAGTAGCGTGCCCTTTTCCTGTTAAAGAAAGTGAGCCATATAAATCTACTTTTATACGATTTACATTGTCAAGCAAGTTTTCACCTCTTAATTCTCCTAAAAAGCGCTCGGCTGCACGCCAAGGTCCAAGTGTGTGCGAACTTGAAGGTCCAACACCAATTTTTAACATGTCAAAAACTGAAATACATTCCATAGCTATATCGTTATAGTTGCAAAGATAGAAGAAAGTTTAAGAGTTTGTTCTTTTATGAGTTTAAAAGTTTAAGAGATTAAATGGTTATGAGTTAAAGCATATTATTTATAAATTATATACTTCAAAATGTCATCTTGTCATATGTTTTATTTAAAAACTGACAAATTTTTAATAAATAAAGTGTTGGCATAATCCTTGAGTTATAGTAATCGAGTTTAAAATTATAAACAAATTAGAAATTAAATAAGATGAGTAAAATTATTGGAATCGATTTAGGAACAACTAACTCTTGCGTATCTGTAATGGAAGGTAACGAACCAGTAGTAATTCCTAATGCAGAAGGAAAAAGAACAACACCATCAATCATTGCGTTTATTGAAGGTGGAGAAATTAAAGTTGGAGATCCTGCAAAAAGACAAGCAGTAACTAATCCAACTAAAACTATTGCGTCTATTAAACGTTTTATGGGAAACAAGTTTTCTGAAAGCGCTAAAGAAGCAAAGAATGTGGCTTACAAAGTAGTAAAAGGAGATAACGACACACCTAGAGTTGATATTGACGGAAGACTATATACTCCACAAGAATTGTCAGCAATGACTCTTCAAAAAATGAAAAAAACAGCTGAAGACTATTTAGGTCAAACTGTTACAGAAGCGGTTATTACTGTTCCTGCTTATTTTAACGATGCACAGCGTCAAGCAACAAAAGAAGCTGGTGAAATTGCAGGTCTTAAAGTAATGCGTATTATAAACGAACCAACAGCTGCAGCGTTAGCTTATGGTTTAGATAAAAAAGGTACAGATCAAAAAATTGCTGTTTACGATTTAGGTGGAGGTACATTTGATATTTCTATCCTTGAATTAGGAGATGGTGTATTTGAAGTATTATCTACAAATGGAGATACTCACTTAGGTGGAGATGATTTTGACCAAGTTATTATTGACTGGTTAGCAGAAGAATTTAAATCAGAAGAAGGAATTGACTTGCGTGATGACCCAATGTCATTACAAAGAATTAAAGAAGCTGCAGAAAAAGCTAAGATTGAATTATCATCTGGTGCTGAAACTGAAATCAACTTACCATATGTAACAGCAACTGCTACAGGACCAAAACACTTAGTTAAAAAATTAACTAGATCTAAATTTGAACAATTATCTGACGCATTAGTAAAACGTTCTATGGAACCAGTTGCTAAAGCCTTAAAAGATGCAGGTTTATCTACATCTGATATTGATCAAGTAATTTTAGTTGGAGGTTCTACTCGTATGCCAAGAATTGC
>JBLHNH010000143.1:0-5483 GCA_047622645.1 Flavobacterium sp.
ATAGCATTAATCCAAAAAGTTAATCCAAATTGTAATTTCATCTTCACTGTTTCACCTGTTCGTCATATAAAAGATGGTTTTGTAGATAACACACTAAGTAAATCGAATTTAATTTCTGCAATTCATAACTCACAATTCATAACTCACAACTACTTCCCAAGTTATGAAATCATGATGGACGAACTACGTGATTATCGTTTTTACGCTTCAGATATGTTACACCCTAATCAAACAGCAATCGATTATATATGGGAACGATTTTCAGAAAATTATATTTCAGACGAAAGTCAAAAAGTTATAGAAGAAGTTGATAGTATTCAAAAATCACTTTTGCATCGGTCTTTTAATCCAAACTCAGAAAGCCATCAGAAGTTTTTGGAAAACCTTCAACAAAAAATCAATACTTTAGCACTCAAATTTCCACATATAACTTTTTAAAATGACAGAACAATCAAAAATGGGATTTTTCGGAAAATTATCAGAAATCAGAAAATGGGTTTTAGTATTATTTCTTGGATTTATTTTGTTTTGGACTTTTAACTATTTCACAAAAAGTGATGATTCTTCAACTATAGAATATGACACAAATCTAATTCAAACTCAACTAAAAAATGTTGGTAAATTAGTCGTCACAGAAGGGCATTTTGCAGAAGTTTTGACTTATAAAGATAAAAAAGAAACCTACATTCCAGGTTTGTCATTTGGTAAGAAAGCATTAGTTGTTATAAATGCAGATGTAACTGTTAGTTTTGATTTAAGTCAAGTAAAATACGATATAGATGCCGAAAACAAAACCTTAACAATAACCAATATTCCAAAAGAAGAAATCAAAATCTATCCAGATATTAAATACTATAATACAGAATCATCAACGTTTAACGAATTTACAGGAGATGATTACAATAAAATCAATAAAAAAGTTAAAGAGAATTTGTCTATAAAAATTGAAAAATCTACTTTAAAATCAAACGCAAAAAATAGATTATTAACTGAATTATCTAAAATATTAATCTTAACTAATTCAATGGGTTGGACCTTAAAATATGATGGAACGGAAGTAAAATCAGAAAAAGATTTGGAATTAAAATTATAACAAAAAAGACTTCAAATTAATGAAGTCTTTTTTGTTATAATTTGTTTTGTAAACTAGTCCATCCACCACCATTAATGCAGTCAATTCCGTTTTGCTTTAAAATGGAAGTTGCTTGACCACTTCGCATTCCAGATCGACAACATGCAATAATTGGTTTGTTCCATTTTTTAATTTCATCAACTTTAGCGTTTAAAACTTGTAAAGCAATGTTTTTTGACCCTTTTATGTGTCCGGCTTTATATTCTTCTGAAGTTCTTACGTCTAATATTATAGCTCCTTTTGCAACGTATTCTTCTACGTCATTTGTTTTGTTTCCAAAACCTAATAAGTCTAATAATCCCATAGCTAAAATTTTAAATTTATCTGTTTTTTGTTTTTGTGTTCCTTAAGAACCTATATTTGAAATCAAAATTACAATTTACATATTATACTTTTGTAACAATTGTTACTTCAATCAATCCAATTTGCTATTTTTGAAATTTCTAAGATTAATAAAATGTAATTACAAATAAAAATTTTACTCGTTGTGTTACATTTGACCGTTAAATAATAATAAATATTTATAAGTGAAATAATGAAACTTATTGACAGAAAAACCGAAATTATAAATTGTGCAGCCAAACTTTTTAAAGAAAAGGGTTATAGCGCAGTAACTATGAGAGATATTGCTCAAGCTTTAGATATAAAAGCAGCTAGTTTGTATAATCACATCAAATCTAAGCAAGAGATTTTAGTTCTAATTGTAGTCGATATTGCAGAAGAATTTACCAATACAATAAACGAAATTGTACTTTCAGAAAGTACAGCTATCCAAAAACTAGAAAAAGTAATTCAATTACATATTGATATTACAATACGAAATCCAGAAGCTTTAGCGTGTTTAAATAATGATTGGATGCATTTAACTGATAAAGAACTAAGCTATTTTATAAAAATGCGTGAAGATTACGAAGAAAATTTCAGAAATATTATAAAATCCGGAATTGCTTCCAATGAAATCAAAAACTTAAATTCAGAAGTCATTATATTTTCAATCCTTTCAACACTTAGAACCCTTTATCTTTGGTACGGGAAGAAAAAAGGTTTTACAGAAACATCACTAAAAAATTATATGTCAGAAGTGCTTCTAAATGGAATAGTTAGCCTATAAAACATCTTGTTTTAATGAGTTAGGTGTAAAAAAAAATCCAACAAAAGTTAAAAGTTTACAACGTTTTCGTAAAGTATTAATTTTTTCCCTAAATTTGCATAGTTAACTAACAATCGTTAGTTTTAATAATTAGATAATTAAATGGCAAAATTTCACAACATACAAGTCCAAGATATACATAAAGAAACAAGAGATTGTGCTGTAGTTACTTTTCAAATTCCAGACGAATTGGTTTCTGAATTCCAATACAAACAAGGACAACATTTAACTTTAAAAGCAATGATTGACGGACAGGATGTTCGTCGTTCGTATTCTTTATGTTCTAGTCCTGTTGAAAATAAATGGCAAGTTGCCGTTAAAAAAATAAATGGTGGTTTGTTCTCAACTTTTGTAAACGAAAAATTAAAAAAAGGAGATGTTCTTGAAATTATGGCTCCAAGTGGAGTTTTTAATGTCGAGGTTAACCCAGAAAAAGCTAAAAATTATATTGTATTTGCTGCAGGAAGTGGAATTACCCCTATACTTTCTATCATAAAAACACATTTAGCTCTAGAACCGAATAGCACATTTAAGCTGTTTTATTTGAATAGAAGCGTAAAATCAATTATCTTTAAAGAAGAAATTGAGCAACTAAAAAACAAATACTTCGGGCGTTTTGAAATCTTTTATTTCCTAACCAAAGAACATAGAAATATAGAGTGGTTAAACGGAAGATTTACAAAAGAAAAATTAGAATTTCTTACTAGTAAAATTATAGATATTCCATCAGTTGACGAATGTTTTATTTGTGGACCAGAAGAAATGATTTTCCTAATTCGCGATGAACTAGTAGCTGCAGGATTAAATAAAGAAAAAGTACATTTCGAACTCTTTACGTCAGGAATTTCAGAAGAAGACAAAAAAAGGATTCAAAAAATAGTAGAAAATAAAGTCCATGGAACTGATGTGACAATCCTAGATGGAGGAAAAGAATTACATTTTATAATGGAAGATTCTTACGATAACATTCTAGATGGAGCATTAGCCGCTGGAGCTGATTTACCTTTTGCATGTAAAGGTGGTGTTTGCAGTACATGCAAATGCTTAGTTGTAGAAGGAGAAGTTGAAATGAAAGTGAATTATGCATTAGATGCACACGAGGTGGCACGCGGATTGGTGTTGAGCTGTCAAGCAGTTCCACTAACAGACAAAGTAGTATTAGATTTCGGAGTCTAGAAGCGAATGGCATATGTGTTTTAGCAAATGTAATTCCTCCTTATTCTTTTCAATCTTTTTTTTAAAGGATTTCCTTCTTTAACACTATGCGTTCGTGTAACTCAAATTAAAATTTAGTTATATAGATAATCACAGTTATTAGAGATATGTATTAAAAATAGAAGTAGTAAACAAAAATAGCATTTTGAACCTTAATAGCTTAATAGCTTAATGGTTCAAAATGAAAACAAATAAAGTAGCAACCAGTTCAACGTTATTGCTAAGTAAATAGAATACTGAGACTGAACACTGAACACTAATAAAAAAGTTATGTCAGAAAAAGAAGTAAAAAACCTAGAAGAAATTTTCGATGCAAAAATTGCACGCGACGAAAAAATCGAACCAAAAGATTGGATGCCGGAAAAATACCGTCAAACTCATATTCGTCAAATGTCACAACACGCACACTCTGAAATTGTAGGAATGTTGCCAGAAGGAAATTGGATAAGTCGTGCGCCATCTTTAAAAAGAAAAGTAGCTCTATTAGCTAAAATTCAAGATGAGGCCGGTCATGGTTTATATCTTTATTCTGCCTGTGAAACATTAGGAATTTCTCGTGAAGAATTATTTGAACAGTTACATTCTGGTAAAGCTAAATATTCAAGTATTTTCAATTATCCAACTTTAACTTGGGCAGATATGGGAGCAGTCGGTTGGTTGGTTGATGGTGCAGCCATTATTAATCAAGTGCCTTTATGTTCTACTTCGTTCGGACCTTATGCAAGAGCTATGGTTCGTGTTTGTAAAGAAGAAAGTTTTCATCAAAGACAAGGTTTTCAAATCATGATGACTTTAGCCGAAGGGACTCTAGAACAAAAAGAAATGGCTCAAGATGCATTAAACCGATGGTGGTGGCCGTCTTTAATGATGCTTGGACCCTTAGATGCTGAATCTGTTCACACAGAACAATCGATGAAATGGAAATTAAAACGAAAAAGTAACGACGATTTACGTCAACAATTTATAGATCAAACAGTTCCACAAGCTGAAATGATTGGTTTAACAATTCCAGATCCAGATTTAAAATGGAACGAAGAAAGACAATCTTACGACTTCGGAGAAATGAATTGGGATGAATTCTGGCAAGTTGTAAAAGGTCACGGACCTTGTAATAAAGAACGTATTTCTGCAAGAGTAAACGCTTGGGAAAACGGAAAATGGGTTCGCGATGCAGCAATGGCTTACGCAGAAAAACAAGAAAATAAAGTAGTAAAACAAGCAATATAAAGAAGTTTTCAGTGATCAATTATTAGATGGCAGCTATGCGGAATGCTAATAACTGAACACTGAACACTAAAAACTGAACACTATGAAAAACTGGCCTCTTTGGGAAGTATTTATAAGAAGTAAAAATGGATTAGAGCACCGTCATTGTGGTTCACTTCATGCAAGTGATGCAACAATGGCAATAGAAAACGCTCGTGATGTTTACACAAGAAGAATGGAAGGTGTAAGTATTTGGGTTGTTCCATCAGCTGAAATTACAGCTACAAATCCAGATGATAATCCAGAACTTTTTGAACCAGCTTCAGATAAAGTGTATCGTCATCCAACTTTTTACGAACTTCCAGACGAGTTAAAGCATATGTAATAATTCTCTTTCTTAAGAGAGGCAACCGTTAAGTTAGGTGGCTCTTTTATTAAGAAGACTTACAATAATCAAAATATTAATTTGCGAAATTGAGGTAACAACTCCCACAATTTTACATGAATTATAATAATAAATGAACAATAATTTAATTCAATATATCTACGGAATTGCAGATAATTCATTGATTTTAGGTCAACGCCTAGGAGAGCTTTGTGGCCATGGACCAAGTCTGGAAACCGATATTGCATTGACTAATATTTCGCTTGATTTATTCGGACAAGTGAGAAGTTATTTTCAATACGCTGCCAAATTACAAGGTGAAGATGTTACAGAAGATACAATAGCTTTCTTACGAAAAGAACGTGAATACAAAAACGTCCTTCTTGTGGAACAGC
>JBLHNH010000144.1:0-5462 GCA_047622645.1 Flavobacterium sp.
TTAAAAAGAGATCACATGATGTCAGATTTTAGTTTCTCTAAGAAAGAAGAATCAAAAGGAGTTTACGGTAAACGAACAACTTTATACAAAAACCATCAATTTAATATTCCAAAAGAAAGTGCTTTTTATAAAGAAGAAGTAAATTATTATGATAAAAAAGCGTTCAATCAAACCGATGAATTTTGGTCAGAAAACCGATTTGAAGAATTAAATAATAATGAATCCGGTATATATAGTTTGCTGGACACTTTAATGACGGTTCCAAAATTTAAGAGAGTTTATGATTTAGTCACTATTTTAGGAAGTGGTTATGTTCAAGTTGGAAACATAGATATAGGACCCATATTTTCTACTTTTGGGTATAATGATGTAGAAGGACAACGTCTGCGTTTTGGCGGAAGAACTTATTTTGGAACAAACGACCCATGGCGAATTCAAGCTTATACAGCTTATGGATTTAAAGATAATAAATTCAAATATGGCGTTTCGGGTAAATGGTTAGTAAACAAAAGTAATAGACTAATACTTTCAGCAGGAAACAGAAGAGATGTAGAGCAAATAGGAGTGAGTTTAACCACTTCAAATGATGTTCTAGGTCGAAGTTTTGCCTCATCCTCATTCTTCTCAAACGGAACAAATAATAAACTAACAAATGTTAATTTAACCAACGTTGGAATTGCAATTGAACCTGTTAAAAACCTAGTTTTGCAAACAAATTTTTCTTACCGAACACTTGAGTCAGCCTCAAACGATTTTAGTTTAGATTATTTTATAGACAACACTTTTACAACAACAAAAGGAACTGTAAAACAATCCGAAATTAATTTTGTTGGAGAATATACACCAAAAAGAAGAACTATTGGTTATGGTGTTGAAAGACAAGATGTTGATGATAATTATGCGCGATTTTTTTTAAGTTTTAGCCACGGATTCAAAGATGTCTTAGATAGCGATTTTAACTATGAAAAAGTCCAGTTTTACTACAGACAACCCATTTTAGTTGGAGGTTTTGGAAGGTTATTTACGACTTTAGAATTAGGAAAAACTTTCGGACAAGTACCTTTAGGTTTAATGGGTGTTGTGCCAGGAAATCAATCTTATTTTGTAATCGACAATACGTACAATTTGTTAAATTACTATGATTTCGTAGCAGATGAATATGCTTCATTGCATTTTGAACACCATTTTAACGGAAGATTGTTTTCAAGAATTCCTTTTTTACAAAAATTAAATTGGAGAGAAATCGTAGGAGTAAAAACAGTATACGGAACCGTTTCAGACGAAAACAGACAAATAAATGCATCAGGGTTAGCCTATCAATCACCAGACAAAGTGTATTGGGAGTACCATGCAGGAATAGGGAATATTTTCAAAGTATTTCGTTTAGATTTTGCTTGGAGAGGTAACTATTTCAACCTTCCAGATGCAAACAAATTTACCATAAAAGGTTCATTTGGATTCTATTTTTAATTAAAACTCTTATCAAAATTGCAATTGAACTTGGTGTTTAATTTGAGTGTTCCCTTTCAGGTCGTGTCTTCCACTATATCTTTTTTGTTTATGTCATGCTGACTTTGTCGAAGTAAAAACAAAAAAGGATGTCGTTTCAACCACTAACACAAGCGCAAATAATTTGAAAAATAGTATTCCATATTTACTAAAAAAAGACAAAATTTTTCAACAAATAGTTGATTTATATGGAGAACCAACAATTCCCACAAGACCTCAAGGTTTCGAATCACTTTGCAAATTAATTATTGAACAACAAGTTTCATTAGCTTCAGCTAAAGCTTGTTATTTAAAAATGGAATCTTTTTTAGGAAAAGTCACACCACAAAATATCATAAATGTTTCCAATAAAGAGTTAAGAAATAACTCCGTTTCAAAACAAAAAGCAATGTATTTAAAGGAACTATCTAAAGCAATTGTAAATAATGAACTAGATTTAGAATCACTCTCACAAAAACCCGAGGAACAAATAAAAGCTGAGTTAACAGCTATTAAAGGAATTGGTAATTGGACGGCTGAGGTTTATATCATGTTTTGTCTTCAAAAAGAAGATGTTTTCCCAATTGGTGATATTGCACTTCAAAACACATTAATAGAATTATTTGCTATTACCACAAAAGAAGAAATGATGATTTTATCAGAAAACTGGAAACCAAATCGCTCACTAGCAACCTATTTTTTTTGGCATTATTATTTAAAGAAAAGAAATAGAGAACCTTTAGTTTATTAATAAACCAGAAAAATGTGTCTTTATTTTGCAATTTATATTAAAATAAAACTATTTTTTTTCATTTAAAAAGTTAGAATTTGTATTTTTGCAGTCCAAAAAATAAAAAGAAATGACAGTTGATAAGGTTACTACATTTGATGTGTTAATAGAAATTCCTAGAGGAAGTAGAAATAAATACGAATACGATTTTGATTTAAAAAGAATGCGTTTTGATAGAATGTTGTTTTCTTCAATGATGTATCCCGCAGATTACGGATTTATTCCAGAAACGTTAGCATTAGATGGAGATCCATTAGATGTTTTAGTTTTAGTAACCGAACCAACTTTTCCAGGCTGTGTAATGGAAGTTAAGCCAATCGGAGTTTTTCACATGGCAGATGAAAAAGGGCCAGACGAAAAAGTAATATGTGTTCCTATTTCAGACCCAATTTGGAATCAATTAAATGATCTAAGCGATGTAAATCCTCATTTAATAAAAGAAATTGAACATTTCTTCCAAGTTTATAAAGACTTGGAAAACAAACAGGTAGATGTAGAAGGTTGGGGAGATGTTACTGAAGCAAAAGAAATTTATATTAAATGCAAACAAAGATTTAATGAAATTGAAAACAAACCAGAAGGTTTATTTAGCATAGGTTAGATTTTAACATATTTTTAGAAAAAAGGCAATATTATTAGTAATATTGCCTTTTTTGTTTAATTTTGTTTGATTTTGAAAATAATAATGTTTAAAAATTAACTAAAATTTTATGGATTCAATAATGATTTATGTACCAATATTTATGGCAATAATTGGGTTGCTTTTTATGATGTATAAAAGAGCGTGGGTTTTAAAACAAGATCCAGGTGATGGTAAAATGAAAGAAATTTCAGATTACATATACGAAGGAGCTTTAGCTTTCTTAAAAGCAGAATATAGACTATTAACTTTCTTTGTTATTGGAGCAAGTATTGTTTTAGCTGTAGTTGCGTATTTTGTACCTACAACTAGTTACCTAATTATTATAGCATTTATTTTTGGAGCTATATTTTCTGCTTTTGCCGGAAATATGGGAATGAAAATTGCTACAAAAACGAATGTTCGTACAACACAAGCTGCTCGTACAAGTTTGCCACAAGCACTAAAAGTTTCTTTTGGTGGTGGAACAGTTATGGGATTAGGAGTTGCTGGTTTAGCAGTTCTTGGTTTAACAGCATTCTTTATAATTTTCTTTCACTATTTTATGGGTGGAGTTTGGACATCAACTGAACAAATGACTATCGTTCTAGAAACTTTAGCAGGATTTTCTCTTGGGGCAGAATCTATTGCTTTGTTTGCACGTGTTGGTGGTGGAATTTATACAAAAGCTGCTGATGTTGGAGCTGATTTAGTAGGTAAAGTTGAAGCTGGTATTCCAGAAGATGACCCAAGAAATCCTGCTACAATTGCAGATAATGTTGGAGATAATGTTGGAGATGTTGCCGGTATGGGGGCCGATTTATTTGGTTCTTATGTAGCAACAGTTTTAGCAGCAATGGTTCTAGGTAACTATGTAATTAAAGATATGGGTGGAAGCATCAACGACGCTTTCGGTGGAATTGGACCAATTTTATTGCCAATGGCAATTGCAGGTTTCGGAATTTTATTTTCTATTATTGGAACTTTATTAGTAAAAATTAATAGTGATGATGCTAAAGAACCACAAGTTCAAAAAGCTTTAAACATCGGAAACTGGGTTTCTATTGCTTTAACAGCTATTTCATGTTTTATTTTGGTAAAATATATGTTGCCAGAAACTATGGATATGAACTTCTTTGGCGAAGGATTAAAAGAAATTTCTTCGATGAGAGTATTCTATGCTACTTTAATTGGTTTATTTGTTGGTGGAGCTATTTCATCAGTAACAGAATATTATACAGGATTAGGTACAAAACCAGTTATGGCAATCGTACAAAAATCTTCAACAGGTGCAGGAACAAATGTAATTGCAGGTTTAGCAACAGGAATGATTTCTACTTTTCCAACAGTTTTATTATTTGCAGCTGCAATATGGTCTACTTATGCTTTAGCAGGTTTTTATGGTGTCGCTTTAGCTGCATCAGCAATGATGGCAACAACTGCAATGCAACTAGCAATTGATGCTTTTGGACCAATAGCTGATAACGCTGGTGGAATCGCTGAAATGAGTGAGTTGCCTAAAGAAGTAAGAACAAGAACAGACATATTAGATTCAGTGGGTAATACAACTGCTGCAACAGGAAAAGGTTTCGCAATCGCTTCTGCTGCATTAACATCCTTAGCTTTATTTGCTGCTTATGTAACTTTTACAGGAATTGACGGAATTAATATCTTCAAAGCTCCAGTTTTGGCAATGCTATTTGTTGGTGGAATGATTCCAGTAGTTTTCTCTGCATTAGCAATGAATTCTGTTGGAAAAGCAGCAATGGATATGGTGAATGAAGTGCGTCGTCAGTTTAAAGAAATTCCAGGAATTATGGAAGGAACTGGTAAGCCAGAATATGCAAAGTGTGTTGATATTTCTACAAAAGCCGCTTTACGCGAAATGATGTTACCTGGAATTCTAACTATCGGTTTTCCAATTGCAATTGTATTATTAGGAATGTTAATTTATCCAGATAATAATCAATTAGTGGCAGAAATGTTAGGTGGTTATATGGCTGGAGTTACTGTTTCAGGAGTACTTTGGGCTGTGTTTCAAAACAACGCTGGTGGTGCTTGGGATAATGCAAAAAAATCTTTTGAAGCTGGTGTAGAAATTAACGGTGAAATGACGTTTAAAGGTTCAGATGCTCACAAAGCAGCTATAACCGGTGATACTGTTGGTGATCCATTTAAAGATACTTCTGGACCATCAATGAACATCTTAATTAAATTAACGTGTTTAATTGGTTTAGTAATTGCTCCGATTTTAGGAGGTGAGGCGCATAATGTGACTGATAAAGTTACAATCTCTTGCTGTGCTGACATGGGTGAATGCTCATCAATGTCTAAAGAAGAATGTATGGAGAAAGGATGTACAAGTAAAACTTGTAAATTCATGAATCAAACTGAAATGACTAAAGAAGTTTCTAAAACAGTAATGATTGAAAAATCATCTGTAGATGGAAAAGTTTCTGCAACTGTTACTACTGATGTAAATGGAGTTTCGGATACACAAACTTTTGAAGGTACTGAAGAAGAAGTACAAGCTAAAATTGATGCTTTAAAATAATTCAAAACTAT
>JBLHNH010000145.1:0-5345 GCA_047622645.1 Flavobacterium sp.
GCAATTGAAGGTTTTGCAAAAGCATTAGCTGCTGAATATGCTCCAAAAATTAGAGTCAACGTAATTGCTCCATCCTTAACAGATACGCCTTTGGCTGACAAATTCTTAAATAACGATGTTAAAAAAGAAAAATCTTCTGAAAGACATCCTTTAAAGCGATTTGGTCAACCAGAAGATATTGCTCAAATGGCAACTTTCTTACTAAGTGATAAAAGCAATTGGATGAGTGGACAAATTTTACACGTTGATGGTGGAATGTCAACTTTGTTGGTCAATTGATAGAGTTTAGGTTGAAAATTTATGAGTTTAAAAGATTAAAATGTTTGATATAAATTATTAAAATTTATTTTTATAATTGCAATTGAACTTTGAAAATGATATTAATATGACACTATTTTGGTTTAGAAGAGATTTACGCTTAGAAGATAATATAGGGTTATTTCATGCTTTGAATGATGGCAATCAAGTTCTCCCTATTTTTATTTTTGATGAAAAAATTCTATCCGAATTGCCAAAAGATGATGCCCGTGTGACATTTATTCATGAATTATTATCCAAAATTCAAAATAAACTTCAAGAAAACGGAAAATCATTAGCTGTTTTTCATGGCGAACCAAAAGCAATTTTCGAAAAATTAATTAAAGAAAACAAGATAAAAACAGTCTTTACCAATCACGATTACGAACCTTATGCAAGAAAGCGTGACAAGGAAATGAACCAATTATTTAAAGAAAATGATATTGAATTTAAAACTAGTAAAGATCAAGTAATTTTCGAAAAAAGTGAAGTAGTAAAAGATGATGGAACTCCTTATGTTGTTTATACACCTTTTTCAAAAAAATGGAAAGAGCATTTTAGTAAAATAAAATTAGCACACTATAATTCTGAAGAAAAATTAGACAAAATATCAAAACACTCCTACCCTTTTTTAAGTCTAAATGAAATTGGTTTTGAAGTTTCAGGTATAAAGGTCACTTCTTTTGATATCAGCGATAAAGTCATTTCAAAATATGAAGAAACTCGAAATTTTCCATCTTTAAATGGAACATCAATGCTTGGAACACATTTGCGTTTTGGAGCTGTTTCTATCCGTAAAATGGTGGATCATGCAGCGTCTTTCCAAAATGAAACTTTCTTGAAAGAGTTAATTTGGAGAGAATTTTTCATGCAAATTTTATGGCATTTTCCACATACTGTCAATTCAAGCTTTAGACCAAAATATGATGCTGTCCAATGGAAAAACAATGAAGAGTTATTTAATAAATGGTGTCAAGGAAAGACAGGTTATCCAATTGTTGATGCAGGAATGCGTGAATTAAACAAAACAGGACACATGCATAATCGTGTAAGAATGGTTGTTGCTAGTTTTTTATGCAAACACTTACTAATCGATTGGAAATGGGGCGAAACTTATTTTGCTCAAAAACTTTTAGATTATGAACAATCTAGTAATGTTGGAAATTGGCAATGGGCAGCTGGTTCTGGTGTTGATGCAGCACCATACTTCAGAATTTTTAATCCTACAGAGCAAGTTAAGAAGTTTGATAAAGACTTAAAATACATCAAAAAATGGGTTCCAGAATTGGAAACACTTCATTATCCAAAACCAATAGTTGATCATAGAGAAGCTAGAGAACTTTGCTTAAAAACTTATAAAGAAGCTCTTGCATAACTTCTTTTAAAGTGTGGAAATATACATATAACAAATTAGTTAAAATTTAATTTATACTAAAAATGAACATAGTTTGGCTTAAAAGGGATTTACGTTTGACAGATAATGAAGCACTTTTCAATGCTATATCATCTGGTCGAAAAGTTCTTTTGCTTTATATTTTTGAGCCTTCACTTCAAAAAGACATTCATTACAGTCAGAGGCACTTTGATTTCATTAAACAATCACTAGAAAGTCTTCAGAAAGAACTTTTACAGTATCATACTCAAATATTAATAGTCGAAGGAGAAGCTCTTGATATTTTTAAAAAACTTAAACAAGTAATTTCAATACATGCTGTTTATTCTCACCAAGAAACCGGCATTAAAATTACTTTTGATAGAGATAAACAAATCACCTCTTTTTTAAATAATCATGAAATACCTTGGTATCAAAGTATAAATAATGGTGTAATAAGAGGCATAAAAAACAGAAAAACTTGGAAAGAAGATTGGTACGATTATATGGATAAAGATTGTTTTCCTCTTGAGGCAAATGGTCGTTCATTTATCAAATACAAAGATATTGAAGAAATTGAAAACCAATTCAACAAACCTTCTTTGAAAACTGATAAAAACACACCTTTTCAAAAAGGAGGAACACCAACTGCTTTAAGATACCTAGATTCATTTTTTAAAGAACGTGTAGCTAATTACTCCAAACACATTTCAAAACCAGAAAAAGCAAGAATGGGTTGCAGTAGATTATCTCCTTATATAGCTTGGGGAAACCTATCTATTAGACAAGTTTATGATGAAGCTTGGAAACATTCTCAAAAAGGAACTCACAAAAGACAAATTTCTAATTTTGTGTCACGATTACGTTGGCAAGCTCATTTTATTCAAAAATTTGAGATGGAATGCACTATGGAATTTATTGCCGTAAATAAAGGATATAGAAATATAGTACAGCATATAAATCCATTTTATCACAAATCATGGACAGAAGGAAAAACAGGGATTCCTATTGTTGATGCATGTATGCGATGTTTGAATGCTACAGGTTATTTAAATTTTAGAATGCGAGCATTGGTAGTTTCATTTTACACACATAACCTATGGCAACCTTGGCAAAATTGTTCGCCACATTTAGCTCAACAATTTTTAGATTTTGAACCCGGAATTCATTATCCTCAGTTACAAATGCAAGCTGGAGTTACGGGTGTAAATACTTTAAGAGTTTATAATCCTGTAAAAAACTCTATTGAACATGACGAAGAAGGTGTTTTTATTATAAAATGGGTTCCCGAATTAGCTGAAATCCCAATAGCATTTATTCATGAACCATGGAAGTTAACACAAATAGAACAAGAATTATATAGTTTTAAATTGGGTATAAATTATCCATATCCAATTGTAGATTTAGAAAAAAGCAGAAAACACTCAAGTGATATTTTATGGGGAATGCGAAAAAATATGGATGTCAAAAAAGACAATAAAAGAATTGTCGATAAACATACAAATCCTGATTAATAATCACTTCAAATTCTTAATAATTTCAGCATTTAGTTCCTCGAAATGTTTTACTAACATATTTGCTTTAGATAAATCTTGATCTTTAGAATGTAAGCTGTCATATCCTAAACAATAAATATTAGCACCAACGGCAGCTAAAATTCCGTTTGTGCTGTCTTCTATTACAATACAATTTTCTTTTGGAGCAACTGACAAACTAGCTGCATGTTCAAAAATAGCAGGATGTGGTTTTGATTTTGGAAAATCTTCTCCAGAAACTTTATGAGTAAAGTATTGATTTAAATTAAAACGATTAAAAACTCTATCAATTGTAACTTTAGAAGCTGAAGAAGCT
This sequence comes from Flavobacterium sp., assembly GCA_047622645.1. Classification (GTDB taxonomy): domain Bacteria; phylum Bacteroidota; class Bacteroidia; order Flavobacteriales; family Flavobacteriaceae; genus Flavobacterium. The sequence continues at coordinate 3,521 of JBLHNH010000145.1, forward strand.
AAAATTAACTGAATTCCGTTTGCGTGTAAATCTTTTATTAAATCTTCTACGCCATCAATTAAATATAAATCTTCTTTGGTATCAAAAGCATCATTGAATATACTTCTTTTAGTCTGAATTAAATCTTCGACTTCATGAGATAAATTAAATTGATCTTTTATTTTTTGAAAAACATTTCGAGTTGAATTTCCGGTATAAGTTCTATATAACTCATCTGAAACTTCAATATTTAGTTGTTGAAAATGTTGAAAATAAGCATAATGATGAACGGGTTCTGTGTCGACAATTACGCCATCCATATCAAAAATTACAGTTTGTATCATTGTAGTGTTGTTTTGCCAAAGGTACATTGTAGAAAAGATTTTTAAAAATTATATTAAACCTTTTTGTATATCTTTAGTCTTACCTACAAATCATATAGAAATTGCAAGACGAAAAGGCTTTTTTATCGGAATTATCAAATCCTAAAATGCAAAATGATGCGTTTAAAAAGCTATTGGAAATATATCAGAAACCCTTATATTTTCATATTCGTGGTATAGTTTTAAACCATGATGATGCTGATGATGTTTTGCAAAACACCTTTATTAAAGTATTTTCAAATGTGAAGAATTTTAAAGGTGATAGCAAACTATATTCTTGGATGTATCGAATTGCAACAAATGAATCGTTATCATTTTTACAACAAAAAGCGAAGAAAAGCGGTATTACCAATGAAGAACTTCAAAGTAAAGCCATAAATAATTTAGAAAGTGATGTTTATTTTGAAGGTGACGAAATTCAATTAAAATTACAGAAAGCCATTGCTATTTTGCCCGAAAAACAAAAATTGGTTTTTAAAATGAAATATTTTGAAGAGATGAAATACGAAGAAATGTCACAAGTTCTTGATACTTCGGTTGGTGCATTAAAAGCAAGTTACCATATTGCTTCTAAAAAAATCGAAGAATTTTTAAAATCAAATTAAACCATTTACGAAAAACACAGTCTTATATATATGAAAGATTTTAATCTAAATAATGAAAAAATAAAATCAGGATTTAAAGTTCCTGAAGGTTATTTTGAACAATTTGAAAGCAAAATGCTTAATCAATTAGTTGTTAAAAATGAACCTAAAGTTATTTCGTTATGGCAAAACAAAAGAGTTTGGATGACAAGTATTGCAGCTGTTTTATTGGTTTCTATTGCCTTACCTATTTATTTTTCAATGAACAACACAACAAAGAGTGTAGTTGAAGACGAAACCATTGAAACTTATTTGGCTATGCAACCCACTATGAGTAATTATGAAATTGCAACCGAATTAACCAACGAAGATTTTGCATCTCTTGAGGAAAGTTTAGCTTTAAATGATGATGTTGTAGAATTATATTTAGAACAAAATTATCAAAATGTTGATTTATATTTAAACGAATAAAAATGAAAAAAATTATTACACTAATGGTGGTTTTGTTTTCGATTGTATCGATTGCACAACCTAATAAAGAAAAAATTGAAAAGGTAAAAGCTTTAAAAGTGGCCTATATAACTAAAGAGTTAAGCCTTACGGCTTCTGAAGCTGAAAAGTTTTGGCCTATTTACAATGCTTATGACGAAAAACAATTTGAATTGCGCCATAACAAAATGAGAACTATCATGAAAAAATACAAAGATGATGGTTTAGATAAACTGAACGACAAAGAAGCTGCCACTATTCTTTCTGAAATGGAATCTATTGATGAACAATTATTGACTTTAAGAAAGAAATTCGTTAAAGATGCTAAAGAGGTTATTGGTGCTAAAAAAGTGTTGCAACTCAAAAAAGCTGAAGAAGAATTTACAAGAA
>JBLHNH010000146.1:0-5061 GCA_047622645.1 Flavobacterium sp.
GTTGCGTAAGAGAATCTAATGCAGTTTGCATTTCCAAAAGCTTCACCAGTTACAGTTGCAACATTAGCTTCTGAAAGTAAATACATTGCAAAATCGGAAGCATCTTTAATTTCTATTCCTCTTAATGTTTTTCCAAAATAGTCAGATACATCTGGAAAAACATAAAATGCTCCTTCAGGTGAATTGATTTTTAAACCCGGAATTTCTTGAATTAATCCGACAACTAAATCTCTTCTTTTGTGAAATGCTTCAACCATATAATTTAATACTTTTGGATCAGCATCTACAGCGGCAATTGTTGCTCTTTGTGCAATTGAATTTGCGCCAGAAGTTACTTGTCCTTGCATTTTGGTACATGCTTTAGCAATAATTTCAGACGCTCCAATATAACCAATTCTCCAACCCGTCATTGCAAATGCTTTTGCAACGCCGTTGACGGTAATTGTTCTTTCAAACATGCCCGGAATTGAAGCTATACTGCAAAATGTTCCCGAAAAGTTGATGTGTTCGTAAATCTCATCTGAAACTACATAAATTTCATTTTTTTGATTCAGTATTACTTTAGATAAAGCTGTTAGTTCTTCACGATTAAAAACAGAACCACTTGGGTTACATGGAGAGCTATACCAAACCATTTTTGTTTTTGGTGTAATTGCTTTTTCTAATTGTTCTGGTGTGATTTTAAAATCACTTTCAATTGTTGTTGGTACTACAACAGGAACTCCTCCAGCCATTTTAACGATCTCATAATAAGAAACCCAATAAGGAGCTGGTAAAATAACTTCATCACCATCATTTAACATTACCTGAGCAATGTTGTATAACGATTGTTTTGCACCAGTAGAAACTACAATATTAGAAGGTTTGTAATCTAAATTGTTATCTCTCTTAAATTTTCTACAAATTGCTTCTTTTAAATCAGCATATCCATCCACAGGAGAATAAGTTGAATAATTTTCATCAATAGCTTTTTTAGCAGCTTCTTTTATGAAATCAGGTGTATTGAAATCAGGTTCACCTAAACTTAAACTGATAATATCTTTTCCTTGTGCTTTTAACTCTCTAGCTAAAGCTGCCATAGCCAAAGTTTGAGAAGTCGATAATTTGTTAATTCTGTCTGAAAGTGGATTGTTCATAGTGTTGATGAGGTTAAATAAAGAGACGCGAAATTAATCGCGTCCAGTAGTTTATGCTAATTGAGGTTTTTTACCTAAATCTTTTAAATGTTTAAAATGCGAATAAAGAGCACCTCTCATTGTTTTAAATTCATAATAAGGCAAATCGTATTCTAAAGCTGTTTCTTTAACAATTTTTGCAATTTTGTCATAATGAATATGACTAATATGTGGAAAAATGTGGTGTTCAATTTGATGATTCAATCCACCAGTGTAATAATTAACTAACCAGTTTTTTGGAGCAAAATTTGCTGTTGTAAATAATTGGTGAATAGCCCAAGTGTTTTCCATAGTTCCATCTTCACTTGGAGAAGGAGTAATGGTGTCTTCAACTACATGTGCTAATTGGAAAACTACACTTAATATAACACCAGCTGTATAATGCATTACAACGAATCCTAATAATACTTTCCACCAAACAATTCCAATAACCATTGGTATTACTAGCCAGATAGAGAAGTAAATGATTTTAGTAATAACCAAAGTAGTCCATCTTACTGAAGGTTTTTTGAATTCTCCATAAGATAATTTTCTCTTTAAAAAACGTTTCATCTGAAGAAAATCTGTAGTGATAGCCCAGTTAAAAGTTAATAATCCATATAAAAAAACAGAATAAATATGTTGAAACTTATGAAAGTATTTCCAATCCGCTTGTTTTGTAAAACGCATTACTCTTCCTGCATCTAAATCTTCGTCATGACCATGAATGTTTGTATACGTGTGATGTAGAACATTGTGTTGAACTTGCCAGTTGTAAACATTTCCGGCTAAGATATAGATGCTTCCACCCATAATTTTGTTTAACCATCCTTTAGAAGAATAAGAGCCGTGATTTCCATCATGCATTACATTCATTCCAACACCAGCCATTCCTATTCCGATAACTACGTTAAGTAATAAATAAGTCCAAAAAGGCATACCCATTGCTAAAAGAAAGAAATAAGGTGTTAAAAATATAGCAAACATTACCAAAGTTTTTAAATGGAGTTTCCAGTTTCCAGTTTTTTGTATTTTATTTTCTTTGAAATATTCATTAACTCTCTTATTCAAAGTTCTAAAGAACTTCATAGAGTCGTTATTTGAAAATGTTGGTGAATTTGTATTCATTTTTTTTGTGTTAATTTATTTTTTGTAATCTGATACTAAATTATTTAAGGTTACAGATTAGTATATGCTTAATTTATATACAAAGATAATTATTATATTTTGTATTGATTACTAAACATTTGTTATTTTGTTCACTAAAATAGGTATTTTTGTTAAAAATTATAAATAATGGAAGAAATAATACGTCAGTTTCCAGACTTAACTCCAATTCAAATCGAACAATTTGAAAAACTACAAGCTTTATATGAAGATTGGAACTCTAAAATAAATGTGATTTCAAGAAAAGATATAGAGGAGCTTTACACAAGACATATTTTGCATTCACTTGGAATTGCTAAAGTTCAGCAGTTTGAAAAAGGAACTTATATTTTAGATGTTGGAACTGGTGGTGGTTTTCCTGGAATTCCTTTAGCGATTTTGTTTCCTGAAACTCGTTTTTATTTGATTGATGTTATTGCTAAAAAAATAAAAGTAGTTAATGAAGTGGCAACAGCTTTGGGGTTGAAAAATGTTAAAGCAGAGCAAATGCGTGCTGAAAACGTAAAGGGTGATTTCGATTTCATAATAAGTAGAGCTGTAACCAATATGCCCGATTTTGTAAGTTGGATTAAAGATAAAATCAAAAAACAAAACAAACACGAACTCAAAAACGGAATTTTATATTTAAAAGGTGGTGATTTAACCGAAGAATTAAAAGATTTTCCAAAAGCAACAGAATATAATTTGTCTGATTACTTTAAAGAAGATTTTTTTGAAACTAAAAAAGTAGTGCATTTGCCTTTGAAGTTTAAAGCTTAAAAAACACTAAAGACAAAGTTTGAAGTAGTTATGTGGTATATAACAAAAAGGGTTGAGAAAATTATTCTCAACCCTTTTTTTATTTAATTACTTCAAAAAACTATTCTCCTAAAAAAGGATATCTATAATCTTCTGGTGTAACAAAAGTTTCTTTTATTGTTCTTGGAGAAACCCAACGCAATAAATTTTGCATAGAACCAGCTTTGTCATTTGTTCCTGAAGCTCTTGCTCCACCAAATGGTTGCATTCCAACAACTGCTCCTGTTGGCTTGTCGTTGATGTAGAAATTTCCAGCTGCATTTTCTAAAGCTTTTGTTGCTTCTACAGTTGCGTATCTATCTCTACTAAAAATTGCTCCAGTTAGTGCATATTCTGAAGTTTCGTCTACTAATTTTAATGTTTCTGACCATTTTGCATCTTCATATACATAAATTGTAATTACTGGTCCAAAAAGTTCTGTTTCCATTGTAGCATACTTTGGATTTGTTGTTACAATAACTGTTGGCTCAATAAAGTAACCTTTAGATTTATCGTAATTTCCACCTACTAAAATTTCAGCATCACTATCTTTTTTAGCTTGGTCAATAAAACTAGCTAATTTGTCAAATGAACCTTCATGAATAACAGCTGTAATGAAGTTTCCAAAATCTTCTGGAGAACCCATTTTCATAGAATTTACATCGGTTACTAATTGTTCTTTAACTGCAGGCCACATGCTTTGAGGAATGTAAGCTCTTGAAGCTGCTGAACATTTTTGTCCTTGAAATTCAAATGCACCACGAACTATTCCTGTAGCTACTTGTTTTGGATTTGCTGATGCATGTGCAACGATGAAATCTTTTCCACCTGTTTCTCCAACAATTCTTGGATAAGTTTTGTATGTATGAATGTTGTTTCCAATTTTCTTGAAAATTTCTTTAAAAACATAAGTTGAACCTGTGTAATGTACTCCAGCAAAATCTGGATGATCAAAAATAGTATCAGAAATCATAACTGGATCTCCAAAAACTACATTGATAACTCCATCAGGAACTCCAGCTTCTTTGAAAATGTCAATAATGATTTTTGCAGAAAAAACTTGACTATCACTTGGTTTCCAAACAACAGTGTTTCCCATTAAGGCAGCACTTGCAGGTAAATTTGCAGCAATTGCCGTAAAGTTAAAAGGAGTAATTGCATATACAAATCCTTCTAAAGGACGATACTCTACTTTGTTCCAAACATCAGAATTTGAAGTTGGTTGATCATTGTAAATTTGTGTCATGAACTCTACATTGTAACGTAAAAAGTCAATCAATTCACATGAAGCATCAATTTCTGCCTGAAAAACATTTTTAGATTGAGCAATCATTGTTGCAGCATTAATTCTTGCTCTATAAGGACCAGCAATTAATTCAGCAGCTTTTAAAAAGATTGCAGCTCTGTGTTCCCAAGGCATTTGAGACCATTCTTTTCTTGCTTCTAATGCAGATGCAATTGCTTTATCTACATGAGATTTTTCAGCTAAATGATAAGTTCCTACGATATGTTGATGATCGTGAGGAGCTGACATTGTTTTTGTGTTGTTTGTGCGAATTTCTTCTGAACCTATATACATAGGAACATCTATAGTTTCGTTCCACATTTTCTTGTAAGCTGCTAAAACAGCTGCTTTTTCTGGAGAATTTGGAGCGTAAGATTTTACGGGTTCGTTAACCGCTTTTGGGACATGAAAGAATCCTTTTGGCATGATTTTTTAGAATTTAGAATTTAGAAATCAGAATTTAGAAAGTGATTTTCTTAAAAATTATTATTTGTACACAAAAATACAAATGATTTTTGAAAACAATGTTAGAAAAGGTATAAAACTAATTTAAAGCAAAAGTTGCACTTAATTTAAATGTAGGAATTTCAACTTTAAAACTTCTTGTTGAGGTGAAATTTATCATATTAAAATGTCCTTTCATAGCTCCAATTGGTGATGTTAATAAACAACCTGAAG
>JBLHNH010000147.1:0-4979 GCA_047622645.1 Flavobacterium sp.
AAAGCAAAAGTTGCACTTAATTTAAATGTAGGAATTTCAACTTTAAAACTTCTTGTTGAGGTGAAATTTATCATATTAAAATGTCCTTTCATAGCTCCAATTGGTGATGTTAATAAACAACCTGAAGTGTACACATGAGATTCACCTGGTTTTAAAACCGGTTTTTTTCCAACAACACCTTCGCCATCTACTGTTTCTTTTTTGTTCAAAGAATCAAAAATCTCCCAGTGTCGTGAGTTTAGTTGTACAGAATCTTTACTTTGGTTTTCAATAGTAATCTCATAAGAAAAGGCAAAGTGTATCTTATAGTTTTTGAAGTAAGTACCTTCAAAACTAGTCAAAACTGTAATTTTTATGCCTCTGGTTATTTGTGTTACCATAATTAAAAGAATAAAACACCTAAAAAAAGAATTAATAGAAATATTAGTATTACGAATGGAATAAATAATATATTCAAAAGTACAAATTTAAAAATCGTTTTCCAACGACTATGTTGGTAAAAATTTCTTAAAGATTTATAGAAATATAAAGGAAATATAAACAAAAAGGAAGCTGCTTTAAAGAATATAGAAATATCAGGTGATATAAAATTTATTAAATTAAAAAGAATCATGCAAATAAATATAAAAGTATAGAAAGTGTAGGTAAAAACTAAATGCTCCGTATAATTTTTAGTTTTAGAGTAAAATACAAGCCAAAACATTACAGTTAAAAAAGGCAATGTTACAAATATTAAAATAGGTAATTTTTGTAAAAAATAAAAAAACAATTCGGTTGTAATTTTATTTGATTTAAATGTTTTTGCCTTATTAAAAATTAAGCGATTCCAAAAATTATTTTTATAACCTAGTTCTATTAAACTTTCACCAGTAGACTTCTCACTATATTTTATATGAAAATTCCTAAAAGAAGTAATTGTTCTTTGAATAATATAAATATTATTGTCTAATTGTGATTTTTTGTAAATTGAATCTTTATGGAGTTTTTCTGTTTTTATTAAAGATATATCCTTTTTTTTGCTGTTGCCAAATACTGATAAATCTATACTTTCTTTATTGTTTACTTGTTTTTCAATTTCATTTTGTGAATTGGGTTCAAGATTGATGTCGGATTCTTCAAAATTTATTGTTACAAAAATAATTATGGAAACACTTAAAAATAATCGAAAAGGGTTCGCGTACTTTTGACGTCTTCCTTCATTGAATTCTCGAACTAAAACGCCAGGTTTTGTAAAAATAGAAACTATTGAGTTTTTTAAACGTGAATCGTAAGCATAAAAATTGGATAGAAATTCTTCAAAAAAATCCTTAATGGTTAGTTTTTTGATTGAATTTAGTTGGCCGCATTGATGGCAATACTTTTCGCTAATGTCTAATGCAGTTTCGCAGTTTAAGCATTTTGTTCCTCTAAATTTTCTTAATTTCCTTTTTGACATTAATTTTTTATGATGTTAGATGAAGTTGTTCCTTTTCCTATTACTCTATCATATCTGTCGTTATTACCTCTATAATAAACTATGATGTTGTATTGGTTTTCTGTCTGAAAGAAGTTTCCATCAATTGCATTTTCGGTATCAACTTTTCTATTTTTGTCTGTCAAAGTATATTCAAAATTTACAAAACCTTGTTTTATTAAAACAGCTTTTTCATAGAATCCACTTTCTTTGTTGTACTCCATTTTGTATTCATCTGTTTTGGCATAATTATTAAACATTCCACCAACGTAGATATTGTTGTTTGTAAAAGTAGTAGCTGCGTCTAACGTAAAATAAACCCAAGTGTAATCTGCTTGTATGGATGAGTTTTCTGCACCTCTATTGTACACTAAAAACTTTCCGTTTATATCTGGAAAATAAGTGTAAATTTTGTTTTTTCTTTCATGATTTGGGTATAGATGAGTATTGTAAATATCTCCGGCAGTGTATTTTAAAACAGAGTTACTTGTTGCTCTAATAGTGCTGTTTTCATAATTCCAGAATTCATTTCCGCCCCAAAATTGAGTTTCATCATTATACCTATAAACTAATTCATTACCAATTGTATATTGAGGAGCGATGTTGTGTTTTGCATTGTCCCATTTTCCATTTTGAAAAATACTTATTTTAATATTTTGTTTTGGGTTTTGATAAGTCGTTTCGCCTAAATTTATGGTAAAGTCTAAATTTTGTTTTTCGTAAACGGTTTCAATATTTCTCGATTTTCTAACAACTGCAGGTACTGCAACAATATCTTCATAAATGATGAATTTTCTTGAAAAAACAATTTCTCGATCATCATTAAATATTTTAACAATATAATTTCCGCTTTTTGTTATCTGATTAAAACGATTTGGAAATTTTTGAACGTAGTGTGAGTATAATTGCAAAGTGTTAAATGAGTTTTCGTACGTAATGATACGTTGGTTATCCATTCCCTGTAAATATTCAACTTTTGCTAAGTTAGTTGGTTTCCAATCGTAACTATATTGTGTAATCGTGTAGTAGTAGTCTGCTTCATTCCCAAATAAGTCATCAAACTGAAGTTCAAAACTACTACCTAATCTAAAGAATGGAAACGCAACTGAATCTCTTTGGTGAAGGGAAACAGCTTTAATGTTATAAGGTGGGTTCATCTCTTGCTCAATTGTTGATTGAGAAAAAATGTTAGTAAAGCTAATTATAATCAATAATAGGGTGAGTGATTTTGTCATAAAACTATGTATAGTATTCTGTAAATTTAGTAAAACTAAAAATAACTTCACAATTTTTATTCTTGAATCCTAAAAAACAATTATTTAGAATTGTTTTAAATAGTAAAATCACATGGCTAAATATTTGGTAAGCATATTGGTAAATGATTAAATTTGCACGTTTTATAATATAGTATTAACCATATCATCAACACACATGTCAAAAGACATTCGAATTAAAAGAGGTTTAGACCTTAAATTGAAGGGTGATGCAGAAAAATCTGTTTCTGTAGTTTCCCGATCGAAAGTCTATGCTATTAATCCTTCTGATTTTCACGGAATAACACCAAAAATGGTTGTTAAAGAAGGGGCAAAAGTTAAAGCAGGTGAAATAATTTTCTACTCAAAAAATGATGAGTTAGTAAAGTTTGTTTCTCCGGTTAGTGGAACAATCCAAGAAATCACACGTGGTGAAAAAAGAGTTATTTTACAAATTCTTATCACAGCAGATTCTCAGGATATTCACTTAGAGCATAGCAAAAAAAACCTAAAAGATTTATCTTCACAAGAAGTTAAAGATCAATTATTAGCTTCTGGTTGTTGGCCATTTATTAATCAACGTCCTTATGATGTTATTGCTAATTCGGCAGATACACCAAAAGCAATTTTTGTTTCAGCTTACGCTTCAGCACCATTAGCAGCGGATGTTGATTTTGTTTTAGAAAATAAAACAGAAGCATTTCAAGCAGGAATTGACGCGTTAGCTAAATTGACTTCAGGAAAAGTTCATTTATCAGTACAGGGTAAAGGAAAATCATCTTTAGAAAGTATATCTGGTGTTTCATTACATAAAGTATATGGTCCGCATCCAGTAGGAAATGTTGGTGTTCAAATTTCTAAAATTGATCCAATTAATGCTGGTGATAGAGTTTGGACTGTAGCACCACAAGATGTTGCAATTATTGGAGAATTTTTCTTAACTGGAAAATTTAATCCCTCAAAAACTATTGCGCTTTCGGGCTCAGAAGTTAAAGATCCTCAATACTATACAATTATTCCCGGTGCTCAAATTAGTGATTTAGTAAGCGGAAAAATCAAAGGTGATAATGTTAGAGTTATTTCTGGAGATATTTTCACGGGAAATAAAGTTGATCAAAATGGATTTTTAGGTTTTTACAGTAATACTGTAACTGTTATACCTGAGGGTGATCAATATAGAATGTTCGGATGGATGCCATTTGCAAGTCCAAGTATTCATAGTGCTCAACGTACAGGATTGTCTTGGTTAATGCCAGGAAAAAAATATGCGCCAAATACTAATTTAAATGGAGAGGAAAGAGCATTAGTTGTTACCGGTGAAATGGAAAATGTAATGCCATTGGATATTTATCCTATGCATTTATTGAAGGCTTGTATCGCAAATGATATAGATAAAATGGAAAATCTGGGAATTTACGAAGTAGCTCCAGAAGATTTTGCTTTGATTGATTATACTAACACATCTAAATTAGAAGCTCAAGAAATTATTCGTAAAGCTTTAAATTTAATGATAAAAGAAGTAGGATAGAGATGAAATTTTTAAGAGATAAAATAGATCAAATTAAAAAGCCTTTTGGTAAAGGTGAGAAGTTTGAAAAGTTTGCACCAGCGATTAATGCATTAGATACATTTTTATATGTACCTAATCACACAACGCACAAAGGCGCTCACATTCGTGATGCAGTAGATTTAAAAAGAACAATGATTACTGTGATTTTAGCATTAGTTCCGGCTTTGATTTTTGGAATGTATAATGCGGGTTTACAACATTTTTCTCAAATTGCAGGTTCGGATATGTCATTTATGCCATTGTTCTTATTTGGATTATGGAAAATATTACCAATGATTATTGTTTCTTATGGAGTTGGTTTAGCTATCGAATTCGTATTCGCAATATATAGAGGTCATGAAGTTAATGAAGGTTACTTAGTAACTGGTTTATTGATTCCGATGATTATGCCAATTGATTTGCCTCTATGGATGCTGGCGCTTTCTGTAGTTTTTGCCGTTGTAATTGGTAAAGAAGCTTTTGGAGGTACAGGAATGAATATATTAAATCCTGCGCTTGTAGCAAGAGCTTTTGCATTCTTCGCTTATCCAACATATATGTCAGGAGATAAAGTTTGGGTAGCAGATGCTACTACTGTTGATGGAATTTCTGGAGAAACTATCTTAGGTAAATTAGCTGCAGGTAAAGAAGTTGGTTACAATACAATGGATATGTTTGGAGGTTATATACCAGGTTCTGTTGCAGAAACCTCTACCTTATGGAT
>JBLHNH010000148.1:0-4969 GCA_047622645.1 Flavobacterium sp.
AAAACAATTTATGATCCCATTATCAGTGCCTTTCCTAAACGGAAACGAGTGGAAATACGTAAAAGATTGCTTAGATACAGGCTGGATTTCTTCTGCTGGTTCTTATGTCAATCAATTTGAACAACAAGTAGCAGATTATGCTGGAGCTAAATTCGGAATAGCCTGTATGAATGGAACTGTCGGTTTACATATCGCTCAAATCCTTTCTGGAGTAACAAGTCATGACCATGTTATTACACCAAATATAACATTTATAGCCACATTAAATTCTATCAAATACACAGGAGCTTCCCCTATTTTAATCGATGTGGATCCGAAAAGTTGGCAAATGGATTTGAACCTTTTAGAGACTTATTTAAAAGAAAATACACTTCTAAAAGAAGTAGAAGGTATTTCATATTCATTTCATAAATCTACCAACAAACGCATCAAAGCAATTATGCCTGTTCATGTTTTAGGAAACATAGGTGATATGAACCGTTTACAAGAAATTGCTACTGCTTTTCATCTTGATATAATTGAAGACAGCACCGAAGCACTTGGATCGCTATTTAAAGGAAAACATGCTGGGAGTTTTGGAAAGTTCGGTGTTTTCAGTTTCAATGGTAATAAAATAATCTCTACCGGTGGCGGTGGCGTTATTGTAACAGACGATGAAGAATTAGCTAAAAAAGCAAAACATATAACTACCCAAGCCAAAGTAAGTGCAATGGAATACATGCATGACGAAGTTGGTTACAATTATAGATTAGTAAATGTTTTAGCTGCAATTGGTGTGGCACAAATGGAAGAATTTCCAATACTTTTAGAAAATAAAAAGAAGATGGATCAATTCTACCGTTCTGAGCTTTCTGGAGTTGGTGATATTGAATTTCAACATGTTTCGTCTGATGTGGAAGCCAATTGTTGGTTGTTTACTTTTAAAACGAAGAACATGCGCGAACTTTTGGCCTATCTCAACGAAAACGGAGTTCAATCGCGACCTTTTTGGGTTCCGATGAATCAGTTGGAAATGTTTAAAAACGAAATTTTTGTATCTATTGACAACCATTCTAATCAAGTATATCAAACTTCCATCAGCATTCCAAGTTCAGCAGGAATTACTCCAGCAGAAATGGAAACTGTAGTAAAAACAATTAAAGCTTTTTATTCATCTCTCTAAATTTAATAAAATGAACATTATTGACATTCCGGTATTTATCAAAGAATATATTACAAAAAGACCTACAAGTTTATTTGCTCCAGATATTGAAAAGTACAGCCAACAGTTATCTGAAAAAATCCAAGGAAAGACTGTTCTTGTAATTGGTGGCGCAGGAACAATTGGTTCTTCCTACATTAAAGCTGTTTTGGCTTTTAAACCAGCAAAATTAGTAGTTGTAGATACCAACGAAAATGGATTAACAGAATTAACAAGGGATTTAAGAAGTGCTCCAAAACAGTTCGTTCCGGAAGAATATATTACGTATCCGATGAGTTTTGGAGACCCTGTATTTGAAAAAATGTTTTTGACTCATGGTCCATTTCACATTGTGGCTAATTTTGCAGCACACAAACACGTAAGAAGTGAAAAAGACCAATTTTCGATCGAAGCAATGATTGAAAACAATGTTTTTAAAGCAAAATCTTTTTTAGATTTATTGCTAAAACACAAACCAGAACATTTTTTCTGTGTATCGACTGATAAAGCTGCAAATCCTGTGAACGTAATGGGTGCTTCTAAAAAATTAATGGAAGAAGTAATTATGGCTTATAGTTCTGAAATACAAATTACAACAGCTCGTTTTGCTAATGTTGCCTTTTCCAATGGTTCTTTACTTGCCGGGTACATCGAACGCTTATTTAAAAATCAACCCATCTCCTGCCCTTCCGACGTTAAACGTTTCTTTGTATCACCAGAAGAAAGTGGTCAAATTTGCATGCTCGCTTGTATGCTTGGTAATAGCGGTGAGATATTTTTTCCAAAATTAGAAGAAGAAGAACAAGTATATTTTAAGGCAATAACAGAAGATTTTTTTAAAGCATCAAACCGTAAAATGGTCCTATGTAATTCAGATGAAGATGCGAGAGAAAAAGCAATAACTTTAAATGAATCTGCACCTTATCCTGTTTATTTCTTCAGTTCAGATACTTCGGGTGAAAAGCTTTACGAAGAATTTTATACAGATGCTGACCAAATTGATTTACAACAGTTTGAAAGTTTAGGCGTAATTAAAAATGCACGAAAACTTCCTAAAGAAGAAATTGAAATGTGTGTAAATGATTTACAGCAACTTATGAATTCAGGGAATTATGACAAGCAAACTATTGTAGAAAATTTAAAAAAATATCTTCCTGATTTTCAGCATATAGAAACTGGAAAAAGTTTAGATCAAAAAATGTAAGCATATGTATTTAGTATTTAAAAGATTTTGTGATATTGCATTATCAGCTATCCTGTTACTCATTCTATCCCCTTTGTTAATTCCAATAATTATTGGCTTACTACTTACTGGAGAAGGATATATTTTTTACAAACAAGAGCGAGTAGGTTTTAAAAATAAAAATTTTACCATCCTCAAATTTGCTACGATGTTAAAGAATAGTCCGAATATGACCGGTGGAGTTATTACGACTAAGAAAGACCCAAGAATAACACCAATGGGTGGATTTTTAAGGAAAAGTAAAATCAATGAATTACCCCAATTATTTAATATTTTTTTAGGTGACATGAGTTTTGTTGGTCCAAGACCTGTTATGCCTGTAAGCTTTAACGCTTATCCGGATCATGTTCAAAAAGTAATTTATAACGTAAAACCTGGTCTTACAGGAATTGGATCTATCGTTTTTAGAGATGAAGAAGATTTGATTACAGAAGTAAAAAACAATGGTGGTGACACCTGGGATTTTTACTCCAAAAAGATCTATCCTTTTAAAGGTGAATTAGAAATTTGGTACCAAAAAAATCAAAATTTACTACTAGACTTCAAAATAATACTAGTTACAGCATGGGTTATTCTTAATGCTGATAGTGAAATTGTTTATAAAACATTTAAAGCTCTTCCAAAAAGAGAATTTTAACTACTAAAGAAGAAAAATATGTGTGGAATTGTTGGATATATTGGATATAGAGAAGCTTATCCTATCGTTATAAAAGGATTAAAACGTTTAGAATATAGAGGCTATGATAGTGCTGGAATATTACTTTATGATGGAACAGATTTAAAAGTTTGTAAAACCAAAGGTAAAGTTGCTGATTTAGAAGAAAAATCTTCAAAAGAAATTACTACAAATGGTACTATTGGAATGGGACACACGCGATGGGCAACACACGGAGTGCCAAACGATGTAAATTCACATCCACATGTTTCTAATTCTGGTGATTTAACGATAGTTCATAATGGAATTATCGAGAATTATGAGCCATTAAAAATAGAATTAATTAAAAGAGGGTACACTTTTTCATCAGATACGGACTCAGAAGTTTTAATTAACCTTATTGAGGATGTTCAGAAAAAACATAAATTAAAATTAGGCAAGGCAGTTCAATTTGCTTTAAATCAGGTTGTAGGAGCTTATGCTGTTTGTGTTTATGATAAAAAAAAACCAAATGAAATTGTTGTAGCTCGATTAGGAAGCCCTCTTGCTATTGGAGTAGGCGAAGGAGAGTTTTTTATAGCTTCTGATGCTTCACCATTTCTTGAATACACGTCGAATGCTATTTATTTAGAAGATGAAGAAATGGCTATTGTTAGATTGCACAAACCCATAAAAGTTAGAAAAATAAAAGATGATTCGTTAGTAAATCCATATGTTCAGGAATTACAAATGAATTTAGAACAAATAGAAAAAGGGGGTTATGATCACTTTATGCTTAAAGAAATATATGAGCAACCCATTGCCATCAAAGATACTTATAGAGGAAGACTTCATCCTGACAAGGGATTAATCCAAATGGCAGGTATTGAAGATAATCTTGAAAAATTTCTTAATGCAGAGAGAATTTTAATTATTGCTTGTGGCACATCGTGGCATGCTGGTTTAGTAGCAGAATATGTTATAGAAGAATTTGCAAGAATTCCGGTTGAGGTTGAATATGCTTCTGAGTTTAGATACAGAAATCCAATTATAAATGAGAAAGACGTTGTAATTGCAATATCACAATCAGGTGAAACTGCGGATACATTGGCTGCAATTAAATTGGCCAAAGAAAAAGGTGCTTTTGTATTTGGAGTTTGTAATGTTGTTGGCTCGACCATTTCAAGAGAAACTCACGCTGGAGCTTATACTCACGCTGGGCCAGAAATTGGAGTTGCCTCTACAAAAGCATTTACAACACAAATTACTGTTTTAACAATGATTGCGCTTCGTTTGGCAAAAGCAAAAGGAACAATGTCTAATTCTGATTTCAACAGATATTTGCAAGAATTAGCATTAATTCCAAAAAAAGTAGCCGAAACTTTGAAAATGGCTGATGCAATTTGTAAAGAGATTGCGACTATTTACAAAGACGCGCCTAATTGCTTATACCTTGGAAGAGGTTACAACTTCCCAGTTGCATTAGAAGGAGCATTAAAACTTAAAGAAATTTCGTATATCCACGCAGAAGGATATCCAGCGGCCGAAATGAAACATGGTCCAATTGCATTAATTGATGAAAAAATGCCAGTTGTTGTTATAGCAACGAGACAAGGTCATTATGAAAAAGTAGTTAGTAATATTCAAGAAATCAAATCTAGAAGTGGAAAGATAATTGCAGTAGTTACCAAAGGAGATACACAAGTAAAAAATCTTGCAGATCACGTTATCGAAATTCCTGAAACTTCAGACGCACTTTCACCACTATTAACTACAATACCTTTACAATTACTTTCCTATCACATTGCTGTAATGCGTGAATGTAACGTAGATCAACCAAGGAACTTAGCTAAATCAGTAACTGTAGAATAAACGTTCATTTATTTACCTACAAGAGTAGCAAGAAATAAAT
>JBLHNH010000149.1:0-4966 GCA_047622645.1 Flavobacterium sp.
AAAACATAGCTATTACTAACTTCAATTACTCATGTGTAAAAAAAAACACCTCCAAATTGGAAGTGCTTTTCTTTATTTATTTGTTGAGAAATTATTTTCCTAACATACCTTCTTTTAAATCATCATCCGCTGGTTTTTTTCCTAACCAAATTCCGAATAATGCTTTTTTGAAATCGTATCCATCAATAGAACCTTTTTTTGCTCCATTTTTATAAACATGAACTTCATTTCCATCATACATAATGGTAAAAACATCTCCTTTAGTTATTTTGTCTTTGAAGAAAGCTTTAAATTTATCAATTTTGGTTTTTAAAGGTGCTGTATTATTATTGGTTGCATTTTCAAAACCTTCGTTAACTGCATTGATCATTTTTTCAGAAGTAATCATTCCAGAAACAATGTTTAATTTTATGGCTGCAGCATCTTTACTATCCATAATATCTTGAGCGTTTGACGATTTTTTTGTTACATATAATGATCCAACATAAAGATCCATCCAAAATTTCTCTCTAATTCCTGCACCGTTTAAAGTAAGGTTTTTTCCGTCTAAAGAAAGTTTTTCATCCACTTTTACTCCAGAAACTGTTTTTTGCGCATTCATTGAGAATGTTGCGACAACTACTAATAATAAGGCTAAAATCTGCTTTTTCATGTTTATTGGTTTTAATTTTTGTTAAATATATAAATTTTTTCTTTTCAATTTATTAATTGCTGCATTTAAATCGAATCCTAATAAAAGAACCATACAGTTAATCCATATATAAAACATAAGAACAAGAAGTGTGCCAATTGAACCGTACAACTCATTATAACTAGCAAACTTTTCTACGTAAATTCCGAAAATATAAGAAGAAAGAATAATTAATATGGTTGTAAAAACAGCACCGTAACTAATAAAAGAAATTTTAGATGTTTCTTTTGTACCATACTTATACAAGAATGAAGTTGTAATAAGAATCATTAAAATCACAAAGACATATCTTCCCCATTCTATCAAAGGAATACTATCAGAGAGATAATCCTGAATTTTAATTTTTTGAATAAAGACTTCAAAGACAATTATTGCTGCAACAGTAATTAATAATATAAATGATAGAATTAAAGATAAGACTAACGAAATTAAATATTGCCTTAAATATCCACGAGTTATTGTAATATGTTCGCTCATTTCAAATCCGCCCAAAATAGCATTTACACCATTTGTCATTAAAAAAATCGATAAAATAAAACCCGTTGAAAGTAATCCTTGATAACTGTTATTTAAAATATCCACTATAATTTTATCTATAGCTTCAAAGGTATTTGGAGGAACATTTTGAGCTATAAAGTTTATAAAATCTACCTGAAAATCTTTTATTGGAATGTAAGGTATTAAATTAAGAATAAATAAAGCAAAAGGAAATAAAGCCATAAAGAAACTAAAGGCTATAGCACTAGCTCTATACGAAAATGCTCCTTTAAAAATTCCTAAAACATATAACTCTAGAATGTCGTAAAGTGACATTCCTTCTATTAATGATTTCATTTTAATTCCTTTAGTTAATAAAACTATTTGTTTTATTACAGGGATTTTTTCGAGCTTTTTTTCTATTTCTTCTGACATAAATTTATAAAGCCTTTAAGCTTAAATCTAAGTTATAAACTGAATGCGTTAAAGCACCTGAAGAAATATAATCTACACCACATAATGCATAATCGCGAATGGTTTTTTCGTTAATATTTCCTGATGATTCTGTTAGACATTTATCTCCAATAAAAGCAACAGCTTTCTTGGTTGCTTCAAAATCAAAATTATCTAATAAAATTCTATAAACGCCACCAGCTTTAATAATTTGTTCTACTTCGCTCATATCTCTAGCTTCAACTATGATTTTTAAGTCTTTATTGTTGTCTTTTAGATATTGTTTCGTCTTTTGTATCGCTTGTGAAATTCCACCAGCAAAATCGATATGATTGTCTTTTAACATAATCATATCATATAAAGCAAATCTATGATTTTCTCCACCACCAATTTTAACAGCCCATTTTTCAGTAGCTCTAAAACCTGGCGTTGTTTTTCTAGTATCTAATATTTTTGCCTTTGAATCACCAATTAAATCAACAAACATTTTGGTTTTTGTAGCAATTGCGCTCATTCGTTGCATTGAATTTAAAACCAAACGCTCTGCTTTCAATATGGATTGTGACCTTCCTGAAACATAAAAAACGATATCTCCATATTTAACCTTTTCGCCATCATTGATAAAAGTTTCTACTTCCATGTCTGAATCGACATACTTAAAAATCATTTTAGCAAATTCGACACCAGCAATAATTCCTTCATCTTTAACTAATAATTTAGCTTTTCCTTGTGCTTCTTTTGGAATGCAAGCTAAAGAACTATGATCTCCATCACCAACGTCTTCTCGAATGGCATTTGAAATTATTATATCTAATTCTGTAGTAAATTGAGTTTCTAAAATCATTAGTGTACTTTTAATAGTGCTAAAATAAGCAAAAGTTTTACTATTAAAATAAAAAACCACGCAAAAAGCATGGTTCTTTATTCAAATTATATGTTATTTAAATTTATACTTTGATTGAACAACCAATAGCTTTAGTTGTTTTAACTTTAACTTCTTTTCCTTTTAAAAGTGAATTTACAGCATCTTCGACATATTTTACTTTTACGTCTTTTTCATCTTCGTAATTATCGTCAATTGCGCCAATGTATTGTACGATATTTCCTTTAGCTGTTTTCTCTAAAATGTAAACATGAGGCGTTTTTGTCGCACCATACAGAGGAAATATTTTTTGACCATCATCAAATAAATATGGAAAAGTAAATCCTTTTTCTCTAGCGTTAACAATCATTCTTTCGAAGCTATCGTCTTTGTTTTTTTCTGGATTATTTGGATTAATAGCAATCACTGGATAACCCAATTCCTTGTATTTCTTGTCTAATGCAATAATTCTTTCTTCATAAGCTTTAGCATAAGGACAATGATTAGTTGTGAAAATCACAATAAAACCTTTAGCGTCTTTGTAATCTTTTAAAGAAACCATTTTGTTGTCAATATTTTTTAACGAGAAATCTGTTGCAACATCTCCAATTTCATAGCCAGAAGCTATGTCTTTTGTTGTAAATGCAAAGATAAATAGACCAACTAAACCTAATAGAACAATTCTGAATTTTTTCATTTTTACTTAATTTAATTTATAAATGTTTTAACTTCTTTTTCTAGTGTTTCATAATCAAACGATTGTTCGTAAAACTTTCGTTTTTCTTTGTTAAATATTAATGTAGCAGGAATCGCACCTGACCAATCTTTATCTATCTTTTCAATCCAACTGTTTGCATCTGGATCGTTTAATAAAATTACTTCAACATTCATTTTCTTCTTTTCTAAAAAGGGTAACAAACTTTTCTCAACTGATTTTGAAAAATCTAAACTCACTAAAACCAATTTAAAAGGTTTGTCTTTGTAAGTTTCTTGTAATTTTAAAAAACTTGGCAATTCTGCTACACAAGGTGCACACCATGTTGCCCAAAAATTGTAAACATAAGTTGTGTTGTTTTCAATAGTCATGTAAGCTTCTAACCCTTCATAATCAAAAGATTTAACTTCGTAGTTGGCACTTTTATAAATTTTCAAAGGTTCTGGCAATTTGCTTTTTTGAGCTTGTGTTGTTACTCCGAAAAACATAAAAAACACAAAGGATAAAATTGAAAACGGAAACTTCATAAACCTATTATTTAATTTCAAAATTAAACAATTCAAGCAATTCGAGTACTAATGCTTGTTATTTTAACACAACTTTATTGTTACTTCTTGCTAGTTTTTTTGTTATTTTTACAAAAATTATTAAAATGAGTGATTACATAGTCGGAGAAAAATTTGAAGACAAAAAATTTAAAGAAACAGATATTAAATACAAAGAATTTGAAGATTGCCAGTTTATAAATTGTGATTTTACAGAATGTACTTTTCAAAATGAAACTTTTGTAGATTGCACGTTTACTGAATGTAATTTTAAAAACACAAAAATTAACTATGTTTCGCTTCGTGAAGTTTTATTTATAAAATGCAATTTTACAAGCGTTAATTTTGCCATGACAGATCAAATTTTATATCATTTTAATTTTCAAGATTGTATTTTAGATTATGCACAATTTTATAAATTAAAACTCAAAAAAATACAATTCGATAATTGCAGTATGGTTGCAGTTGATTTTATGGAAACAGATTTAACCGAAAGTGTTTTTAATAATTGCGACTTAAGAAGAAGTGTTTTTAGTAACACTATTGCCAATAAAGCAGATTTTCACACCAGCTATAATTACGTTATAGATCCAGAAGTTAACAAGCTTAAAAAAGCTCAATTCTCAGTTGATGGATTAAAAGGTTTATTAGAAAAATATGATTTAATAATAAGAGATTAAATAAAATTTGTTTTTTACAAAATAGTTTCTATATCTTTGCATAAGAAATAAAAATCATGAATACATTTTTAAATACTACTTGGTGGTGGAACAACTTACTTCAAACGACGTGAGCGAATCCTCTATAGTATAATTTAAACAAATACATATAAAAGGCTTGTCAATCACGACAAGCCTTTTTTTTGTTGCCAATTTTAAAAAAAAACAAAAATGAAAACATATAAATTAGATACCAACTACAAACAAATTCTAGCAGATACAATTACACCTGTTAGTGTTTATTTAAAAATAAGAGACAAATTTCCGAATAGTATTTTATTAGAAAGTTCTGATTATCATGGAAATGAAAATAGTTTTTCTTACATATGTTTTAATCCAATAGCTTCTATAAAAGTCGAAGACCAAAAAATTGAAACTAATTTTCCTGATGGATTTTCTGAAATTATTCCCATAGACAGTCATGTTAGTGTTGCCAATGAAATCGAACAATTCTCTAAGCAATTTGTTACGGATGAAAATGATTTTAAATTTATTACACAAGGT
>JBLHNH010000150.1:0-4957 GCA_047622645.1 Flavobacterium sp.
AATGGAAAAGGTAAATCATATTTTTCTATGAATTTAGATTGTTTGGCTGCGCTATCTGCACTTACGCCTAACAAGGCATAATTTTGAGCTTCAAATCTATTGAAATTATCTCTTAAATCACAGGCTTCTGCCGTGCAACCTGGTGTGCTTGCTTTTGGATAAAAGAAAACTACTAATTTTTTTCCATTATAATCAGCTAATGTATGTTGCTTTCCGTTTTGGTCTAATCCCGAAAAGTTTGGTGCTTTGTCTCCTTGTTTTAAAGTCGTCATGTTATTTGTTTAATTATTTGTTATTTGAAAATCTAATTTTTGCCCCAAATAGCAATGAAAAGCATTTTGCGAAAGACTTCTATTTTTTGTTGCTATAAAAAAGCGACCTAAGAAGCTATTTTTGTAGCTTACAAAAAAAGATTTGTTTTCAAAATCTTGTAATGTATAGTTGGATTAGGCTCTAAATAAAATTTACTATATTTTTACTTTATAAATTTACAAAAAATGACTAAGAAAGAGCGAGCAACTTTTGTTATAAATACGTTAAATGAATTATATCCTGAAATTCCGATTCCGTTAGATCATAAAGATCCGTACACCCTTTTGATAGCGGTTTTGTTGTCTGCTCAATGTACGGATGTGCGTGTGAATAAGATTACTCCTCTCCTATTTGCAAAAGCTGATAATCCCTATGACATGATAAAAATGAGTGTGGAAGAAATTAAGGAAATTATTCGTCCGTGTGGATTATCGCCTATGAAATCGAAAGGAATTTATGGTTTATCACATATTTTGATTGATAAACATAATGGTGAAGTGCCTCAAAGTTTTGAATATTTGGAAGAATTACCTGCCGTTGGTCATAAAACAGCAAGTGTTGTAATGAGTCAGGCTTTTGGTGTTCCTGCCTTTCCTGTAGACACTCACATTCATCGATTAATGTATCGTTGGAATTTAACGAATGGAAAAAACGTAGTTCAAACCGAAAAAGACGCTAAAGCTTTATTTCCAAAAGATTTGTGGAACGAATTGCACTTACAAATTATTTGGTATGGAAGAGAATATTCTCAAGCTCGAGGTTGGAACTTGGAGAACGATATTATCACAAAAACAATTGGGAGAAAGTCTGTTTTGAATGAATATTATAAGAAAATGAAATAAAGTTACTTTTTCTAGATTCTGAATCAAGTTCAGAATGACAAAAGACAAAAAAAAATCCTGATATTTTCTATCAGGATTTTTTTTTAATTAGCTAGAAACTCAAAATTTATCTTTCCGACTTTAATCACATTTAATGCAGCCGAAAAACTTAAAATCAATTTAATAGTTTCTTTTTTAGGTAACATTTTGGAAGACGCTAATTTTTCTTTAGAGTAAATTTTTGCCATAAATATTTTGTTTGTTTATATTATATATAACGAGAATGACAAATAAATATTGTACAAATGTTAAAATTATTTATTTCGCAAAACAAAAGAGCCATTTTGAGAATATCAGAATGACTCTTTAAATATAAAAATAACTAACAAATTCTAGTTTGTCAAAACAATTTGGTTTTTCTCTATTAATTTTCTTAAATTCATTAGAGCATAACGCATTCTTCCAAGTGCAGTATTTATACTTACATTTGTTTGTTCTGAAATTTCTTTGAAACTTAAATCCTCATACATACGCATTACTAAAACTTCTTTTTGGTCGTTTGGCAATTCTTCGATTAGTCGTTTTAGGTCTACCTCTACTTGTTCCGTTATCATTTGACCTTCGATAGTTGAAGAATTGTCTTTGATAAATTCGAAAATAGAATAGGTTTCTGTTTCTCTTGTCATTGGCATTTTCTTATTTTTACGGTAATGATCAACAATAAGATTATGAGCAATACGAATTACCCAAGGAAGGAATTTACCTTCTTCGTTATATGATTTTGTTTTAAGCGTTTTGATTACTTTAATGAAAGTATCTTGAAAAACATCATCGCACAAGTCACGATCATTTAATTTAGAATAAATGAAACCGTAAATTCTTGATTGGTGTCTGATGATTAATTGTGACAGGGCTTGTTCATTTCCTGCGACATACTGTTGCACTAAAATTGAGTCAGGGAGTTGATTATTAGCCATAATAATACCTTTTAAATTCGGGTTAAGATTTTTTTAAAAAGTATTTTTCAGTTATAGGCTAATAAATTTTTAGATTAATTATACTCCAAATGTAACATAATTTTTTCTTAAAATCCAAATGTAATCCAAAATTTTATTATAAAAAACAATAAAAATGTCATTTCCGTAAAGAAATATGACATTTTTATTGCAAAAGCTAAGTAACATTAAGTAAAAAAACAATTTAGTAATTGCTGTTAATTGATAATCATTTTTTTAATTATTTTTCTGTTTTCTGAATAAACTGCTAATAAATAGACTCCTTTAGAAAGTTGCTTTACATCAATTTCGTTACTCTCAGGTGTAATTTCCATAACTAAGTTGCCCGCTAAATTATATATTTCTAATTTATCAATTGAATCAATTGAAGAAACGGTCAAATAATCTGTTACTGGATTTAAAAAGTTAAATGCATCTAAATTATTTACAGTTGACTGTCCCAAAGTACAATTATCTCCGACTACATAAGTAAAATAGTTTGTTACAGATAAACCACCCACATAAGCAAATTTAACTGCATAACTAATTGTTTGTCCAGAAGTTAAACCTGTAATAGTATTTGTAAAAGTATTTCCAGAAACATTTGTCATCTGAGTTTCCATAAATGGACTTTGTCTCCATAAATAAGCAACAACCCCAACTTTGTCTGTATCTAATAGTTCAAAAGTTACTTTTACATTGCTGCCAAGGGTTTCGAATGCGTAATTGTAACCCAACGTAAATGAACCTTGCTGAGCTTGAGTATTTGTTCCAGCACAAGCCGTTGTTCCTAAAGTGGTAGCATTAAGATTTATTGGATTATTTATAAAGTTATTGTTGGCCATATCTTTTGCTGTTACAGAAAAGCTATATGTTGTATTAGACTGCAGATTTGGGATGACAACTGATTTTTGAACACCAGATGCATTAGCGAATGAAATAGTTTGACTTCCATAAGTAATTGTATAAACCACTGTTCCAGAGTTATCGTTAGCATTAAGCAACAATTCAATTGAAGAACCTGTAACTTCTCCAACTGAAGCGATAAAATTAGTTGGTGGTTGGGTATCAACTTGTGTATTTTGATATATTCGCACATAGTCGATTTCCATTGTACTTTGTGTATAATTTGAAGGTATTGTTCCTGCAACTCCTCCCATTGCAATATTTAATAACATATATTGTTCTGCAATAAAGGGCCAATTATTTGTATTTTTAACTGCAGGGTTATAAGTATAAAAAATTACGTTATCTATCAAAAAACTAATTTGATAAGGAGACCAATTCATAGAATAAATATGATAATCATTTCCTAAATTAGCAGCAATAGTTCCTCCTACGTTTGTTGTATTTCCAAAAGAAGAAGGGGTATGCAGGGCACTTTGAATATAATTTGTTGGTTGAGAAGGAGTTATTCCATATTCCATCATATCTATTTCTCCGCAAGCAGGCCAGTTAGTAGTTCCATAAATAGCATCAAAAAAACCACCATCTTCGTTTATATTTTTTCCTAACGTCCAAATTGCAGGCCAAGTTCCTTGTGAAACTGGAATTTTTGCACGTACATCTACTCTACCATATAAAAAAGCAAACTTAGAATTTAATCGTGCTGAAGTATATTGTTTAGTATAACCTTGATTTGTATATGTCTCTTTTTTTGCAACTATTTTTAGAAAACCTGCATCTACAAAAGAATTTGATAATTGATTTGTATAATGCTGTTGTTCTCCGTTATACCAATTTCCTCCTGAAGGAATTTGAGTTTGATGAAACCAATTGCTAGAATTTACGGCTCCATTAGTAGAAAACTCATCTGACCAAACTAAATCATTATATGTCACATCAACCTGAGCAAAACAGATAGTTGTAAATAGAAATACCAATAATGTATTTTTTAGATTATTCATCTGTATATTTTAATTTTTCGTTTTTATCCCAAATTCCCCAATGTGCACCAACTTCACCTTCGGGACCTGTTTTCCATGATTCATCAAATGAAGAAAAATAGAAAATGTCAATATTTGCTTCTTTAGCCCAAAGTTGTGAATTAATAAAATACTTCATGGCATTTTCTTCTGAAGGATGAGAACCTTTAAAACTTTCACCTTTACTTGGCCAACCTGTTTCAGTAATAATTACTTTTTTTCCTTTACCCGCTTCTAAAGCTTGATAAAACATACTCTTCATATGAGATAAAGAATAATCCATATCGCAACCTTCCCAATAAGGATAACAATTGGTTAAGATAACGTCGCAAGCTTCGGTGATTCTTGGTTTTATAGTAAATTCGTAATAAGCATCAACATATCCAACAGGAATATCTGATGGAATTTCTTTTTTAACTCTTGCAATAAAATCTAATAATTCGTCTTCAGATAGATCGTTTCGGTACATAACTTCGTTTCCTACAGCTGCAATATCTACAAATCCTTCCTTTGCTAATTGAATTAAACCTTCAATTTCTTTTTCATTTACTTCTGGATCATCTCCTAACCATGCTCCTACAAGGGTTTTAACGCCCATTTCTCTTGCAATTTTCGGAATAAATTCATTCCCTTCGGTACAAGAAAAAGAACGCACCCATTTTGTATAAGGAGCAATAATCTTCATACGTCTTCTTACTTGTTCTTCTGAAATGATGTCGCCAGGCTTTTGACCATCTTCATACATGCTAAAACAAAGTCCGTGCATTCCGCCATCTAAGACTTCTACAAAGAGATTGTTGATTTGATCTGAAGATTCTTCAGTAAAATCAAAACCATTTGTGTAGTCTGAATTAGTATAATCAATGGATTCCGCGTAATCAAAATAATCTTTTCTAAATGACAT
>JBLHNH010000151.1:0-4922 GCA_047622645.1 Flavobacterium sp.
AATTCTACGAATCACATAACCTGCACCAGTGTTAGAAGGTAATTGTCCGTCTGCAATAGCAAAAGCTACAGCACGAACGTGATCTACAATTACACGAATGGCAATGTTAGTTTTGTTTTGTTCTTCTGATATATTTTTAACTTCGTTTGAAGTATATTTTAATCCTGTAATTTCTTCTAATTTTTCAATAAGTGGTGTAAAAACATCTGTATCGTAATTAGAAGTCACGTTTTGCATGGCCATACATAAACGTTCAAATCCCATTCCAGTATCAACGTGTTGCGCTGGTAATTTTTCTAAAGAACCATCTGCTTTACGATTGAATTCCATAAATACATTATTCCAAATCTCTACTACTTGAGGATGATCTGCATTTACTAATGAAAAACCTGAAACAGCAGCTCTTTCTTCATCAGTACGTAAATCAATATGAATTTCTGAACAAGGACCACAAGGACCTTGATCTCCCATTTCCCAGAAATTATCTTTTTTATTTCCTTTTATTATGCGGTCTTCATTAACATACTGCTTCCATAAATCGAAAGCTTCTTGATCAAACGGCACATTTTCTGCTTTATTTCCTTCAAAAACAGAAACATAGATTCTATCCTTATCTAATTTTAAAACTTCTGTTAAAAACTCCCAAGACCAATTAATGGCTTCCGTTTTGAAATAATCTCCAAAAGACCAGTTTCCTAACATTTCAAACATAGTATGATGATAAGTATCAAAACCTACATCTTCTAAATCATTATGTTTTCCTGAAACACGAAGACATTTTTGCGTATCTGCAATTCGGTTACTTTTTGGTGTGGCATTTCCTAAAAAATATTCTTTAAACTGAGCCATTCCAGAATTATTGAACATTAACGTTGGATCATCTTTTAGCACGATTGGTGCAGACGGAACGATTAAATGTCCTTTTGATTCAAAAAATTGTAAAAATTGCTTTCTAATGTCTTGTGATTTCATTTTTGGTAATTAGATTTTTATATCTTTTTGCTGTTAGATATTACATTCATTTGCAAATTTGAGAAAAGTTTTACTTTAAAAAACGGATTAGAATGAAACATTTCTTAAATTTGTTCGTATAACTACTGTCTAACATTTTAATTAGGCACAAAAATACTATATTTTATATAATGTCGAAGGTAAAATATTATTACGATCCAGAAAATTTATCCTATAAGAAGATTAATCCACGCAGATGGAAAAAAATAGGTTATGCCTTTTTGTTTCTTTTATCTGCTGGTTTATTTGGTTTTTTGAGTTTTATTGTATTGATTAACAGTAGTTTTCTTGAGACTCCTAAAGATAAGTTTCAGGCAAGAGAAATTCAAAATTTAAATATAAATTATAAGCTTTTAAACAAAAAAATAGACCAAATAGAAGAGGTCTTAAGTGCTGTTGAAGATAGAGACAATAACATTTATCGTGTTTATTTTAATAGTGAACCTATTCCGATGGAACAACGAAAAGAAGGTTTTGGTGGTGTAAACAGATACAAACAACTTCAAGGCTATAATAATTCAGATTTAGTAATTAATACTACTAAGCGTGTTGATATTCTAACTAAAGAATTAGTAATTCAATCTAAATCATTAGATGAAGTAATTGGTTTAGCTAAAGGAAAAGAAAAATTACTAGCAGCAATTCCTGCAATTCAACCTGTAAAAAACGAACAATTAAAGCGAATGGCATCTGGATTTGGTTACAGAAGTGATCCATTTACAAAAGCAAGAAAATTTCATTCAGGAATGGATTTCTCATCACCAACAGGAACTCCAATTTATGCAACAGGCGACGGAGTTGTAAAAAATGCTGACAATTCATTGTCTGGTTATGGAAATCACATTGAAATAAATCATGGCTTTGGCTATGTAACATTATATGCCCATTTAAGTAAATATAAAGTTAGAGCTGGACAAAAAGTAAAACGTGGAGATGTTATTGGTTACGTTGGAAGTACTGGAAGAAGTGAAGGCCCACATTTGCATTACGAAGTTATAAAAGATGGTCAAAAAATAAATCCGCTTAATTTCTATTATGGAAGTATATCGGCTGAAGAATATATCAATATTTCGAAAATAGCTAATCAAGAGAATCAGTCTTTAGACTAGTGTTCGGTGTTTAGTGTTCAAAATCATTTATTAAGTAAGGTTAATTGGGGTTTGGAATTTATTAATTTGGAATTTTTAAAATTATGCACATAGATTTACCAGAAGGAAAGTTATATTATAGTATCGGTGAAGTGGCTAAAGCCTTTGATGTAAATACATCCTTAATCCGTTTTTGGGATAAAGAATTTGATGTTTTAAAACCTAAAAAAAACGCAAAAGGCAATAGAAAATTCACGCCAGAAGATGTAAAAAACTTACAATTAATTTATCATTTAGTAAAAGAAAGAGGTTTCACTTTAGATGGTGCAAAAACACATTTGAAAGAAAATCAAAAGAAAACTTTAGATAAATTTGAAATTATCTCAAAACTAGAGTCTATAAAGAATGAGTTAAAAAAGTTTAAAGGAGAACTTTAAAAGAAGACAACAGATTGCAGAATTAAGATTGCAGAATAAAAAATTGAAACAAATAACAAGAAAAGTAGACTAACAATTAAACATTAACAGAATCTGAAATAAATTCAGATTAAAAAAACAAGAACTTATGAAAAAATGGTTAATTCCCGTAATAATTATAGCTGTAATAGTAATTGGATCGTACAGTTGGATAAAAGGTGTAAATAATACCGCTGTAACTTTAAACGAAAGTATTTCAGAAGCTTGGGGAAATGTTGAAACATCTTACCAAAGAAGAAATGACTTAGTCGGAAATTTAGTAAAGACAGTTAAAGGAGCTGCTGATTTTGAAAAATCAACATTAGAAGCGGTTATTAGTGCTCGTTCAAAAGCTACTTCTGTAACTATTGATCCAACAAACATTACACCAGAACAATTAAATCAATTCAACCAAGCACAAGGCGGAGTAAGTTCTGCTTTATCACGTTTATTAGTGACTGTTGAAAGATATCCCGATTTAAAAGCTAATCAAGGGTTTTTAAAACTACAAGATGAATTAGCAAGTACTGAAAATCAAATTTTAACAGCTAGAACTCGTTTTAACGAAGCTGTTAAACCATATAATAATCATATTAAAGTGTTCCCAAATAATTTGTTAGCTGGAATGTTTGGCTTTACAGAAAAAGCATATTTCAAAGCAGTTGAAGGAGCAGATGTAGCACCAGAAGTTGAATTTGATTTCGACAACAAACCACAATAAGCATGTTAAAAACCGAAAATTTTTTAACTTCTAAACAAGAAGCAGAAATAGTTGAAGCTATTCGAATTGCTGAAGAAAATACTTCAGGTGAAATTCGTGTGCATATCGAAGAGAAGTCAGAAAAGCCTTCAATAGAAAGGGCTAAAGAAGTTTTTAATACTTTAGAAATGTTTAAAACTGAAGCTAGAAATGGTGTTTTGTTTTATATAAATGTTTCTGGTAACCAGTTCGCTATTATTGGTGATGAAGGAATTGACAAAGTAGTACCAACTGATTTCTGGGAAAGCACAAAAAATATTGTACTGAAGAACTTTGCAGAAAAAAAGTATAAAAAAGGACTAGTTGAAGGCATTAAAAAAGCTGGAGAACAATTGAAACACTATTTTCCATATCAATCGGACGATACTAACGAATTACCTAATGAAATTTCAAGAGAATAATGATTAAAATACTTTATAAAATTATTCAATTTTTGACATTCGCGACTTTAATGTTGATGTCTTTTTTTGGATATGCTCAATATAAAATTCCGAAAACTCCAGAATTACAAACTTCTGTATATGATTATGCAGCTGTTTTAAATGCCAACGAAGAAAAAGCTTTAGAAGACAAATTAGTGCACTTTTCAGACTCTACATCGACTCAAATAGTAGTCATTACAATAGAAAGCCTAAAAGGAGAAGACATTGGTATTCTTACTCCTAGATGGGGACAAGAATGGGGAATTGGAGGAACAAAACAAAATGACAATGGAATTATAATCTTATTAGCCAAAGAAGAAAGAAAAATATGGATTTCTCCTGGTTATGGGTTAGAGCAATATTTAACCGCTGGAATTAATGGAGAAATTGTTCGGAATATAATTATCCCAGAATTCAAAGCTGGAAGTTATTACAAAGGATTGGACGCAGGAACAACAGCTATTTTTGAGGTAATAAAAGGAACCTATAAAGGAAGTCGTATTCAAAACAAAAAAGACAACCCATTTCCGTTTGTAGTGTTTTTTATTATTTTGGTTATTATTTTCATTTTAATCGCAAAAAACAAAAATAATGGCAATGGAAACAATGGAACTGGAAAGTTTGCTGGTCCAGGCATATTAGACATGATAATCTTAAGCAGCTTAGGAAGAAGCGGTGGAGGCTTTGGCGGCGGATCTTCAGGTGGCGGATTTGGTGGCGGTGGATTCGGAGGCGGATTTGGCGGTGGTGGATTTTCTGGAGGTGGTGCTGGTGGAAGTTGGTAAACTCAAAGTTAGAAGTTAGAAAATCAAAATATTTATATGGTTTTAATTTATTCAATATTTGTTATTTTTCTAATTTCAATAGTGGCCTACTATTATATCCGAAAAGATAGACAACGAGATAAAAACAATTTAGCAATAGATTGGAAAAATTTCTTAAAATCTGAATCTCAAAATGATATAAAAGGGATTGAAATCTATGGCGATAAATTAATTTGGAACAAATATCTTCTAAATGAACAGCTTGATAAAATAATTGTTGTAGTAAACTCTAGAGTAGCAAATTTTCCTGAATTGAAAAAATTAGAAAATAATGCTTTCAATAAAAGATTACATTACAATCGAATTTTGCCATAAATTGATTAGTAGTGACATTAAACAATACTTTTAATTTAAGTAGAAAT
>JBLHNH010000152.1:0-4829 GCA_047622645.1 Flavobacterium sp.
GAATTCCAACAAGAATAGCATCATAATTTTGAAGTTTTTCTAATGAAATTTCAGTTGGATTTATCATTGTGACTATAAAACCTAAATTTTCTAAATTAGAACCAACTTCATCACCAGCACCTTTTATATAGCCAATGTTTTTTCCTTTAGTTTGAATGTCTAATTTAACTAATTTAGAAGATGAAGTTTGTAAAATAGTTTGTTTAGGAATATGAGGGTAATTAATTTCTATAAGTTCTTGGTTGAATGTTTTTTCATCCATGGAAACAATTGCTTCTAGCGTTGTAGTTGCTTCATTTTTTGGAGGAAAAACTTTAAAAACTACAGTTCTTTCGTCATTTTTTTGAGGAATTTCAAAAGCAATTGATGTTGGTTCGACTTTCCAAGTTTTATCAATACTTAAAGCAATAGTTCCTTTAGTGTTTTCGGTTTGTGAAATAACTTTAACTTGAATTTCTTTAGGCTGATTGTCATTAAAAATTGAAACTTTATTTACAATAGAAGTTGTGACTTCTGGTAAAATAGTGAATGGAATATAAGTTTCTCCAAATTCAGGATCATTTTTCTTATACACTACATTTTTAACGAATTCAATAGTTGTTCCTTCTATATTAATTGAAAAAGTTATTGGAAATTGTAAGGTTTCTTCTGGTAGAATTCGAATGTTTTTTTTAGACACTTTATACATTCCAATAGTTGCTGTTTCTTTCAACCAAAATAAATTAGAATAATCAAAATCAGCTGGAATTGAATTATTTTCTAACTTTAAATTAATTTTTGAATTGTTATTTAAAGCTACATTTTTTTCTGAAGCTGTTTTATTTCCATAAGTAACAGCATTTAAAATCATATTTGCATCACTTCGGTTTATAGCTTCAATATTTAAAGAATAAGTATCAGATTTAGTAACTTTTTCAGAAGAACTAATTGCTTCTAAATATAAACCAGAACAAGCTTGAATTAGATTTGAAAGTTCATTTAATTTTATTTTTTTCCAATGTGAATCTTCTGATTTTTGTAGTAATTTATAAGCTTCAACTAATTGTGGAATATGTTTTTCTGGGTTTTTAAAATTAAAGTTTTCTTCTATCTTATTTAAAATTTTTCCAATAGCTTCGCCACCTTTTAATCTATTCCAAGAAGTATCAATTCCCTCAAAAATATTGTCTGAAGCAGGTTTAGTCCCTTTTAAAAGTTCTAAATATTCAATTTCATCACCACGAGAACCTGTTGAGCCAAATCCTTGACAACGGTGTTGACTTCGACTTAAAGCTGCAATTTCAAAATTGCTTTTTCCTAAAATTGGGAAGAAGACATTTGCATTAATGGCAACTAAATTACTTTTGTCAGCTTTATCAAATTCTTCTTGTCCGCCATAAAACCAATACGAAGTATTAAAAAAGACACGTTTTGGTTTATTTTTAATCAAGTCATAAGCTTCCAAACTTAACATGGCACTCGCTGTATGATGGCCATGAGTTGTTCCTGGAGAACGATGATCAAAACGATTGATTATAATATCTGGTTGAAATGTTTCAATAGTCTGAATTACATCATTCAAAACTTCTTGTTTGTTCCAAATGGTAAACGTTTCTGAAGGTACTTTTGAATACCCAAAATCATTTGCACGGGTAAAAAATTGTTGTCCACCATCAATTCTTCGAGCAGCTAAAAGTTCTTGCGTTCTAATTGCTCCTAATTGTTCCCGTAATTGTGGTCCAATTAAATTTTGCCCACCATCACCACGAGTTAATGATAAATAAGCAGTTTGAGCATGATAATAATTTGAAAAATAAGAAATTAATCGTGTATTTTCGTCATCTGGATGAGCTGCTAAATATAAAACTGAACCTAAAAAATTTAGTTTTTTAACTTGTTCGTAAATTTCGCCTGTTGAAGGTTTTTTGGGTTGTTGGGCGTTTGCAACTATAAAAGTGAATAAAAAAAGAAGGAGAAATTTAATTTTTGTCTGGTGCATTTTTAACTTTTTAATTTTCAATAGTACCAAAAATAGCAATTAAAAATTTGCTGGGAAGTGTTTTATTCAATTTTTGAATTTCTTTAACAAAAACCAAGAGCAACAACTCAGTAGTTATTGCTCTTGGTTAGATAGTTATGTAATTAACTAAAATATTTATTAAGTTGTATTTACTTTTGAGTAAACTATAATAATAAAATTAAAAGTAATACAATTATTATGATTGCACCTACAGATAAATAAACTCCGTTTCCGCTAGATCTTAATTCTTTTTTAATTATTCTCACTTCTTTTCTAAGCTCTTTTTTTTCAGGTCTTGATAAATCAGATTTATCCATTTCTTTGATTTCCTCTAAACGATCAAGCATCACTTGCACTTTTGCAGGAACTTCTGGGTTTGCTGTAGTTGTTTCGTTTGCAAATGTTAAAGTAGGAATTAATGTCATAGTTAAGACCATAAGTAATGTCATAAAAGACATTTTGCTGATAATAGTTTTCATAATTTTTGGATTAAATTAGTTTTAAATATACTGTAAAGATCACCAAATTATATAAAAGCTTGTTACATAATTTTAGGACATACTTATATAATTTTCACTATCTATTTGTATTCTGTAATTTTAGGTTTAGATAAGTCGAAATTATAATAAGCTATATTATCTGTTTGACATCTAATGGTTTAAAAATATTTTTACCGATTTTAAAATATTCGAAAAAAACAAGTAATCATTACTATTACTGCTCAAAATGGAGAAAAAATATTGCTTATCGAAAATCAATTGCTATCCTAACTAAGGATACCGAAAGGATAATTAAAAAAAGTATTTTTAAAAACTGAAAACAGATTTAACTTATTATTAATCTGTAAACTCTTTTACTTCAGAATGATTATCTAAAACTGAGATTCCTTTTTGCATTAGGATGTTATTTGGATAAGTAACAGTTTCTCCTTCTTGTGTTTTTAAAAGAATATAAAAGGCTTTAATGTCAATGATTTCACCAGAAATAGGAAAATCTTTATCTAAAATTTTAATGTGATCTCCAATTTTAAATGGAAAAGCAAAAAAGATAATAATTCCTGCTGTGATATTACTTAATAGTGACCATTGGGCAAATGCAGCAACACCAACCACAGTAAAAATCGAGGAAATAAATATAAAAAGTTGGTCTTTTTTAACACCCCAAATTACTATAATTGTAATGATCGCTAATAAACCAATTAGAAAATTGACATATTTAATAACTAAATTTGTTCTGTGTTCTAAAGCTTCGTGAGTTTTTGCGTATTTTCTAATTCCTTTTGAAAAGAAATAGCGAAGAGTAACAATTACTAGTAAAACTATTAAAGTAGAAACTTCTTCGTGTAAATATTTATTTTGAAAAAAATTAAGCATATTCTTTTAGTTTAGCGTAAAGTTTATCAACAGGTAATCCGACTACATTTGGATAAGAACCTTCGATTTTTGAAATTCCTATTAAACCAATCCATTCCTGTATCCCGTATGCACCAGCTTTGTCAAATGGTTTATAGTTGGTAATGTAATAATCGATTTCCTCTTTGCTCAAATTTACAAAAGTAACTTTAGTGATGCTATAGAATACTTCTGATTTTAACGAAGTTTTAATACAAACTGAAGTTATTACTTCATGTGTTTTTCCAGCCATTGAATTAATCATTTCAAAAGCATCATCATAATCTTTTGGTTTTCCTAAAGCTTTGTCTTCGTGCCAAACAATAGTGTCACTTGTGATTAAAATTTCGTTTTCAGCTAATACATTTTCAAAGGCATTTGCTTTCAATTCGGCTAAGAAATCAGTTATTTTATGATGTTTTAAATGATCAGGATAAATTTCTTCTACTTCTTTTAATTGAATAGAAAAATCTAAGCCTAATTCTTTACAATATTGTTGCCTTCTTGGCGAACCAGAAGCTAAAATTATTTTTTTATTTGGTAGAAAATTATCCAAGGTTTGAAAAGTGATTTAAGTTATACGTAATTACGACTATCGATAAAATTCCAGTAATCATTATAAATTTTAAAACTGTACTTAAGTGATTGAAATCCTTTTGCGTTTTTGCCTGCCAAATTTTTGCAATAAAATACAACATTGGAGCAACAACCAAAGCTAATGTATAGTAAAGGACATATTCTAAATTAGTAAAGTTAGCATTCAAATAATAGAGTAGTGCTAGTAAAGGAATAAAACTTAATCCGAAAACTACTTTTTGTGTTTTTTCTTTTCCTAAATAAATTGGTAATGTGTTCATTCCTGTTTTTAGATCACCTTCATAATCTTCAATATCTTTTACAACTTCTCTTATGAAAGTCAATAAGAAAGCAAAAATCGCATAATCGATAATAATCTGGAATAAAATACCTAAAAACTGTTGATTTTCAGCAATTATCATTGGATATAAATCGAAAACTCCAACCAATAATATACTAAAAGCTACAAGAAACGAAACTAAGAAATTCCCAGCTAAAAGACTTTGTTTAAATTGTGTTGCATAAAGGTAAAGAATAAAAGCGACCACAATAAAAATAGCTGCAAAACTCTCTTTGAAAACGATATTAGCTACAAAAAACCCAATTAAAACACCAATAATATTAAAAGCAATATAATAGTTGTAAGCTCTTGTTTCTGATATGTGTTTACCGACAATTACTTTTTCAGGTTTTGAAATGGCATCCGTTTCTTGATCTACAATATTATTGATGATGTAACCAGCAGCAGCAATACAAACCGTTGCGATTATTAATAAAATAAATTCAATATCATTTAATGCAACTAGTAAACCTTTTTGTTGTTTAAGGAATCCAAAGTGAAAAACCGCTTGGACAAGTGCTAT
>JBLHNH010000153.1:0-4784 GCA_047622645.1 Flavobacterium sp.
TATGGTGGAAGTGTAAAACCTGATAATGCAAAAGAAATTTTCTCAAATCCTGATGTAGATGGTGGATTAATTGGTGGAGCAGCTTTAAATGCTGATGATTTCTTAGCCATTGTAAACGCATTCTAATTTCAAAATAGTGTTATGTTCAACTTATTTTAGTATTTCAATACCTAAAATCCATTACTTAATTGTGATGGATTTTTTTTTGCATTAAACCTTTTGATAAAATTAATATCTAATAAACATAAGTTGCCATTATTCTTAAAAAAATTAGAGCATGAACAAATCATCACTTTGGTCGTTACGTTTAGGGTTTTCAAACCAACAAGCCTTGGGAATTGAAAAAATAGGTTTAGATAAATTCTTGTCAAAATCTTTTGAAACAAAGTATGAAACTTCATTGCCTGAATTTTTAAATGACGAACCAAAAACCATAAGTGAATTAAAAGAGGTAAGAACTATTACAAAACGTGACAATTGTTGTGTTTTCAGAATTTGGAAGAAGAGTCAAAGACAACGGAAAAGGAACCGATCATGGAACAGCAGCACCAATGTTTGTAATTGGCGGAAACAACAAGGGAAATAGTATTGGAAACAATCCAAACTTAGCAGATTTAGATAACGGTGATTTAAAATATGACATTGACTTTAGAAGTGTTTATAGTTCTTTGTTAGAAAAAAAGTTGCATTTTGATCCTAAAAACATTGGCTTAAAAAACAAATCGCTTGAAGGTTTGTTCTAAAAACTAAATTATAAAAAACTATCTTTGCAGGCTTTTAAATTTTAAAGAATGTCGAATAATAATATTGTAAAAGGAGTTTTTCTAGTTGGATTAGGTGCAACTAGTTACGGAATGCTAGCTACTTTCGTAAAATTAGCTTACCAAGAAGGCTTTACAACTGCTGAAGTAACCTCTTCTCAATTTATATATGGAATAATTGGAATTTTATTGATCAATATATTTCAGAAACAACAAGCTAAAACTAGTGTAATTAAAGCTTCTAAAAGAAATATTTTTCAATTGATGTTAGCAGGAACTTCATTAGGAATGACAAGTGTTTTCTATTATTTATGTGTAAAATATCTTAATGTATCAATTGCAATTATTTTGTTGATGCAATCGGTTTGGATTGGTGTTTTATTAGAATGGTTTTTAGATAAAAAAGCACCTTCAAAACAAAAAATATTTGCTGTTATTATAGTTCTTATTGGAACTTTATTAGCAACCAACTTATTAAATTCTTCGGTAGAAATTGATTGGATAGGAATGTTATTTGGAATGTTAGCCGCTTGCTCCTTTACAACAACAATGTTTACGGCAAATAAAATCGCATTAGGTGTTTCAACAGCACAGAGAAGTTTATACATGCTTTTAGGTGGAGTAGTCATTATTGCAGGTTTTGCCTTATTTACGCAAACAACACCTTTCAACATGGAAATTTTTATGAAATGGGGAATTGTTTTAGCTCTTTTTGGAACTATTATTCCTCCTATGCTAATGAATTCAGGATTTCCTCGTATCGGTTTAGGCTTAGGTAGTATTGTTTCCTCTTTAGAATTACCAGTTTCAGTTATGATGGCCTTTTTTATTTTAAATGAAACAGTTATTCTTTCTCAATGGTTAGGAGTTCTTCTTATCATTTTTGCAATTGTGATTATGAATATTAACTTTTCTAAAATTCGTAAATAATCATTTGATTTACTTAAATTCGTAAAAAATAAAGTATGAATTTACCTTGGCATCAATATGTAATGGCATTTATTTATATCGTTGCAGGATTTAATCATTTTCGAAGTCCAAAACTGTATGTTAAAATAATTCCATCCTATATTCCAAATGCACCTTTAGTTAATAAAGTAAGTGGCTTGTTAGAAATTGTATTTGGTATTATGTTATTATTTAAAGCATTAGCTCCAATTGCTTCAGTTGGAAT
The DNA here is from genome assembly GCA_047622645.1 of Flavobacterium sp. Lineage (GTDB taxonomy): Bacteria > Bacteroidota > Bacteroidia > Flavobacteriales > Flavobacteriaceae > Flavobacterium. The sequence goes on from JBLHNH010000153.1 coordinate 1,936, forward strand.
AATAATTTTACTGATTGGTTTTTTTGCTACTCATTTTTATATGTTGCAAAATGAAAAAGCAAGTTTAAGAATGCCTAAATTGGTTTTAATGCTTCGACTTCCTTTGCAGTTTTTATTAATTTATTGGGCAATTCAATATCTTTAATTTATGCTAAACCTATTTCCAGAAGAAAAAATAATTTTAGAATTACCAGATGCTATTTTTGAGTATTACCCCAACTTTTTATCAAAAGAAAAAGCAGATGAATTTTTTAAAGTATTAAACGAAAACACACCTTGGCAACAAGACAAAATTACTGTTTATGGAAAAAATCATCAACAGCCAAGATTAACAGCTTTATATGGAAATGAAGGAAAACCATATAAATATTCGAATATTATAATGAATCCTCATCCATGGAACGCAGCTTTATTAAATTTGAAAGAGCTAATAGAAGAAAAAGCAAACAATAAATTCACTACTGTTCTACTTAATTTATACAGAAACGAAAGAGATAGTAATGGATGGCATGCAGACAATGAAAAAGAATTAGGGAGAAACCCTATTATTGCCTCGATTAGTTTGGGAGAAGAACGTACTTTTCAACTAAAACACAATACTATAAAAGAAGCAAAGCAGCATATAATTTTAAAACATGGCAGTTTAATTTTGATGAAAGAAGGCAGTCAAATTTATTATAAACATCAAATTCCAAAAACAACAAGTTCTAAAAGCCCAAGAATAAATTTAACTTTTAGGACGATTTTATAAATAATTTTAAGAAAATCAATGAATTAACGTTTGAATTTTATCAAATTGTTAAAAATAAAAAGGAATATTGAAAAACTGCACTTTTTTTGCTAATATTGTAAATAATAACCCTTTAAAAAATGTGAAGTAATTTTCATAAAATGAAAAAAAGAAAAATTTCAGAATTAGACAATGAAACTTTAGAGCGAATTGTTAGCATGGCTCAAGTAGAAAAAAAACCATATGAAGTCATTAAAGAAGAATTTGGTATTGTAGAAAATGATATCAATGACTTTATGCGAAAAAAACTCAATAAAGAAAACTTTGAGTTATGGAAAAAGAAAGCAGTTGCTAGTAAACCTAAAAATAAACCGTTGAAATTTAATGTTATTGAAGATGACGATTTAGATGCAAAATACTACATAAAAGATAAATTTGATTAAAATTTAACGCTTGTTCATCAAGCGTTTTTTTATTTTATACCGAATTTTGTATGATGAAAAGTAAAGAATTTACATTAATACAATTAGATAGAATTATAGAAATGGCTTGGGAAGACAGAACTCCTTTTGATGCTATAACCTTTCAATTCGGAATTTCTGAAAAAGAAACTATAGAAATAATGCGTTCTGAAATGAAACTTTCTAGCTTTAAACTCTGGCGAAAAAGAGTGCAAGGAAGAGCTACCAAACATGCAAAACTTCGCGTTAACGGAATTGATAGATTCAAATGTACTTTACAAAGGCAAATTACACATAATAAAATTTCTAAAAGATAAATTAAACGCATTACCATTTAAATAAAATTAAAAAAAAAGTTTAATTTTATTTATTTTATATTGAATATTATTTATATTTGTTTAAATAATATTAATATGAAACCTAAATTTCCTAAAAATTGTCCAAGTTGCGAAAGCATTCTTATTGTAACACAATTGAGTTGTCAAAACTGTGAAACTAAAGTTTCTGGCAATTATCCTCTACCTATATTATCACAACTTTCTGAAGAAGAACAGAACTTTATTCTTCAATTTTTTCTAACAAGCGGAAGCTTAAAAGAAATGGCAACCCAAATGGGAAATAGCTACCCTACTGTTCGTAACAAATTAGACGACATGATAGAAAAAATTAAACAATTAAATTCTTAAATCATGGAAGAAAAAACCTTATTTGAAGAGAAACAACAATTTAGACAATGGTGGCTATGGTTAATTTATTTAGGCTTAATTACATTTGTTTTATACAAAGTGTTTATAAAAAAAGACTACGGTAATAGTTCGCGAAATTTTGTAATAATTCCAATATTAATATTACTTATTACATTTATATTGTTTTGGATCATGAGTCTAAAAACAAAAATATATAAAGACAGAATTGAAATTAAATTTTTCCCTTTTGGAATTCATAAGACATATAGGTTTCAAGATATTGAGAAAATGGAAGTCATCAAATACAACCCGATAATGGATTATGGTGGTTGGGGAATTCGGCTTGGAGCTTACAATATTGCTGGAAATAGAGGATTAAAAATACATTACACAAATAAAAATGCGTATAAAAGTTCAATATTAATAGGTACACAAAAAACAGAAGAATTATCAAAAATTATAAAATCAATAAAAAATGATTAAAATACTTATAAATCCGTTTGAAAAATTTTCTGAAAAGCAATTATTTGTTTTTGGAATACTCTTTTTAATTATTGGCTCTTTTTTGGGATATCAATTTAATGCATTATTTGATAGTATTTTACATCTTTCCTTTCCAGATAATATTAGCTTTATCAATCATTTACTTCAAAATATAATCTTGACGCTTATTTTGTCACTCTTTTTGTATGCCTTTGGTATATATTTTAATTCAAAAACTAGATATATTGATATATTAAATGTTAGCCTTATTGCTAGAATTCCATTTTACTTAACAACTCTTGCAAACATTAATGATGCATCTTCAACTATTTCCAACAAACTCTTAGAAAGTCTAAATGATTTAAAAAGTACTAGTATCTCAACGCAAGATTATTCTTTTTTAATCGCAACTTCAATACTAAGTTTAGTTTGTATAATTTGGCTTGCAGTCTTATTATGGAATGGTTTTAAAACAGCAACAAATGCAAA
>JBLHNH010000154.1:0-4740 GCA_047622645.1 Flavobacterium sp.
ATTTTACATGAATTGTTAAATATCCTAAAAATTCATTTCAATTTAAATACTTTTCATATATTTAGCTACGAATAAATCACTTATGGGAAGTCTTAAACAATTACTACATCAACCATCACTTACAAAAGAAAAATCACTAAAAACTTTAGTTGAAAATAGAACAGTTTATTCTTTGAATAATTGTGAATTGAATTTATTTGAAACTTATGAAACTTCTCAAAAAGTTCCTTTAAAATTCAATGATTTAGTAGTTACTAGCATGCTTAGAGGTAAAAAAGTAATGCATTTGTTTGATGATCCTGAATTTGATTATTTACCTGGAGAAACCGTTATAATTCCGTCTAATGTTGAAATGAAAATCGATTTTCCTGAAGCCACAAAGAACAACCCTACCCAATGTTTAGCTTTAGCGATTGACCAAATGAAAATTCAAGAAACGTTGAGTTTTTTAAATGAAAGATATCCTAAAGATGGAAAAGGTAATTTTTGGAAATTAGACCATGAAAATTATTTCTTTTATAACAATTTGGAACTCAGCACAACCATCAATAAATTGATAAAAGAATGCATGAGCACTTCCGTTATCAAAGATGCTTTAGCTGATTTAACTTTACAAGAACTTTTAGTTAGAATTATTCAATCACAAAATATTAAATCTATTGAAACTAATAATATCATCGATGTAAGTAACCCAATCGTTCCAATTATGGAATATATTAGAGGTAATATTAGAGAAAATTTCAACCTTAAAGACTTAAGTGAAAAAGCTTGTATGAGTACCACTTCATTCTATCGGTTTTTCAAAAGAGAATTAGGCATGAGTCCCATTGAATTCATCCTAAATGAAAAAATAAAATATGCTAAATCTTTACTGAAAAATCCAAATTTACAAATCAACGAAGTATGTTTTGAATCAGGTTTTGATGACTGCAATTACTTCATTCGGTTATTCAAAAAACATGAAGGTATTACTCCTAAGCAATACCAACTTTTATATATTAATTAGTCTTCTAAAAAAGTCAAAGGTTCTAAATTATTTGCTTCATCTTCAGTAAATAACCTTGAATGAATAATGAATCTTTTCCCGTAAGGAATTTCTAAAGAAAAGCTTGCTCCTCTTCCATCTACAACATCTAATGTTAAATGGGTGTGTTTCCAATATTCAAATTGATCTTTACTCATCCAAAAGCTACAACCTTCTATTATTCCCAAACAAACATCACTATTTCCGATTATAAAATCACCTAATGCAAAACACATAGGCTGAGAACCATCGCAACAACCACCACTTTGGTGAAACATCAAGTCACCATTTCGCTCTTTTAGTTGTGCTATTAATTCGTTTGCTTTCTCTGTACTATCTATTCTTTTAAACATGCTTTTACTAAATTAAAAAACCTAACAGCTATAGAACTGCTAGGTTTTGTTATGAAATTAATTAACTACTAAAAGAAACCTAACTTATTTTTATCATAAGAAATAAGCATATTTTTAGTGTTTCTATAATGATCTAACATCATTTTGTGGTTTTCGCGACCAAATCCTGATTTTTTGTAACCTCCAAATGGTGCATGCGCTGGATAAGAATGATAGTTATTTACCCAAACTCTACCAGCTTCAATAACTCTTGGTACTTGATACAATTCATGAGCATCTCTTGTCCAAACTCCTGCACCTAATCCGTATAAAGTGTCGTTTGCAATTTCGATAGCTTCTTCAACTGTTTTGAAAGTTGTTACACAAACTACAGGTCCAAAAATCTCTTCTTGAAAGATTCTCATCTTGTTATTCCCTTTAAATACGGTTGGCTGAATATAATATCCTGTACTTAATTCTCCTTCTAAGTGATTTACTTCACCACCTACTAAAAGTTCAGCACCTTCTTCTTTTCCAATTTTTAAATAGGATTGAATTTTTTCATATTGATCGTTTGAAGCTTGAGCTCCCATCATGACAGTTGGGTCTAAAGGGTGACCAATTTTTATTGCTTTTACTCTTTCAATTACTCTTGACATGAATTTGTCATAAATATCTTCTTGCACTAGAATTCTTGATGGACAAGTACAAATTTCCCCTTGGTTTAAGGCAAACATTACTGCTCCTTCAATAGCTTTATCAAAAAACGCATCATCTTGTGCTGCTACTGAACTGAAGAAAATGTTTGGTGATTTTCCACCCAATTCCATTGTTGCTGGAATAATGTTTTCTGAAGCATATTGTAAAATTAAACGTCCAGTTGTAGTTTCACCTGTAAAAGAAACTTTTTTAATTCTTGGTGAAGAGGCTAAAGGTTTTCCAGCTTCGATTCCGAATCCATTTACAATATTGATTACACCTGGTGGCAAAACATCTTTAATTAAGTCCATTAAAACTAATATTGATGTTGGCGTTTGTTCAGCTGCTTTTACAACCGTACAATTTCCAGCTGCAATAGCTGGTGCCATTTTCCATGTAGCCATTAATAGTGGAAAATTCCATGGGATAATTTGAGCAACAACTCCTAATGGTTCATGCAGACAAATACTTACCGTATGCTCATCATGTTCTGAAATTGTTCCTTCTTCAGCACGAATTACACCTGCAAAATATCTAAAATGATCAATACATAAAGGCAAATCAGCTGCCATTGTTTCTCTTAAAGCTTTTCCATTATCAATTGTTTCAACAATAGCTAAATATTCCAAATTAGCTTCCATGATATCAGCTATTTTGTTTAAAACTTTACTTCTGTAAGCTGGTGATGATTTTCCCCAAGTTTTAAAGGCTTCTTCCGCAGCATCAATAGCTAAATCAACATCTTCTTTTGTTGAGCGTGCTACTTTTGTAAAAGGTTTTCCATCTATGGGAGATATGTTGTCAAAATATTCCCCTTTTACTGGAGGAACAAATTTTCCTCCAATAAAATTATCATACTTTTCTTGAAATTTTGGTCTTTCTGTTATTTTACTCATAATTATTGATTTATAGTTTTTTCAAACTTACTTCTATCATTTCATAAAAAATAGCACAAATCATTCAATATATAGCACAAATTTGTCATTATGATAATTTTAATAGCTTTTAATTAAATAATAAATATTTTAAAACGTTGAAATTTGTTATTTATTAATTGAAAGAATTAAATGAATTTGATTAATTTAGCAAACCTTAAAAACAATACTAGTAAATGGATTTAAATTTCAACAAAAACGAAGACCACAATAAACTATTAGTTTCCGATATGAAACAAAGATTTGCTCAAATAAAATTGGGTGGTGGACAAAAACGTATCGAAAAATTACACGGAGAAGGCAAAATGACTGCTCGTGAACGAATTGATTACTTATTAGATGAAAAATCTAAAAGTATTGAAATCGGAGCTTTTGTCGGTGAAGGAATGTATGAAGAACACGGTGGATGTCCTTCTGGTGGCGTTGTAATTAAAATTGGTTACGTTTCTGGAAAACAATGTATTGTTGTTGCCAATGATGCTACAGTTAAAGCTGGTGCTTGGTTTCCTATTACTGGAAAAAAGAATCTACGTGCGCAAGAAATTGCCATGGAAAACAGATTACCAATAATATATCTAGTGGATTCAGCTGGAGTTTATTTGCCTTTACAAGATGAAATTTTCCCTGACAAAGAACATTTTGGACGTATATTCAGAAATAATGCCGTAATGAGTAGTATGGGAATTACACAAATTGCTGCTGTTATGGGAAGCTGTGTTGCTGGTGGTGCATATTTACCTATCATGAGTGATGAAGCTTTAATAGTAGACAAAACAGGTAGTATTTTCTTAGCGGGAAGTTATTTAGTTAAAGCAGCAATTGGCGAAAGTATTGATAACGAAACTCTTGGTGGAGCGACAACACATTGCGAAATTAGTGGTGTGACAGATTTCAAAGCCAAAGATGACAAAGATGCCTTAGATAGAATAAAAAATATAGTTGGTAAAATTGGTGATTTTGACAAAGCAGGATATAATCGTGTTAAAGCTCAAAAACCAGCTTTGGAACCTAAAGATATTTACGGAATTTTACCAAAAGCTCGTAACGAACAATATGATATGATGGAAATCATCAATCGTTTGGTAGATAATTCTGAATTTGATGAATACAAAGCCGGTTACGGTCAAACTATAATTACTGGTTATGCACGAATTGATGGTTGGGCAGTTGGAATAGTTGCCAATCAAAGAAAAGTAGTAAAAACCAAAAATGGTGAAATGCAATTTGGTGGTGTAATCTATTCAGATTCAGCAGATAAATCAACACGATTTATTGCGAATTGTAACCAAAAGAAAATTCCGTTAGTATTCTTGCAAGATGTAACAGGATTTATGGTTGGAAGTAAATCAGAACATGGAGGAATCATTAAAGATGGTGCCAAAATGGTAAATGCTGTTGCCAACTCGGTTGTACCAAAATTCACAGTAGTTATAGGAAATTCTTATGGTGCAGGAAATTACGCTATGTGTGGAAAAGCTTATGATCCAAGATTAATTTTTGCTTGGCCAAGTGCTGAATTAGCCGTAATGGGCGGAACGCAAGCCGCAAAAGTTTTAGCGCAAATTGAAGCTTCTTCATTAAAAAAACAAGGAAAAGTTGTTGATGAAAAAGTGGAACAAGAATTATTTGACAAAATCAAAGCGCGTTATGACGAACAAGTTTCTCCATATTACGCAGCTTCTAGATTGTGGACAGATGGAATCATTGATCCATTAGACACAAGAACTTGGATTTCTATGGGAATTGAAGC
>JBLHNH010000155.1:0-4734 GCA_047622645.1 Flavobacterium sp.
TTTTTATGAAATTACAACAAACGGTATATTAGTACCGAAACAATTTAAAGCTCACTTTTCATTAAAACGATAAAAAACTTTAGATTAAATAAAGAAAAAAGGGTTACTCATTTGAGTAACCCTTTTTTCTTGTTATAAAATATAATATAAGACTAATTCTAGTTAAGTATTGGCATAAAAAAAGCCCTAAAAGGGCTTTTTAAAATTCACTTAATTTATATTAAATATTATTATAGACTTTTATTGCTTCTTTAAGAATTTGAACCGATTTTATTAAATCTTCTTTTTTAAGAACATAAGCAATTCTAACTTCATCTAACCCAACATTAGGGGAAGAATAAAAACCTGCAGCAGGAGCAACCATTACAGTTTCTCCTTCTAAATCATATGATTCTAGTAGCCATTGAGCAAAATCATTAGCACTTTTAATGGGTAATTTAGCAATACAATAAAAAGCACCTTTTGGAGTAGCTACTTGAACGCCTTCAATTTTTAATAATTCTTCAATTAATATATCTCTACGCTCTTTGTATTCTGTGATAACTTCATCAAAATAACTTTGAGGAGTATCTAAAGCTGCTTCACTTGCAATTTGTGCGTAGGTAGGTGGACTTAATCTAGCTTGAGCAAATTTCATGGCTGCTGCCATTACTTCTGCGTTTTTAGAAACAATGCATCCAATTCTTGCACCACACATACTAAAACGTTTAGAAACAGAATCAATCATTATTGCATGATTTTCTAATCCTTTCACGTTCATGACAGAATAGTGTTTAAAACCATCATAAGTAAACTCTCTATAAACTTCATCTGCAATTAAAAACAAATCATGTTTAATTACAATTTTTGCCAATTGATTTATTTCTTCTTCAGAATATAAATATCCAGTTGGATTTCCTGGATTACAAATTAAAATTGCTTTTGTTTTTGGTGTAATTAGTTTTTCAAAATCTTCAATAGGAGGTAACGCAAATCCAGTTTCAATAGTTGAAATTACTGGTACAACTTTCACACCAGAAGCAACAGAAAAACCATTGTAATTAGCATAAAAAGGTTCAGGAATAATAATCTCATCATCAGTATCCATAGTGCTTCCTAAAGCAAAAAGTAATGCTTCAGATCCTCCAGTAGTTATAATAATGTTTTGTGTGTCAATAGGTATATTTTGATTTTTATAATATTTAGAAAGTTTCTCTCTATAGCTTTCAAAACCAGCAGAGTGACTATATTCTAATACTTCAATATTCGCATTTTTAACAGCATCAAGTGCTACTTGTGGAGTTTTAATGTCTGGTTGACCTATATTTAGGTGATAAACTTTATGTCCGTTTTTCTTAGCAATTTCTGCATAAGGAACCAATTTTCTTATTGGTGATTCAGGCATTTGTGATCCTTTTTTTGAAATCTTTGGCATCTTAATTTTTTTTTTAAAGTACAAAATTGCAACTTTTTTTTAAAATAAAACATGAATGTTGTTTTTAAAATGCTCATTTATCAATTAACTTCATTAACTTTATGAAAAGTAATAGATATATGTATAGAAAAGGGGTTATGATTTTAATTTTACTTATTTCAAATATAGTTATTAGTCAGGTAAATAATAACTGGTTTTCAAATAAAGATAAAATTACTATTCCTTTTGATTTTTCGAATAACTTAATAATTTTGGATGTATTAATTAACAATGTGCCTCTCAAAGTTATTTTAGATACTGGAACAGAAAAAAATATATTATTTAGTTTTCCTAGTAATGATTCGATTGAATTATTTAATCCAATAAAAACTAAAATATCTGGTGTTGGAATTGGAAAAACTGTTGATGCACTAATTTCCTCTAATAATAAATTAAAAATAAAAGAATTTGAGGATAATAATTTTACTGTTTTAATTTTAAACGAGAACAATATAAATTTTATTAGTAAGTTAGGAAAAGAGGTAAATGGAATAATTGGGTATAGTTTTTTTAAAGATAAATTAATAGAAATTAACTATGACAGAAAGAAAATCATTATACATAAAAACAGAAATTATTTAAAAAAAAGAAAGTTTAGAAAATTTTCAAAACTCAACATAGATTTAATTAATAATAAGCCATATGTTGAAATTAACTCAACTTTTAATGATAAAAATTTAGCCTTAAAATTATTATTAGATACTGGTCTAAGTGATGGTTTATGGATTTTTAAAAAGGACTCCTTAAAAATACCTGAACAATTTTTAAATGATTATCTAGGATTTGGACTTGCAGGAGAAATACATGGAAAAAGAGCTAGAATTGAAAAGTTAAAATTTTCAAATTTTGAATTTGAAGAGGTTTTAGTTGCCTATCCCGATTCCTTATCTTTTAATAATATAAATTTAATTTTTGGCAGAAATGGCTCAATTGGTGGTGAACTATTAAAGCGTTTTCATTTATTTATTGATTATCAAGAAGAGTTATTGTACTTGAAGAAAAGTCAATCATATAATAATTTATTTAACTATAACATGTCTGGCCTTGAAGTTCAACATTCAGGTATAGAGCCTATTAAAGAAGAAATAAGATTGAATTCTCCAACTTCAGAAATTAATGCTTTAGAATATCTTAAAAATAATTCAGAATATAAATACAACTATAGATTTATATTAAAGCCGATTTTTATTGTATCTAATATACGAAAAAATTCACCTGCTGCAAATGCTGGTATAGTGCCAGGTGACAAAATAATTAGTATAAACAATAGAAAAGCTTATAATTTTACCATTCAAAAAATCAATGAATTATTCCAATCTGGTGAGGGTAAAAAAATAAAAATAGAAATAGAAAGAGAAGGTAAAATTATAGAAGTAGTATTTTACCTTAAAAAATTGATATAAAAAAAGCCTCAAATTAATGAGGCTTCTAATTTATTGTTCTAAGATCGATTTCTTTTTTTCAAGAAGATTGACTTCTTTTTTCTCTACAACTGTACCTTTTATTCGTAAAGTAACCATTCCACTAGGGACATTTACTGCATTACTTTCAACAGTAATAGATTTACTAATTGGCCCCGGATTCATGTTATACTGCACTTCGATAAAGTCAGATTTACCAGGCATAATTGGAGCAGATGGTTTAGTTGGAACTGTACAACCGCAAGTAGATTTAACATTTTTAATCTCTAATGGTGCATCACCAGTATTTGTAAACTCAAATTTACGTTTGCCATCGTCATCGCCTTTGGTAACCGTTCCATAATTAATTGTTTCTTCTTTAAACTCAATTTTTGCTCCTTGAGCAAAGGAAACCGTTGAAATAAACAATACTGCAATTAAATTAAGCAAATTTTTCATTTTATTATATTTTTAATTATTGTAAAATTAAACACTTTTGCAAAAAATACAAACAAATTAACTTTTTTTATTTTAGCTTATATTGTTACTTTTGCATTTATAAATATACAAAAACAATACCAAACTCATTTTTTCTTTTCGGAGCATTAGGGCTTGGTCTTTTTTAGAAACCATTTTCCTGCTATTCGTTACAATCTCTTCGAGGATTTTCTCTGCTATCAGGGCTAGAAAGTTTCCATAAACCTTTTGTAATGTTTTTAGAAAAGTAAATTATAAACATAAGAATCTTAAAAAGTTAAGATTAAATAAAAAAACATAAATGATTCCAGCACAGTTTAATGCAAAAGAAGTAGAACAAAAATGGTACGATTACTGGATGAAAAACAATTATTTTCATTCAAAACCAGATGACAGAACGCCTTATACAATAGTAATTCCTCCACCAAACGTGACGGGAGTCTTGCATATGGGTCACATGTTAAACAATACCATTCAAGATGTTTTAATTCGTCGTGCGCGTTTAAAAGGATTCAATGCTTGTTGGGTTCCTGGAACAGATCACGCATCAATTGCTACAGAAGCAAAAGTTGTAGCAAAACTAAAATCAGAAGGAATCAACAAAAGCGATTTAACCCGCGAAGAATTCCTAAAACATGCTTACGATTGGACTGACAAATATGGTGGAACAATCTTAGAACAACTAAAACAACTAGGCTGTTCTTGCGATTGGGAAAGAACGAAATTCACTATGGACCCAGATATGTCAGCTTCTGTAATCAAATCATTTGTTGATTTATACAATAAAGGAATGATTTATCGTGGTTACCGAATGGTAAATTGGGATCCAGAAGCAAAAACGACTTTGTCTGACGAAGAAGTAATTCACGAAGAACGTCAAGGAAAATTATATTATATCAATTATCAAATTGAAGGAAGTAACGATACTTTAACTATTGCAACAACGCGTCCAGAAACTATTTTTGGTGATACTGCAATTTGTATAAATCCAAATGATGAACGTTTTGCACACTTAAAAGGTAAAAAGGCAATAGTACCTATTTGTAACAGAGTAATTCCGATTATAGAAGACGAATATGTAGATATAGAATTTGGTACAGGTTGTTTAAAAGTAACACCAGCTCATGATGTTAACGATAAAGAATTAGGAAACAAGCACAACTTAGAAATCATCGATATCTTTAATGAAGATGCTTCGTTAAATAGTTTCGGTTTACATTTTCAAGGAAAAGATAGATTTTTAGCTCGTGAAGAAGTTGCTAAAGAATTAGAAGATAGTGGAGTTTTAGTGAAAACTGAAATCCACATGAATAAAGTAGGAACTTCAGAAAGAACTAAAGCAGTTATCGAACCAAGATTATCAGATCAATGGTTCTTAAAAATGGAAGATTTAGTAAAACCAGC
>JBLHNH010000156.1:0-4723 GCA_047622645.1 Flavobacterium sp.
GCAACAGGGTCATCAACACCTAAATTGAACGATGGAGGAACGGTAGGATTTTGTGTGATTGCTGAAGACTGTCCAATTGAATTTGTATTATTTTCACCCCAAGTATATAATATTTTTGGAACTCCAATTGTTGCTCCAGCAGTTATTACGGCAGCAGCTGGATAATCTTCCGATGTATTCGTAGTCGCCAAAAAAAGTGCACCTGTAAAATCAGTTCCCGAACTATTTTTTATTGTAGTCCAAACATTTACGTTAGTTGTACCACTAGTAATTAACTCACCATCTGTATTATTCCCTACTCCATATATTTTTGTATCAGTTCCTAGTGCTAAAAGTCCTGGATCTACTTTATCACTAAAAATAATAGATATATAACTTACTGGAACAGGTGGCGCTACCATTTGTGTAGCATAAGTAAGGTTTTCAGTACCTCCACCATTTCCTAATTCAACATTATTTCCCCATGCGTAAATTGTTCCATCACTCCTTAAAGCAAATCCTGCAGATTTACAACCAGTTATTTGAACAACTCCTGTTAATGGTACACTAGCAGAAGTTTCAACTCTTTGCCAAATAGTAGTACTAGTACTAGCGTTTCCAAAAGGTGCTGTCGTACCTGTTGTTGCAACCCATACTTGTCCTGTATTTAAAACAACAAAAAGAGCATCCGAATTTGCATGTATATCAGCTATTGTAGATGCTGCAAATGGGAGATTTAACATAGGTGCAAAATTGGCATTAGTAACAAAACTATTACTAACTACTTCACCAGGTGTACCCCAAGCGTATAAATTAGTTGTTGTAACCAAAAATCCTTGACCTCCCGTATTACCTGAAACAGCAAAACGAAGAATCGTTCCTGTATAATTATATCCATTCGCTGGTGTAATATCGGATATAGTTGTCGCATCTGAGCCATTTGCTCGCATATTCTCGCCCCAAGCTACTAGACCAGTTGTCGTTCTAACGATTGATTGATGATAAGACGTAATTAATATATCTTCGTTTGGATTAAACACACCGTTTACACCAATCATTGGACATTGTGCACTAGCAATTGAACTAAAAAGACTAAAAACTACTAATAAAAAAATGTAGTAGTTTTTTACTCTTTTATTATTCGATTTAATTTTTACAGGTTTCATAATTATTTTATTTTAACTAAAAGATATATTTACATATAAATATTTAGTACTCTTTTGTTATTGCTATTTTGAAAATAAGATTAGTTCTGGTATTTAGGCATTTACTAAAACCGTAATAAAAAATTTGATTTGTACTATTTATAATATGAACCTTTAATGGATTATGTTTAGACATGTATAGGTTATGCCCAAACAAAAAGCCTGAGAATGCTATTAATCCTGATGTGTTTATTGAAGTTATTGTAGCTAAAAGTGTTCCTTCAGCGTAAGATTTTTGTAAAAACAGAATTAATAATGAAAACAATAAAATTTTCACACAATTAATTCCTTTCAAAAAAAACAAGTTTTGGGGCTCGTTGTTTTTCATAGATTTTGGATTTATGATGTTTTCATAAAAAAGCAAATTTAATTATACACTATTTTAGATATATATTCTTATAAAAAAAGTATATCAGATACCTAATTTTTCTAAATAAATAGGATTACCTTTTTATTAATAATTAACAAACAGATTAAGCGTAAGTTACTTTAGTGCGTACAAATATATGAAATACGATAAATTTATTGCTAAAAACCAGGTTATTAGGGTTTAAAAGCAAATTAATCCGATTAAACGTATTTTAAAAAGTTATTCTTCATACTAATTATCAATATTTAATAAAAAATACAAATATTAAGACTGTATAAGTGTTAGTTTTAAAATTCAATTTAATAAATTTGCATCTTTAATAGAGCTATGAGTTTAGAAAAAGAAATTTTAAAAAGAAGAACATTTGGCATCATTTCACATCCTGATGCTGGAAAAACCACATTAACAGAAAAACTATTGTTATTTGGAGGAGCTATTCAGGAAGCTGGAGCCGTTAAGAATAATAAAATAAAAAAAGGAGCCACTTCCGATTTTATGGAAATTGAGCGTCAAAGAGGAATTTCTGTTGCTACATCAGTTTTAGCATTTATTTATAAAGACAAAAAAATAAATATTTTAGACACACCTGGTCACAAAGATTTTGCGGAAGATACTTTTAGAACTTTAACGGCTGTTGACAGTGTTATTGTGGTTATTGATGTTGCAAAAGGTGTTGAGGAACAAACCGAAAAACTAGTTGAAGTTTGTAGAATGCGAAAAATTCCAATTATTGTATTCATTAACAAACTAGACCGTGAAGGAAAAGATGCCTTTGATTTACTAGATGAAGTTGAACAAAAACTAAATCTAACCGTAACACCTTTAAGTTTTCCTATTGGAATGGGTTATGATTTTAAAGGAATTTATAATATTTGGGAAAAAAACATTAATTTATTTTCTGGAGATAGCAGAAAAGACATTGAGGAAACAATTGCAATTTCTGATTTAAGCAATCCAGCATTAGATACCTTAATCGGTTCAAAACCTGCTGAAACATTAAGAGAGGAAATTGAATTGATAAGTGAAGTATATCCTGATTTTAATAGAGAAGACTATTTAAAAGGAGATTTACAACCTGTTTTCTTTGGCTCTGCCTTAAACAACTTTGGTGTTAGAGAATTACTTGACTGTTTTATTGAGATAGCTCCTTCTCCTCGACCTAAAGAATCTGACACTAGATTAGTAAATCCAAATGAAAAAACGTTGAGTGGTTTTGTTTTTAAAATTCATGCCAACATGGATCCAAAACACAGAGATAGATTAGCTTTTATTAAAATTGTTTCAGGCACATTTGAAAGAAACAAAGCTTATCATCACATGAGGTTAAACAAGAATTTAAAATTTTCTAGTCCGAATGCCTTTTTTGCGGAGAAAAAAGAAATTGTAGATATTTCTTATGCAGGAGACATTGTTGGTTTACACGATACCGGAAACTTTAAAATTGGAGATACTTTAACGGAAGGTGAATTAATGAATTTTAAAGGAATTCCGAGTTTTTCTCCCGAACATTTTAGATATATTAACAATGCTGACCCCTTAAAGTCTAAACAGCTTGAAAAAGGAATCGACCAATTAATGGATGAGGGAGTTGCCCAATTGTTTACTTTAAACATGAATGGAAGAAAAATTATTGGAACAGTTGGCGCGCTACAATATGAAGTAATTCAGTATAGACTAGAGCATGAATATAGTGCAAAATGTACCTATGAAAATTTTCCTGCTTATAAAGCTTGTTGGGTAAAACCTAATGACCCTAAAAACGAAGAATTTGCTGAGTTTAAAAGAATAAAACAAAAATTCTTAGCAACGGATAAATACGGACAATTAGTCTTTTTAGCTGATTCTGAATTTTCGATACAAATGACTAAGCAGAAGTTTCCTTCAGTTAATCTTCACTATACGTCTGAGATTGATTAATATATTTTTTGAAAGCATAAAAAAACCACATCAGTTACGATGTGGTTTTTGTATTTGAAGTCGTTAGTAATTATACTTCTTTTATTTCTCTTTTTTGAGTTAAAAAGTAACCCAATCCCAATGCTGTAACTAACATCAATGGAACATAATCTCCAATTGGAGCTGCTGGAATTCCTGGGTCACCAGGCACAAGTTCAGGTTCATCTTGTGCGTTTGCTGTGAAATTTATAGTAAGTAACATCATTACTACCAATATGCTTTTATATCTATTTTTCATTTTTTTTTAATTTGCGATTATAACTTTTGTTTGATAAACGGCTTTACCTTTATTTAGTATTCTTAAAGCATACCAAGTATTAGCTAAACCTCTTGTATTAAAACTAAATTGATTACCTGATAAAACTTCGATGTTAGCTGACATTACTGTCTGACCTAAAACATTTACTAATTCGTAGCTGTAATTTGTATAATCGCCTTCTGGTAATTGCACGTTTACTATTCCGTTTGTAACTGGATTAGGATATACTTTTATAGATTTAATATCAAGTGTAGTTGTAGCTAAAGCTGAAGCACTAAATACAACTTTAAAACGATCTCCTGTACTTGCAGTAGCAGAAGTGACAGCAAATGGATACTCTTGAACAGTTCCGTCTAAATTAATTGGCGTCTGAACTCCTGTAAACAAATCGATTAATGTAGCTTCAATATTTGGAACTGTAAATGATTCTGTATTGATTTGTAATTTATAGTTATTCACCGAAGTATTCCAAACTCTCATGTACAATTCATCTAAAGGCTGAGGAATTGCGAAATGCTCGCTAGATAAAGTTGTGTTATTTCTAACAAACGCAATGTTTTCACTTCCGTTAGCAAACTTTTTACCATCATTATCATCTACTAAATTATTCGCAGTTGAGTAAAAACCGGCAATGGCTCCATCTAATGGTTTCCATTGTTGATTAGACTCTTTATACATTCCAACTCTTAGAATTGAAGCATTTACTGAATTATTTACGCTTTGATTTGCTTCTTTTCCAAATACATTAGTTACACCAGTTGATTTCTTGTTTTCTGATATAGTAAATGAACCTGTAGTACCAGGTGTTGCTCTTACAAAAAAGGCTTGACCACTTTGAATTGCTGTTGTAGCTGAATAACTTCCCGTAATATTTGAATAAGTTCCCATATCATAAGACACATACCCTCCAGCAGTTCCTAAAAGTGGATCATAAACCCAGAATTTATCAACTAA
>JBLHNH010000157.1:0-4690 GCA_047622645.1 Flavobacterium sp.
TGTGGTGGTGATAAAAAAAACTCAACTGCATCTGTAATTGAAAAGGGAACGCTTGAAGATATGCGTACCAAAAGAACTGAACTTGTATCTAAATCAGATGATTTAAGAAAAGAGTTAGAATCATTAGATGAAGCAATTGGAAAAAAAGACACAAATGAGAAACTAACGCTTATCACTACATTAGCTGCAAAAGACACAGTATTTAATCACTATATTGAATTACAAGCGAATGTTCAAACTAAAGAAAACTTAATGTTAAATGCGGAATTTGGCGGAATTTTACAACAAATTTATGTAAAAGAAGGTCAAAAAGTTGCTAAAGGTCAAACTTTAGCAAGAGTTGATGATGGCGGATTAAGTTCACAATTAGCACAAATGGAAACACAAGCTGCTTTAGCTAAAACTACTTTTGAAAGACAACAAAATCTTTGGAATCAAAAAATTGGTTCAGAAATTCAATTCTTACAAGCTAAAACGAATTATAATGCACAGTTAAAAGCTGTTGCACAAATGAGATCACAATTATCTAAAACAGTAATAAGAGCCCCATTTTCTGGAACTATTGATGAAATTGCATCTGATAGAGGAAGTGTTGTTGGACCAGGCTCACCAATATTAAGAATTGTAAGTTTAGGAAACATGTACCTTGAAGCTGAAGTTCCTGAAAAGAATATTAGTAAAATCAAAAAAGGTTCGGATGTAATTGTAGATTTTCCAGTTTTAGGCGAAACATTTACTACAAAAATAACACAAGCCTCAAATTACATTAATCCAGCCAATCGTTCCTTTATGGTTCAAATCGCTGTTCCAAATAAAAACGGAAACATAAAACCAAATCTTTCTTCAAAAATTCAGATAAAAGATTATTCAAACCCGAAAGCGATAACTGTTCCAATAAGTATTATTTCAGAAAATGCTGATGGTGAACAATTCTTGTACGTAGCTCAAAATCCTGATAAAGACGGAAATGCAATTGCAAAAAGAGTTATTGTTAAAGTTGGGTTATCTCAAGGTGAGTTAGTAGAAATTATAGAAGGAATTAAAGATGGGGATTTAATAATCAAAGAAGGTGCTCGTAGTGTTAAAGACGGACAAAAAGTATCAATAATTAAATAATAAGTAGAAAAGAAATTATGAGTACTCCAAACAATAACGAATTTAAACTTTCGTCTTGGGCTATTGAAAACAAGATGACAGTTTATGTAATGATGGTGATTATCTTTTTTTTAGGATTATCGGCTTATTACAGTATGCCAAGAGAAGATTTTCCTGAAATTAAAGAAACTAAAATTTACATTAGTACAGTTTATCCAGGAAATACCGCCGAAGATATAGAACGTTTAATAGTTGATCCATTAGAGGAAGAAATTAAAAACGTAAGTAACGTTGTAAAGGTTCTTTCTACTTCGCAAGAAGATTACGGAATTATCACTGTAGAATTTGACGAAAAAATTTCTGTTCAAGCTGCAAAACAAAAAATAAAAGATAAAATTGACACCAAAACTGGTGGTGAAGATTGGCCAACTTTTAATGGTGCCAAAGTAGAACCTAATGTTTTTGACCTAAACATTTCTGAAGAAGTTCCGATTCTTAACATAAATATTCAAGGAGATTATCCAATTGGGCAGTTAAAAGTATTTGGTGAATATTTAGAAGACCAAATTGAAGCATTATCAGAAATTAAACAAGTAGATATTCGTGGTGCACAAGAAAAGGAAGTAGAAGTTGCCGTAGATATTTACAAAATGATGGCTTCAAAAGTTAGTTTTGATGATGTTATCAATGCCGTTAGAAACGGAAACGTAACTATGTCTGCAGGTAATCTTATAGCAAATGACCAAAGAAGAACTATTAGGATTTTAGGCGAAGTTGAAAACCCTTCTGATTTAGAAAATTTTGTAGTAAAAACACAAGGTGGTGCAGTTTACTTAAAAGACATTGCACAAGTCACCTTTAAAGAAGTCGATAAAACAACTTTTGCAAGAGAATTTGGAACAAGTGTAGTAATGCTAGACGTAAAAAAACGTGCTGGTAAAAACATGATTGAAGCAACAGAAAAAATCAAAGTTATTTTAGAAGATGCTAAATTAAATCACTTTCCAAAAGATTTAACCATATCTGTAACTAACGACCAATCATCCCGAACTTTAAATCAAGTAGATGATTTAGTGAATAATATTATATTCGGAATTATATTAGTTGTTGGCGTTTTAATGTTTTTCCTAGGATTTAGAAATGCTCTTTTCGTTGGATTTGCAATTCCGATGTCGATGTTCATGTCATTTATGATTCTAGATGCTTTAGGATACACGATGAATACAATGATTCTTTTCGGGTTAATTATGGGATTAGGAATGCTAGTGGATAACGGAATTGTCGTCGTCGAAAATGTCTATCGATTAATGGAAGAAGAAGGAATGAGTCGCATTCAAGCTGCTAAAGAAGGAATTGGTGAAATTGCTTTACCAATTATCATTTCTACAGCTACAACTGTGGCTGCATTTGTACCGCTAGGTTTGTGGCCTGGAACAATGGGGCAATTCATGATTTATTTTCCAATAACATTATCTGTTGTATTAGGTTCGTCATTATTTGTGGCCATCTTTTTCAACTCTGTTCTGGTTTCTCAATTCATGGATATTAATGAAAAAGTAGTTTCAAGAAAACAGTTAATTAGCTTATCGATCATTTTAGGTGGTTTTGGAATTCTAATACTTCTTTTTGGTGGAACAGTAAAAGCTTTAGGTTCGTTAATGATCTTTACAGCTCTAATGTTTTGGTTGTATAAATATGTGATAAAAGACTTAACAACTTCATTTCAAAATAATTTATTAACTCGTTTAGAAAACTTTTACGAAAATACATTACGTTTCTTTTTATCTGGGAGAAAACCAGTAATTACTGTTATTGGAATGGCAATTATGTTTGTTGCTGTTATAATGTTATATTTTGGATGGAGCGTTGGAAGTGGAAGAACAAAAGTAGAATTTTTCCCAGATAATACACCTAATCAAATTATAGTTTATATCGAATATCCTCAAGGAACAGATATTAGAAAAACAAATGAAATTACAAAATCTATTGAAAACCGTGTTTTTGCCGTTTTAGATGATAAAAATTTCGTTTATACTGGTGAAGATGGCGTTAAACAAAATTATTTAGTAGAAAATGGAGTTGCTCAAGTAGGTGAAGGTGCAGGAAATCCTCAAACTGATGGTGGTTCTTCTGCAGAAATGCCTCACAAAGGTAAAATAACAATCTCTATGAAAGAATTTAAATTTCGTGATGGTAGAGATTCTGAAGATTTACGTAAAAAAATTCAAGCAAGCTTAAAAGATATTTATCCTGGAGTTTCTATTTCTGTTGAAAAAGACGCTGTTGGACCACCTGCAGGTTATCCAATTAACATCGAAATTAAAGGAGAAGATTATACAGAATTAATCACTACTGCTGAGCGAATGAAAGATTTTTTAAATACAAAAAACATTCCGGGTATTGATGAATTAAAAGTAGATGTAAACAAAGACAAACCAGCAATGAGAGTTGTGGTTGATAGAGAAAAAGCGGGTGAATTAGGCGTTTCTGCTGGTCAAGTTGGAAATCAATTAAGACGTTCTATTTTTGGTGAAAAAGCAGGTATTTATAAAAATGATGGCGAAGACTATGATATTTATGTTCGTTTTAACGAAGAAAACAGATACAATAAAAGTGCACTTTTTAATCAAAACATTACGTTTAGAGACATGGCTTCTGGACAAATTAAAGAAATTCCGGTTTCAACAGTTGCTAGTCAAAAGAATGCTTCTTCATTTAGTGCTATTAAACACAAACATTCAGGCAGAGTTGTAGTTCTTTATTCTGCATTAGCTCCAGGTTTTACGGATGCTGGTGCTGCTGTAGCACAAATACAAGCAGAAATGGCTTCGTTTGATGCTCCAAAAACAGTAAAATTTGATTACACAGGACAATTAGAAGAACAAGGAAAACAAATGACTTTCTTAATGGGAGCTCTATTTACAGGTTTATTCTTGATTTTCTTAATCTTAATTTTTCAATTCAATTCTGTTTCAAGACCAGCAATTATTATGGTGGCTGTATTCTTGAGTTTTATTGGTGTATTCTTAGGTTTAATGATAACTGGAAAACCATTCGTAATTATGATGACAATGATGGGAATTATCTCTTTGGCAGGAATTGTCGTAAATAATGGAGTGGTTCTGCTCGATTACACTGATTTATTAATTGCCAGAAAAAGAGAAGAATTAGGAGTTGATAAAAAAGAACTTTTAAGCAACGAACATGTTTTTGAAGCTATAGTAAAAGGTGGAAAAGCACGTTTAAGACCTGTTTTATTAACAGCAATAACAACTGTTTTAGGGTTAATACCGTTAGCAACTGGTTTTAACATTGATTTCTTTAGCTTATTTGCTACAGGTAATCCTAATGTTTATATGGGTGGTGATAACGTTATTTTTTGGGGACCATTAGCTTGGACCGTAATCTACGGATTAATCTTTGCAACGTTCTTAACTTTAATAGTTGTTCCAGTCTTATTTTACTTAGTAAATAGAGTTAAAAATAGATTCAAAAATAGAAAAACCACACTAAAAGCATTGAAAAAGTAGGTGGTTAATTAAGCATAAATTAATACTAAAAAACTCCTTAGATTAAAATTCTAAGGAGTTTTTTT
>JBLHNH010000158.1:0-4667 GCA_047622645.1 Flavobacterium sp.
ATGAAAGATTTAAGAGATGGTTATGGAATAGCTTTAATGCAATTTCCGTTTGGAGAAAGGAAATTTTATGGTCACACAGGTGGAATTGAAAATTTTAAAGCTGTTGTTGGTTATTATCCAACAGATAATGTAGGAGTTTCGTTAATAGTAAATGGAGATAACTTTAATCGAAATGATATTATGATTGGTATTTTGAGCATTTATTATAAAATACCTTTTCCTTTTCCGAATTTTAATAAAATTGACAATTCAGTTTTACAAAAACATGTTGGAACCTATGCTTCTTCAGACATTCCTTTAAAAATAACTATTTCTATCAAAGATGGAGAATTAATTGCACAAGCAACAGGGCAAAGTTCTTTTCCGCTAACCCCTAAAAGTGAAAATGAATTTGTTTTTCAAACCGCTGGTATTGAACTGACTTTTGAAGAAAACAAATTCACCTTAAAACAAGGAGGACAAAAATTTAAATTTACCAGAGAATAGTCTAAATCTTTTTAGTCGATTCTCGTTGACGCAATTCGGTTTTAATAACAACCGTTTTGTATTCTTGAATTTCTTTTTCTGTTTTATCTTCTAGTCTATCAATTAACAAATCAGCAGCATTTTTCCCAATTTCAGGAGCATGTTGACTAACCGTTGTTAGACTTGGTGTTAATCTTTTAGACCAAACTCCATCTGCGAAACCAATAAAGTTAATTTCTTCCGGAATTTTGAAGCCCATTTTTAAGGCTAATCTAAAAGCTGTTGTTGTTGCAGCTTCATTCAAAGCAAAAATTCCATCTATTTTCTTGGAACATAATAAGTCCTTCAATTTTGATTCGAAAATGTCAATGTCATTTTCAATAATTATTAATTCTTCGTCTAAAATCTGATCTTTACTTTTAAAAGCTTTTTTAAAACCTTCTAATCTCAATTTACCAACACTTAAATTATCTATAGTCGAAAGTAAAGCAATCTTTCGACAGCCAATTTTGATTAGATGATTTGTAGCATCAAATGCTGAATCTAAATCATCAACTATTACTTTATCACATTTAATTTCGTCTGCAACTCTATCAAACATAACAATTGGCGTTCCGCTATTTAGAATTTCTTTTAAGTGTGCATATTTTTTTTCTGATTGCGTTTCTTCTGAAAGTGAAATAATAAAACCATCAATTGTTCCATTATTTAACATTTCCATTACCTGCTCTTCTTTCTTTTGAGATTCATTAGAGATACCGGTAATAACATTATATCCACGTTCTAGCGAACGTTTTTCGATTCCGCTAAAAACTTTAGCAAAAAATGGATTTAATATATTAGGTATAATTACACCTATAGTATTAGTTCTTTGATTTTTTAAATTCTTAGCTATACTATTAGGTTTGTAATTTTTTAAAGCAGCAAATTCTTTTATCCTTGTCTTTGTGCTTTCACTAATTTCAGAGCTATCACTTAAAGCTTTAGATACTGTTGATACAGAAACACCTAATTCTTTAGCAATTTGTTTTAATGTGGCTTTTGATTTCATAATTTATTAAAAAAGTAAAAATAGTGAATTTTAAAATAACATTTTAATCTTGAGCGGAATAAAATTAGACAATCCATTTTGATATTATAACTCTTATTTTATGGCTCTGATTATAACTACTTCATTAACAACACAAATAATAATGTAATTCGTGTTTGGTTTTATAATAATTAATTGTACTTTTGCACTCCCTTACCCAAATCATGGGAGGGGAATGGAATGTTTAATTAAAATAAATTATTGTGAACACATTAAGCTACAAGACAGTTTCAGCTAACAAAGCCACCGTTGATAAACAGTGGGTTGTTGTAGATGCTGAAGGGTGTACCTTAGGTCGTTTTTCATCAAAAGTAGCAATACTTTTAAGAGGAAAACACAAACCAGATTTTACACCGCACGTTGACTGTGGAGATAACGTAATCGTTATCAACGCAGAAAAAATTAAGCTAACTGGTAACAAGCTAGACGAAAAAACATATATTCGTCACACAGGTTACCCAGGAGGTCAAAGAAGTTTAACTGCTAAAGTAATGCAACAAAAAAACCCTGCATTATTAGTAGAAAAAGCTGTAAAAGGAATGTTACCTAAAAACAAATTAGGTGCTGAGTTATTCCGAAATTTAAATGTATTTGTAGGTACTGAGCATACTCATGGAGCTCAAAAACCTAAAACCGTTAACCTAAACGATCTTAAATAATGGGAGTTATTCACAAAATCGGTAGAAGAAAATGTGCTGTGGCACGTGTTTACGTTTCAGAAGGAACAGGTAAAATTACCGTGAACAAAAAAGAATTTGCAACTTACTTCCCAACTGCTACATTACAATACAAAGTTATGCAACCTATGTCATTGACAGAGAATGTAACAAACTTTGATGTAAAAGTAAACGTTCATGGAGGAGGTTCAACAGGTCAGGCAGAAGCTGTAAGAATGGCTATTGCAAGAGCAATGTGTGAGGTAGAAGCTGATAACAGAGCTATCTTAAAACCAGAAGGATTACTTACAAGAGATCCAAGAATGGTAGAACGTAAAAAATTCGGTCAGAAAAAAGCAAGAAAAAAATTCCAATTCTCGAAACGTTAATACTGAACTTGTTTCAGTATCTTTCGAATCTTACACTGGATTCTATCAGTTATTTTCAAAATACCAAGAATTATTACACAATATGCTGAAATTAATTCAGCATTATAAAATTGAATTTAAAACACAGTTGTCGATATTCCTTAAATTTATAAGGAATTAGTTTAGCATCTAAATTATCAAGACTAACGCAAGTGACTACTTGAAAATTGCTATAACACGGAACGTAAACTATTACACAATGGCAAACAAAATTGACGTTAAAGAATTATTAGAAGCAGGTGTTCATTTTGGACACATGACTCGTAAATGGGATCCTAACATGGCTCCTTACATTTATATGGAGCGTAATGGTATACATATCATTAACTTATATAAAACAGCTGCAAAAATTGAAGAAGCTAACGAAGCTTTGAAAAAAATTGCATCTTCAGGTAGAAAAGTACTTTTCGTTGCTACCAAAAAACAAGCTAAAGATATCGTAGCAGAAAAAGCTGCTGCTGCAAACATGCCTTACATCACTGAAAGATGGCCTGGTGGAATGCTAACTAACTTTATCACTATCAGAAAAGCCGTTAAAAAAATGGCTATGATTGATAGAATGAAAAAAGATGGCACTTTCATGACGTTATCTAAAAAAGAAAGATTACAAGTTGATCGTCTTAGAGCAAAATTAGAAAAAAACTTAGGTTCTATTTCTGATATGACAAGACTACCAGCTGCTCTTTTTGTAGTTGATATTAAAGCTGAGCATATCGCAATTAAAGAAGCTCACAAATTAAACATTCCAGTTTTTGCAATGGTTGACACAAACTCTGATCCTCGTGATGTAGATTTTGTTATTCCATCAAATGATGATGCTTCTAAATCAATCGATAAAATTTTATCTTTAGTTACCGGTGCAATTATTGAAGGTTTATCTGAAAGAACTTCTGATGGTGAAGACCAAGAAGAAGGGAAAGAAGTGAGAAAAGCTCCAAAAGCCAAAAAAATTGAAAAAGTTGAAGCTGCTACTGAAGTAGTTGCTGAAGCGGAAGCAGTTACTGAAACTGAAGTTGTTGCTGAAACAAAAACTGAAGTAGAAGTTAAAAGTGAAGAAACTTCAACAGAAGAATAATATAAAAATTCAGAATTTAAAAAATCCAAATTCCAATAAAGAATCAATTAATTGATAATTTAATAAAGTTGGGATTTGGATTTTTTTATTTTAAGATTTTAAATTTACAATTAAAAAATAAAATATTATGGCAACAATTACTGCTGCAGACGTAAATAAATTAAGAACAATCACTGGTGCAGGTATGATGGACTGCAAAAAAGCCTTGGTTGAATCAGAAGGAGATTTTGATTTAGCAATCGAAAACCTTAGAAAAAAAGGTCAGAAAGTTGCTGCTAATCGTTCAGACAGAGAATCAACTGAAGGTGCTGCAATTGCTATTGTTAATGCTGACAATACTGCTGGTGTTGTTATCACATTAAACTGTGAAACTGACTTCGTTGGAAAAAACGAAAGTTTCGTTAAATTAGCTACAGATTTAGCTAATCAAGCTTTAAAATTCAATACTAAAGAAGAATTATTGGCTTCAGACTTCAACGGAATGACAGTTGCTGATAAATTAATTGAACAAACTGGAGTTATTGGAGAAAAAATTGAAATCGCTTCTTTCGAAAGATTAGAAGGTGCTTTTATTGGTTCTTACATTCACGCTGGAAACAAAATTGCTACTTTAACTGCATTATCAGCAAAAGTTGATGGCGCTGAAGAAGTTGCAAGAAACGTATCTATGCAATCTGCTGCAATGAACCCAATCGCTTTAAATGAGGATGGTGTTGATGCTGTTGTTATTGAAAAAGAAATCGAAATCGCAAAAGATCAATTACGTGCTGAAGGAAAACCAGAAGCAATGTTAGATAATATCGCAAAAGGAAAATTAAACCGTTTCTTTAAAGATAATACTTTAGTAAACCAAGATTTTATTAAAGACGGTTCTATGAGTGTTGCTGCTTATGTAAAATCTGTTAGCCCAGATTTAACTGTAACAGGATTCAAAAGAGTTGCTTTAGGATAAT
>JBLHNH010000159.1:0-4588 GCA_047622645.1 Flavobacterium sp.
TGGATTTAAAAATGTGATTTTTATTCCAAATTCTATTCAATTGAAAGCATATGAATTTAAGAAGAGAGATCATATTATGCCTAAATTACTTTGGGTTAGAGCTTTTGCACAAATTTACAATCCTAAAATGGCTGTTGAAGTTTTTAAAGTATTGAAAGAGAAATATCCAAAAGCAACACTTACTATGATTGGGCCCGACAAAGACGGGAGTCTAAGAACAACTAAAAAATTAGCAGAACGTTTAAATTTAAAAGTAAATTTTACCGGAAAACTTTCAAAAGAACAGTGGGTCAACTTGGCTAGAGACCAAGATGTTTTTATAAATACAACCCATTTTGACAATACTCCAGTTAGTGTTTTGGAAGCTATGGCTTTAGGTTTGCCCGTTGTTACAACAAATGTTGGTGGAATTCCATACATGTTGTCTAATAATGATAATGCATTATTAGTGAATGACAATAAACCTTTAGAAATGGCAAATGCTATTGAGGATTTATTGAATAATTCTGAAAAAGTTAAAAAAATAACTTTAAACGCTAAACTACTTGTCGATACTATGGATTGGCAAGTAGTAAAATTGAAATGGAATGAATTGTTAGTTTAATTAATTCTTTCAAAAAAAGAACTTTTGTATTGATTAATTGCAAATTTATTGGTTAATTTGTACTGATAATAGTTATACATGAAATCCAAAAAGAAAATCCATTTTGAAATTTCGGAAAGAAAAATTTTACTTCGAATAATTGATGTTGTTTTTGTACTTATTTCATTATACACTTTAGGGAAAGTTTTTAGTTTTTCATACTTTTTTATTGATTTTTCTAATTTTTATTGGACCATAGTTTTAGCCTTATACATAAATTTTTTCGGAACTATTTTCGAATTGTATAACCTACAAGTAGCTAGTAATCAATATGAAATGGTTAAAAGTATTATTTTAACTACTTCTTCAACGGTTTTATTTTATTTATTAACGCCAATTTTTACACCAACTTTACCCGAAAATAGAACGCAAATTATTTACTTTTACTTAGCAATTTTAGTTGCGCTACTTATTTGGAGATTTTTATATTTAAAATTATTTGCTTCTAACAGGTTTATTAAGCGGGTTTTATTTGTTTGTGATAGTAAGTCCTTGGATAAAAAGGTTAATGATTTAATAAAAGTCAATCCTCATTATCAAGTAATGGGTTTTGTAACGTCATATGAAGAGATTGAAAACAATTCAACATTTTCTAAAATTTCGATAGATGAATTAGAAGAGTTTATTTATAAAAATACATTAACCGAAATTGTAATTGCCTTTAAAAAGAAAGACGAAATATCTGTTGAATTATATCAAAAACTTTTAAACTTACTTGAAGAAGGAGTTATTATTAGAGAATATGATATGGTTTATGAAGACAGTACAAATAGATTGCCAGTTACTTACTTATCGAAAGATTTTTATAAATATTTTCCGTTTAGTAGAAGCAATCAAAATAAGTTTTACTTAACTGCAACGCGATTTTTTGATGTGATTTTTTCTCTTATAGGTATTTCAATTGGATTATCTATTCTACCAATAATCTTAGTCTTAAATTTAATATGGAATAGAGGTTCGCTTTTCTATACACAAGAACGTGTAGGTAAAAACAACAAGCCTTTTACGATTTATAAATTGAGAACTATGGTAAAAGATGCTGAAAAAAACGGAGCTGTTTTTGCCACATCCAACGATACAAGAATTACTCCTTTAGGTAAATTTTTACGAAAAAGTAGGTTAGACGAAGTGCCTCAATTTATAAATGTTTTAAAAGGAGAAATGTCAACTATTGGACCAAGACCAGAGCGGCCAATTTTTGTTAATCAAATAGCTAAGAAACTGCCTTTTTATCAAACGCGTCATGTAATTAATCCAGGCTTAACAGGTTGGGCACAAGTCAATCATTCGTATACCGATACGATTGATGATGCTTTGATTAAGTTGCAATATGATTTATTTTACATCAAACACCGAAGTATCTTTTTAGATATAAATATTTTAATAAAAACTATAGGAACTGTTTTGTTTTATAAAGGACAGTAGTGTTGAGATTTTAGATAACAGATTTTTAGATTTAAGAAATCATTTCGACAGGCTCAATGTGACAAATTATAACTAATCGAATATAGTAACATTAAAATCAATTGAACTCCGACATGTCTATCTGAGCAAGTCGAAGACTTTTATCGAGAACAAATCATAAATTTCTACTTTTTTCTTGTTCTAAGAAGCAAAACAAAATTGGTTATAATAATTGGTAATACAGATATTAAATACACTTTGTTGATTAATAAAATTACATAAACTGCCAACATAAGAAGAATTAGCCATTTTATACGTTTAAATTTCATTGTGTCTTTTCTGTAATAAAAATAAAGTAAAACCAAATAAAACGGATTAAATAGCAATACATTATAATTCCAAAGGACTTCTTGATGGAAGGAATATAATCCAATCAGGCTAAAAAATAAACCTAGTAATCCTAATAAGATGAAGTATGCAAATGTTAATTTTCGGCTGTTTACTACTGCAATTATTCCAAGTAGTACAATTAGTAAATAAATTGAATCGAAAAAATTAAAAGGTACTATTTCTTTTTGTGCTTCAAAAATTGTTGAGGTTTCTTTTACTAGAGGTTTTCCGTTATATTTGGCCGTTTTAAGTTCTTGCATTAAGTCCAAAGGAAGAAATAGTTTTGTCGCTTTTTCATCTACTTTAGTTCCAAAAATAATATTGATACCTAATTGCTGTAAAAATTGATCATTCGCATAAGGAAATAATACACTTCTATAGGTTTGCTCTTGTGGTTTTTGAAAATCTACTACTTTGCTACCTACAACTTCATTTACCTTATCAATAACCATCGTGGTACAATTCTTATCAATAAATTTATAGGTGTAAAAGCGTTCGTCTGAAGTTAAAGAGTTGTTGATGTTGTTGTATAGTGCTCTAATTTTATCAATAGGTAAATTAAGGTCTTGTTCATAAATACTTCGGTTTTCATATCTATAACTATACTCAAATTCAGCAAAAGAATTACTAGTTACAAAATATTGCAAATCACCTTTAACAAATCGCAACATGAAATTAGGTGTTTCAAAATCAAACGCACCATAATTAAAAACTACATCAGTATTTGTTGCAATGTCTTTAAAACGAATTCCGGTATGACCATACAAAGCATACGAAGGAGAAGCCGTTCCAATAGTAATTATTGAAACTTTGGCATTTTCAGAAAGTTGTAAATCTTGAGAATATCCTTGAGAATAAATAATAATAAAAATGAAAAAAAGTATTTTTCGAATCATGTGTAATTAATTTTACCTGCTGTCAATTATCTGCTAAAAACATCTAAATCAACTTTCAAAGAAAAAATATTAGAATACAAAGCTACGCTTTGGTCTCCTAAGTCTGTTAGGGCATAATCTACTTGAATGCCTCTGTATTTAAAACCTAAACCTATATTGGGTTGAAAACTTAGTTTTTTAGAATCATCAATTTGTGTGATTTGTTGAAAGTTTCCAACGCCAGCTCTTAAAAAAACTAAATCAGTATAACCCCATTCAAATCCTAAAGCAGGATCTATACTCACCGCTTTTGTTGAAATAATATCATTAGTCTGTGCAAATTGCATGTTTAAATTTCCAGCCGCTAAAAGACTCATTTCGTTATGAAATTCAAACTTTTTTGAAAGTCCTAATTGAGCTTTTGGTAAAGTTATTTCACTAGTTTCAGGTAAATCTTGATTTTCACCAGGAACAGCATCTTTAATTTTTTGATATTCTTCTTCGTTTATCGTCCAGGTGTTGTAAGTTGTTGTAATGTCTCTTAACATTAATCCAACTTTCCAGTCATTGTCACTTTCAAATTGCATTCCTACATCAAAACCAAACCCCCAAGAATTAGCAAAATCTCCAATTATTCTTCTAACTACTTTTGCATTTACACCATAATTAAAGCCTTCAATTGGCAAAGCTCTTGCGTAAGAAACCGTCAATGCATAATCAGCTGTAGAGAAAAGTGAAATTCTATTGTAGTCAATGTTTCCTTGGCTGTCAATTAATTGAGTGGTATTTAAAATATCATCTACTCCAAAACGAATTAATGAAATTCCGAAAGCACTTCTGTCGTCAATTGGCATACCAAAAGCAGCATAGTCATATTGTGCAATGTTTGCAAAGTAACTAGCATGCATTAAAGAAACTTGTTTGTCTTCTAACTTTAATAAACCAGCTGGATTCCAATACCCAGAATTTACATCACCAGTGCTTGCAACAACGGCATTACTCATTCCCAATGCAGCAGCATCAACACCTATGCTTAAAAACTCGTTAGAATATTTTCGCACAGCTTGACTCCATACTAATACTGGAAGTAATATTAGGATAATTACAACTAACTTTTTCAATGCAATTGATTTTTTTACAAATATCGAACAAAATTCTTAATTACTAAACTCTAAAAGTATTAACTTATTGTATTACATTTGCTATAAATTCTGAGTAACAATTATGGAAATTAAAAAGCACATACCTAATTTTATAACTTTATTAAACTTATCCA
>JBLHNH010000160.1:0-4518 GCA_047622645.1 Flavobacterium sp.
TTTGGACAATATCCTTTTTATGAAGATGGTTATAAATTGGTTGAAACTCCTTATTTAGGCATGGAACATCAAAGTGCTGTGGCTTATGGAAACCAGTACAAAAAAGGCTACATGGGTAGAGATTTATCCGGAACAGGAATTGGATTATCTTTTGATTTTATTACAATTCACGAAACAGGTCACGAATGGTTTGGAAACAGCATCACTAGTAAAGACATAGCAGATATGTGGATTCATGAAGCTTTTACAACCTATTCAGAATCGGTATTTTTAGAATGTACACAAGGTTATGAACTAGCTCAAAAATACATCAACGGACAAGCCAAAAATATTTTGAATGACAAACCTGTTATTGGTTTTTATGGAGTAAATAAAGAAGGTTCTGGTGATATGTATAACAAAGGTGCTTTGATGCTAAATACATTGCGACACATTACTAATAATGACTCAAAATGGTGGACAATGCTCTTAAAATATTCAAACACTTATAAAAAACAAATCATTGATACTAAAACTGTTATTGATTTTTTTAGTCAAGAATTAGGTCATGATATGACACCTTTTTTTAATCAATATTTAAAACACACTACAATTCCGGTTTTAGTATTGAAGAAACATAAAAATACTTTTAAATACAAATGGCAAACGGATGAACCAAATTTCGAAATGCCTATTGAAATTGAAATTAATGGAATAAATAAACGTGTATTGGTTACTAATGAATTTCAAATTTCACCAATACAAGTTGTTTCAATTCCAAATGAAATTAAAGTTAGAACTGATAAATATTATATTAAAGTTTATTAGTTAGCCTAAAGTCTCTTTTCGAATAATTTTACCCGTTGCAGTTTCTTTAAATTTATTTATAAAGATAACTTCTCTTGGTTTTTCGTATTTATCTAAAGTTGTTATTTTTTCCAAATTAATTGGCTGTTCCTCTCCTTCAACAACAAGAACTAAGTGTTCGCCAAGTTCTTTGTCTTCTTTACCTGTTACAAAAAAGCGATTTGAAATAAAAGGCAACATCTTAGCTTCTATTTGTTCTGGAATTAATTTAATTCCACCACTATTTATAACATTATCAAATCTACCTAAAAACACAAATTTATTTTCAGAAATTAATTCAACGATATCATTAGTATGAATAATTTCATCAGAAATAGCTGAAGCATGAATTAATAAACAATTATTTTTGTCTTGAGATAAAACTACATTTGGCAAGGTTGTAAAGGCTTTTTCTCCCATTTTTCTTGCAGCAATATGTGTTATGGTTTCAGTCATTCCATAAGTTTCATATATGTTCGCTTTTATTGGTTTTAATTTTTTTTCTAAAGCTGCAGAAACAGCTGAACCACCAATAATAATAGTTTTAAAATTATGCAATAAATCAATTGAATTCATAGCCTGTAATGGAACCATAGCTGTAAAATCGTATTGTTTTTCAATCAATTCTAGAGGATTTGAACTTGGTGCTACAAAATCCATCTCTAAGCCTAAAATAAAGGCACGAATAAACATCATTTTTCCGGCAACATATTTTACAGATAAACAGTTTAAAATAGTATTACCTGCTTCTAAATTAAAGAAATCTCCTGTAGCTAAAGCCGAATTAACCATGGCTTGTTTTTCGACTCTAATTTTTTTTGGCTTTCCTGTTGAACCCGAAGTTTTCATTTCTATAAACTCTTTTCCATCAAACCAATCTAAAATAAAATCTCCTACTGGTTTTTCAAAATCTTCTCCTTCTTTTATAAAACTATAAGCTACACGACATAAATCATCAGCATTCAAATGATAACCGTTTAACTTAAATTTATTATGAACGTTGTGATAATTTGGCGTGTCTTTTGACATATCTTTATAATTTAAATGTTATTTGTTATTGTTTTTATGTGTATTACCTATTAATTTTTCTTTCCAATTAGTCCATTTATAAAGTTTTGCGAAAAGAAATAATAATGCAATATAAAAAATAATTGGCATAAAAATTTCATAACTAACTTCTGGTTTTGATAAATCTTTAAAAATAGCATTTGTTCTTAAAACGCTATAATCTGAAGTTATTAAAAGTGCAGAAACTAAATTGTTAGCAGCATGAAATCCTAAAGCTAATTCTGTTCCTTCATCCATTAAAGTAAGGATTCCTAGAAAAAAACCTGTTCCTATATAATAAACCATAATAATTGGTCCCATTTCTGCAACTTCTGGATTAAACCAATGCATACCTCCAAAAATAACAGAAGTCATTACTAAAGGAAACCATTTATTTTTTGATAAATTATAAAACCCTTGCATCAAATAACCTCTAAAAATCAATTCCTCTGTACTAGTCTGTATCGGAATCAATAAAACAGCAATGACTGACAAAATTAGGAAAGGAACTAAATTAAATTGCAATTCAATTTCAGCATTACCCGAAAAGTAAGAAATTAAAATAAGTGAAATTGAAATAATTGCCCATACAGAAAAGGCTACAAAAAAACGTTTCCAATCTATTTTTTTTCTTGAAGTTATAATGTCATTAAAACTTTGATTGTGAAACTTTTTGACAACAAAATACAATCCAAAAAGAGCAAACAAAAAAGAAACGAGCACTAAAAATAAAAAAAGATTAGAATCAAACATTGAATACAAATCCTTTTCTGTTGAAGGAATAGCTTTATTATTTACTAAAACCTCATAAAGCATCGCAATTAAAATAGGAATTTGTCCAATAATTGATGCTATAAATACTAGTAAAGAACCCAATAAATATTTCCAAAATTCATTTTCTTTTTTATCTCCTTGTGCAATAAACATAGTATTATTTTTATTTTTGTCTAAATTAGTATTTTTTACTGAAAAATTCATTTAAAAAGCAAATCATGATAAAAATTTACCATAATCCAAGATGTTCAAAATCGCGTGAAGGTCTATTAGAATTAGAAGCACTAAATCAACCAATTGAAATTATCAAATATTTAGATAACCCTATTTCAAAAGAGGAATTAATTGATATCCTTAAAAAACTAAGTTATAAACCAATAGATTTAATTCGAAAAAATGAATCTATTTGGAAAGAGCAATATAAAGACAAAAAACTATCAGATGATGCAATTATAAATGCTATGATTGAACATCCAAAATTAATAGAGCGTCCAATCATTATAAATGGCAATAAAGCAGTTGTTGCGAGACCAAAAGATAAAATTAAGGAAATTCTATAGTTTATTTAACAAACTTTTGTGAATCGCAGCTTAAACCAAAAGGTATTTTTGCAGTCTTATCTACTAAATTATAAAGAGTAAATTAATGAGACTAAAAAAATTACTATCAGCCTTCGCCATTCTTCTAATATCTTATTCAGGAATTGCGCAAATGGCAAAAGTTAGCGTGAGTGGTAAAATTTTCGAAAAAAGCACTAACACTCCCTTAGAATTTGCAACAGTTGTCCTTAGAAATGTAGATAAACCTGAATTAGTTATCGGAAGTGTTACAGATGAAAAAGGTGAGTTTAAATTAGATGTAATTAAAGGAATTTATAACATAAGCTATGAATTTATTTCTTTAAAAACTATTGTTGCAAATAACAAATTAATTGATTCAGATACAAATTTAGGTACAATCTTTTTAGAACCAGATGTATCACAATTAAATGAAATAGTATTAATTGCAGATGTGTCTACAGTTGAGTTCAAATTAGACAAACGGGTTTATAATGTTGGTCAAGACATGATGGTTAAAGGAGGTACGATGAGTGATGTTTTGAATAATGTTCCTTCTGTAACTGTTGATCCTGACGGAACAGTTGCCTTACGTGGAAATGAAAATGTTAGAATTTTAATTGACGGAAGACCTTCTGGTTTAGCAGGTATTAATATTGCTGATGCTCTAAAACTTTTACCAGCAGATTCAGTAGAAAAAGTAGAAGTAATAACAAATCCTTCTGCTCGTTATGATGCTGAAGGTGGTGGTGGAATTATAAATATAGTTTTAAGAAAAGGAAAAGCACAAGGAATTAATGGTTCTGTTATAGCTTCTATTGGTGATCCTGCTGCTTATGGACTATCATCAAATATTAATTTTAGAAGTGATTCCTTTAATTTGTTTTCAAATTTTGGATATAACTATAGAGATGCTCCAGGAAACTCTTCAACCGATGCCCAATATTTTAATAATGATGGAACAACCAATAGCTTCATTTATGAAAAAAGAACTAATCAACGTTTAAATAGAACATTCAATGCAAATTATGGAATTGATTTATTTTTAACTAAAACAGCTTCTTGGACACATGCTTTAACTTTTTCTAAAGAATCAGGTTCTAATCCAGATGATGTGTTTTTTAATTATTATGATGCCGATTTTAATCCGACTTTCGTTAGAAATCGTTTAAACGATCAATTGAGTAAGGAATATAGTATTGAATATTCTTCAATATTTACTAAACAATTTAAAGAAGAAGATCATAAATTAACTGCAAATGTTGCTTTTTCTAAAAATCAAGATAATGAAAACTCAATAATTTATGACCAAATT
>JBLHNH010000161.1:0-4513 GCA_047622645.1 Flavobacterium sp.
TTTCTATTGTTGATGGAGATATTACACCAACTACAGCGGATCATACAGATTTTGGTGCTGTTTTAACAAGTACTAATATTACACGTACTTTTACTATACAAAATTTAGGTACGGCTAATTTAGTTATGCCTTCAATCCCAGTAACGCTTTCTAATACAACTAGTGGTTTTTCTCTAACACAACCAGCTTTACTTACGATTCCAGCAGGTTCATCAACTACTTTTACCGTTACTTTTAATAGCGCTGCAGCGGGTACATTTAATAATACTGTAATTATAGCTAACAACGATAGTGATGAAAATCCTTATGATTATGCAATTAGAGCTACAGCGGTTTTACCTTCTCCAGAAATTAATATAGCTAAAGATACTTCCTCATCAGATATTCCTTCAGGGTCAACTGCGAGTACAGGTTATAATACAATTTTTGCAGCCTTAAACATTGGAAGTAATTCTAATAAAACATATTATATTGAAAATGAAGGAACAGCTAATCTAACAATTGGAGCGGTTACTATAACTGGGGCAAATCCAGGAGATTTTTCAATATCGGCAATACCTTCAATAATTAATGTTGGTTCTGTTCTAACAACTTCTATACCTTTTACAATTACATTTACTCCACAAGCATCAGGTACAAGAACGGCAACCATATCAATTGTAAATAACGATTCTAACGAAAATCCATATACTTTTGATGTACAAGGAACAGGAAATTGCCCATCGTATACAACTACTTTGTCACCAACTTCTGGGCCTATTGGAACAACAGTATATATAACTTCAACAATGAATTTATCAGGGACAAATACGATTACATTAAATGGTACAACATTGCCAGTTACTGTAATTAGTTCCACACAAATTTCGGTAGTTATTCCTTCTGGGGCAAATACAGGAAATATAATAGTAACCAATTTTCAAGGATGTTCTACAACAAATGCATTTACAGTTTTGCAAAATACAACTAGTGGATGTGAAGGAACTGCTACTGCTGCTTCAGATTTGTTTATAAGTGAAGTAACTGATGCAAACACAGGTGGTTTAAGTTATATCGAACTTTATAACGCAACAGGTAGTGCAAAGAATTTGGGATCTTATAATTTACAAATTTATAATAATGGAGGTTCAACAGTTGGAACTACAATTGTTTTACCATCAGTTAGTTTAGCAAATGGGAATACTTATATAGTTGCTGTTGGGATTGTTTTCCCTATTTGTTCTGGAATTACGGGTTCAGATGCAAGTTTAGCAAACACGACTTCTAGTGCTGGAGGTATTAACTTTACTGTAACAGAAAATGATCACATCAAATTATATAACGGTGCTACTGAAGTAGATCGTTGGGGAACATATTTGTCAAATTCTTGGGCAGATGGTTTAGGTTTAGGAACAGAAGGCGCTAACTTTAAAAGAAGAAGTAATGCAACAGCACCAAGTTTAACATACAACAGTGCTGATTGGGATATTTTAAATTGGGCTACTTGTGCAAACAATGATTATTCAAATATTGGCACACATAATTATTCACTAGGAGTTCCTCCGGTTATTAATACACAACCATCATATACACCTAATTGTGGTTCTCTTGTTTTAACAACATCAGCTACTGAAGGATTTTCAGGTGGATTAGCATTGGCATATCAATGGTATGTTAATGTTCCTGGTTCTGGAACTTGGACTGCAGTTTCAAATGATGGAGTTTATTCAGGAGTAACAAGTGCTACTTTGTCAATTTCTTCTACTGCGGGTTTAAATAATTATCAATATTACTGTCAAGTTAGAGAAAATACCGTCACTTGTTTTACAGCAACAAATACCGTAAAAATTAAAGATGATATTACTACTTGGAATGGAATAACTTGGTCTTATGGAGTGCCAAATTTAGCTAAAAAAGCAATACTTAACGGAGATTATAATACAGCTACTAACGGTAATTTTCAATGCTGTACATTAGAAGTTAATGCTACAAGATCTTTAACCGTTACAAGTGCAGGTTATGTAGTTATTGATTTTAATATTGTAAACAACGGAAATATAAATGTGCTAAATAATGGAAGTATTGTTCAAATTAAAGAAACAGACACAAACTCTGGAACATATATAGGAACAACTTTTCAAGTTAATAGAATAGCTCAGGCTAGAAATTTAGATTATGTGTATTGGTCTTCACCAATTGAAGGTTTTGCAGTTTCTAATTTACCTAATTCACATAGGTATCAATGGAGTCCAACAGCAACAAATGCAAATGGAACTCAAGGAAATTGGCTTGGTGCTTCAGGAAATATGATTACTAGTAAAGGATATATTGCAAGGGCTTCAAATGGAGCTACAGCAGCCACATCTTTACCAATCATTTTTCAAGGTGGAAAACCAAATAATGGCTCAGTAAGTATTGGGATTTCTAGAGGAAACACAACAGGTACTGATGATACTTGGAACTTAATTGGGAATCCATATCCTTCTGCAATATCTGCAAATTCATTCGTAACAGATAACACTAATATTGAAGGTAGCGTTAGAATTTGGACGCATGGAACTTTACCTAATAACACAAATCCAAATCCATTTTATCAAAACTATGCATATAATTATTCAGATAGTGATTATATTGTTTCAAACGGAACTGGATCTACAGTGTCGGGTGCATTTGATGGAAACATTGCTTCTGGTCAAGGGTTCTTTGTTAGAATGCTAGAGCTTGGAGAAACAAATTCTAATCCACCGACAAATACCACTACAGCTGCAACATCAAGTGTTACATTTAAAAATTCTCACAGAAGAACTGCTAGTGGTCTTGTGTATGATAATTCAGCATTTTTTAAAAATAGTGATGTAACAAATTCTACAGAAAAAAGTAGAATCTGGTTAGATTTAATAGCGTCAACCAACCAACTTTCTAGAACATTAATTGGATATGTACCTGATGCTACTTTAGCAAAAGACAGAATGTTTGATGCTTTAATAGAAGTAGACGCATTTAAAATTTATACCTTAATTAATACACAAAAACAAACCATACAAGGAAGACCAATTCCTTTTGATTCTAATGATATAGTTCCAATTGGATTTTTTGCTGAAACAGCAGGCAACTATACAATTGCAATAGCTTCTGTTGATGGGTTATTTTCAGATGCATCACAGAATATATATTTAGAAGATAAATTATTAAATATAATTCACGATTTAAGGTTACTTCCTTATTCATTTGCTACAACTGTTGGTGAATTTAATGAAAGATTTGTATTGAGATATTCAAATACAACTTTAAGTAACCAAGAGTTTGAAAGCACAAATGGTTTGGTAATTCTTTCTAATGAAATGGTTTTTCTTATAGCTTCTCAAAACATTAAATCAGTTTTAGTTTTTGACATGTTGGGTAGAAAGATTTACGAAAATAATAGTTTTAATTCAACCGAAGTTGTTCTTAATAAATTGATGTCAACTAAAGAAGCATTAACCGTTAAAATTGTTTTTGAAGATGGTAAAGTAATTACAAAGAAAATTATATACTAATCTGACTTAAGGTTAATAAAAAAGGATTGTTACTAGCAATCCTTTTTTATTTTTATTTCTTTCTAAATTTTTCGTTTTAATTCAATTCCTTTCCAGTATTGCATAAGTGTAAAAGAACCAATTAAGCTAGAAGCAATACCTTCAAAAAATAGCACACTACAATATTTAATTATGTTAGTGTCTTTTCCGAAGAAGAACGTATCAGAAAGCTTATCTAAATATGACTCTCCGCCTTTTATGTAAATAAAAATAATTAAACCAAATATACCTAAAACAACACCAATAATACCTGTTTTAAATCCTGAAAATAAATTTTCTAAGTAATCAGATTTGCCTATTTTTACTTTTGTTTTTATCGTTTCATTAATTCCATAAAGAACAATAAAAGCATTTAAAATTCTTAAATAATTTTTATCGGCAAGACCTAAAAAATCTAACAAAAGGAAAAATATTCCGATGCCAAGAAAAATTAAAAGGCCGTTTTTAAATTCGATATTGTTTTTCATATTTTTATTATTTTAATATAAATTTAAGTAAAATAACACAGAACACTTACAATCAGTATTTAAAATTTAGTTAAATTATTCTAAAACAACCTCATTTAGCTATGATAAAATCTTGTTTAGGGTCAATCAAGTTTCAATAAGATTTTTGATTAATCGATTTTTACACTCAATAAAAAAAGAAATATTTTTATTTTTGTATTCGCTTTTAATATGCTGACAACATTGCCAAATAAAATCGGATTTTGTAGTTAAAGTATAAGCTTGTTAGTTAGTTAAATTTTTATTGTAACAATAATAAGTGTCTTTTTTAGTGTCATTGTCAACTATTTTAAATCGAATATAACCACTTTTTTCTCTGAGGATCATTCTCAAACTCAAACGATGTCCTTCTTCTGTGACTAATTCACTTCCATTTATAAAATGATTTCTTATTCGTAATATTTATTGAATTACTAAAACTGGAATTATTATCAATTATGTGATTTTTTTGTG
>JBLHNH010000162.1:0-4192 GCA_047622645.1 Flavobacterium sp.
ATCAATTTCATCTTTAGAAAATTTAAAAACAACATATGCATTTTCATAAGCTGGTTTTTTAAATCGAATTTCCGAAGATTTATCCCAAACTATGTAGTCTTTTCCTAAAATATACATTAATTGAATCATGTAAATGGGATCTGTTGCAGAAAACAAACTTCCTCCAAACATTGATCCTACATAATTACGGTTTTTGTAACTTAATTTTATTTTTACTTTAACCAAAAATAAATCATCTGAAACAAAAGTAATTTTACCACAACTCCTTTTGTACATTGGAGACAAATTAAACATAGTTTTAAATAAAGTCGATTTCTTAAAAAATTTATTAAGAAAAACAAAAATCTTATCGTACATATTAATGTGTCAAATTAGAAACTATATCTTTTAAAGGCAAAATACTTTTAGTAGCTTCGATACTTGGTCCAGCTACCCAAACAGTTTTATAAGTCGCTTGTGTTGCAGCTTTTTCAGTAGCTTTCATCCCGATATAGAAACGAACCATTTTTACCCATTTTTTTAGACTTTTATTTTTATTCAATAAACGTTCTATCCAAGTTTCTTTAGTACCAATTTTTTGAACATATGGTGTGTTTATAACAGTACAAGGTGTTCCAGAAATTCTTTGGGTCATAACTATGTCTTTTTCACCATAATCTACACAGGCTTGTTTATATTCTTGTGAAACTCCAGCTTCAATTGATGCTATAAATGGACTTCCCACAGAAACTCCGATTGCACCATAACTTATCATTTTATCTATATCTGCTTTGCTACTTACACCACCAGCCGAAATTACAGGTAAAGAAGTTTTTTCGTTTAATTCTTTTATTAATTCTTCTGGATTGAGATTTCCTCTGTGTCCACCAGCTTGATTGTTCACAGCAATTAAAGCATCACCTCCCAAACTTTCTACTTTTTTAGAAAAAGATAAATCGGTTACATCGCAAAAAACTTTTATCCCAACTTTATGTGCCTGTTTAATAGTTTCTTCTGGACTTCCTAATGAAGTTATAATAAAGTCAACTCCTTCTTCACAAATAACTTGTAATTGATCTTTGTATTTAGGATTGGATTTGTTTACGATTAAATTATATCCAAAACTTCCTCCTTCAACTTTAGCGGCTTTTAATTCTTGTATGGAAGCTCTTAATTCTTCTAATGTTCTATAATTTAAGGCAGGAATACAACCTGCTACTCCACTTTTCATACCTTCAATTACCATTTTTGTATTTGAAACTAAAAACATGGGAGCAATTATTATAGGATATTTTATATTTAATAACGAAGTAAGAGTTTGCTTTTGCATTTTGTACTTATTTAATGAATATCAAATATACTAAAAGTTATTAGACATGCTATGCGTGCATATAAAAAAATCCGAATTATTTCTAATTCGGATTTCTTAATAATTGTTTGTTTTTGTATTAGTCTTTTTGAGATTTAACAGCAAGAGTATAGATTACTAAACCAAACCCAATTTTGTTTATAGCATCAGCGATGTTATAAACTGCATCAACGCTTCCTTTACCTATTAGACCTGTATACCAACCATCAGTTCCTAACATGTAACCTAACGGGTAAATTGCCCATCCTACAAGTACGAACCAACATAGTATTTTGTGTGCTTTTAGAATTTCTCCACCAGCTGCTGCAGCTAATTTAGATGCTTCTCCTAACCATATTTCATAAACAATTGCAAAATAAGCAATTCCTGAAACTAGTCCCCAAATCCATGCATTTGTTGGATCAACAACTTCTCCAAAGTAACCTGTAACTAGCATAATTAGAGAATAAATAATCATCTTCCATAGTAATGATTGTTTTGCTCCAGCTACTTTTAAGATTAGATAGAACTCTAAACACATTAATGGCACGGTTAAAACCCAATCCACATATCTGAAGAATGTAGGCGATTCTCCAAATGAAGCCCAATAATCTCTCATGTAGAAGTAGTGAACTGCGGCAATAAATGTAATTAATCCAGAAACTAAAACAGAGGTACGCCACTTTTTATCAAATTGATTTAATGATAAAAAGAAAAAAGCAGATGCTGCCATCATAGCCATACATCCCACAAAAAATGTAAATCCAACATAATCTGTTGGACTAAGTTTAGAAACTAAACCTGAAATCATAATAAAGTTTGACATAATTTTTAAATATTAAGTTAAAAATGTAAATTTGTTTAAACAAACTTACGAAACATTAAACAAATAAAAAAACATTTTGTTTAATTATTTTTAACTATATTTAAACAAATTTTAAATGAATGTCAGTATTTAATAAGATCTTATTAGTCTTAAGCTTTTTTGGAATGTGGATTTCACATTTAATTTCAGAAGATAATTTGATTATTTTAGGCTATTTTTTAATTCTATCCTTTGGAATAATCCATGGTGCAAATGATTTAGAACTCATTAAAAAGAATAATAACATTAATAACAAAGGTAATTCTAAAAGCAAATTTGGTTTTATAGTTTCCTATATAACTAGTATACTTTTTTTTAGTGTTTGTTTTTATTTTTACCCACTTATAGGGTTTATAATTTTTATAATCTTAAGTGCTTATCATTTTGGGGAACAACATTTAAACTTTAAAATTTATAATTCACTAAAATGGTATTTGTTAGTTTTTAGATTTTTCTATGGTTTATTAATTTTATCTATTTTATTGTTTTTTCATAAAGAAGAAGTTTCAAAAATTATTTTAAATATTACAAATTTCGAAGTAAAAAGTATTGTATTTCATTATTTATTAATTATCGCATTAGTCTTTACTTTTATTTTTTACTTTTTATCTAAAAATTATATGTCTATAGATTTTTCAGTCTTTTTTGAAGTCTTTTTATTGTTAGCATTTTCATTAATATTTAAATTTTCTCCTCTTATTTGGGGGTTTTCATTATACTTTATTATATGGCATAGTATTCCTAGTATAAAGAGTCAGAGTGAGTTTATATATGGAGAATTTAATTATTTAACGTTCATTAAATATTTAAAATCTGGACTTTTAATTTGGTTTTTAGCGATAGTAAGTTTTATTCTTTACTTCTATCTAATGAAAAATAATTCTATGCTAGAAACTATTTTATTTTCATTTATAGCAGCCATTACTTTTCCACATGTTTTTACAATTTTCAATATATTCCAAAAAAAAACCGAGTAATTACTTACTCGGTTTAATTATGAATTAATAATATTTACTATTATTTATCTTCTTTAACCTCTTCAAATTCAACATCCTGAGTTTGATCACCAGATGCATCTGCTTCAGGCTGTCCTTCTTTAGCTTCACCTTGAGCATACATTG
The DNA here is from genome assembly GCA_047622645.1 of Flavobacterium sp. GTDB lineage: Bacteria > Bacteroidota > Bacteroidia > Flavobacteriales > Flavobacteriaceae > Flavobacterium. The sequence goes on from JBLHNH010000162.1 coordinate 3,314, forward strand.
CTTCAGTTGCTATTTTCCAAGCTGCATTAATGTTATCTAAACCTTTATCGATCGCTACTAAATCTTGTGATTCGTGAGCCATTCTTAATTCAGTTAAAGCAAATTCAATAGCTGTTTTATGTTCATCAGATAATTTCTCACCTAATTCTTTTAATTGAGTTTCTGTTTGAAAAATCATACTATCTGCTTGATTCAATTTTTCAACTCTTTCTTTTGCTTGTTTATCTGCATCAGCATTAGCTTCAGCATCTTTTTTCATTCTTTCGATTTCTTCAGCAGTTAAGCCAGAAGAAGCTTCGATACGAATATCATGCGATTTACCAGTTCCTTTATCAGTTGCAGAAACTTTAATGATACCATTAGCATCAATATCAAAAGTTACTTCAATTTGAGGAACTCCTCTTGGTGCTGGTGGAATACCGTCTAAGTTAAAACGACCTATAGTTTTATTATCAGCAGCCATTGTTCTTGCACCTTGCAATACGTGTAATTCAACAGTTGGTTGAGAATCAGCAGCAGTTGAAAATATTTGTGATTTTTTTGTTGGAATTGTTGTGTTAGACTCAATTAATGTAGTCATAACTCCACCCATAGTTTCGATACCTAAAGATAAAGGTGTAACATCTAATAACAATACATCTTTAACATCTCCAGATAAAACTCCACCTTGAATGGCAGCTCCAATTGCAACTACTTCATCAGGATTTACTCCTTTTGATGCTTTCTTACCGAAGAATTTTTCAACTTCATCCGCAATTCTTGGCATACGAGTAGAACCTCCAACTAAAATTACTTGATCAATATCAGATGTAGATAAACCTGCATCTTTTAAGGCTTTAGCAACTGGTTCCATAGAACGTTTTACTAATGCGTCAGATA
>JBLHNH010000163.1:0-4168 GCA_047622645.1 Flavobacterium sp.
GATTTTTGTAAATCTGCATCTTTTAATTTTGTGATACCATAACCAGCCATCAATTTATTATCCCAAGACCAATCTCCTTTTTTATAATTAAAATCGTAGTTAACTAGCAAGTTGCCAGAAAGACTACTTTGACCTCCAGCTAACCAGTTGTTAAAAGTTGTTTGATTTCCGATAAGTGAAAATGTTCCAGATTTAATCCAACCGTCGGGTTTTTCGATTCCAACTTTTGCAGCAACTTCTTCCGTTCCTTTCAAAGTTTCTTTCTCACTATCTTGTGCTAATACAATTGAAGAAACTAACAATAAACTAAGTAGTAATTTTTTCATTTTCATCTAGATTAAATTAAAATGCAAAGATACTATTTGACATGATTTATGCCAAATTTTCCATTGCAAGATCAATTTTAATCGATAAAAACACTATTTAACCGATTTAAATAAAGGAACTGCCGAACAAGCCTCACCAAACATTACACTTTTTGCGTAAGGCATTATTTTTTGAATAGCCAAAACATAGGCTTCCTGTGGAACAGGTTTATTAGAACAACCTTTTAAGATAACAGGTTTTTTTTCATAAATAGAAAAATCGATTTGGTTTAATTTCTCTTGGTATAAGTTTAAAAGTAAATCATTTTTATTTCCAGAAACAACTTTTAAGGCATAGGGTTGAAGGTAAACAGAAACTAAGGCAAAAGTCCAGGCAGGCAGAATTGCATCGGTAGCACAATATATTGAAACCAAAGAGTCTTTATACTGCAACCAATCGTAATTTTTTAAGGATTCTCTAAAGTCTTTTTCCTTCAACATAAAACCTTCTACTAACCATTGAGAAATATCAATAGTATGAATGGATTGCTTTGGAAAGTAATGTTCTAAATCAAAAACTTCCAAAACACTATTAGTTACTTTATTTATTATTTCTTTTTCCATATTTATTTATATCCTTCTGCTTGAAGCGTAAACAATTGAGCATATAACTTGTTATTTGTCATCAATTGTTCATGCGTTCCTGATTCTAAAATTTTTCCTTCTTGTAAAACAATTATTCTATCTGCTTGCCGAACAGTGCTAAATCGGTGAGAAATTATGACACTTGTTTTATTCTTAATTAGATGTATAAATCTTTCGAAAACTTCGCTTTCTGCTTTGGCATCTAGTGCTGATGTTGGCTCATCTAGAATCATGACTTCGGCATTTTTCATGTAAGCTCTTGCTAAAGCAATTTTTTGCCATTGGCCACCAGATAGTTCTTGACCTTTGACAAATCGTTTTCCTAATTGTTGATCATATCCTGAAGCTAGTTCAGAAACTACTTCGTCTGCTAAACTTAATTTCGCTGCTTTTTCGATTCGTTCCTGATTTTCAATTTCATCAATTTTTCCAATCGCAATGTTTTCTCTTACTGTAAATTCATATCTAAAGAAATCTTGAAATAATACTCCAAAATAAGCTTGATATTCGCTTTTATTGTAACGATTTATATTAATTCCGTCTAGTAAAATTTCACCAGAAGTTGGTTCATAAAATCGAAGTAATAATTTGGTTAAGGTTGTTTTTCCGGCACCATTTTGACCTACAAAGGCTATTTTTTCTCCAGCTTTAATAGAAAAACTTACATCTTTTAAGATTTGATTTTCTGATTCTGGATAAGCGAAGAAAACATTTTTGAATTCAAATCCCTTTTGAATCACTTTTGGTAAAGGAATATCTTCTGCTGTTTTAGGATCGATAGAAATATCAATAAAATCGAAATAGTCTTTCAAGTACAATGAACTTTCGGAAATACGAGTAAATTTAGAGAAAAAATCTTGTAAACTTTTCATCAAACGGTTAAAACTTCCCGAAAGAAAAGTCAATTCACCTAAAGTAATAACACCAGACAAAACACGATAAATAATAAAAACGTAGGCTGCGTAATAACTAATTGAACCCAACAAATTGAACAAAAATCCATAACTTGAACGTTTAATAACTAACGTTTTATTCAGGTTAAAATATTTTATGGCTAAGTTTCTAAATCGATTTACTACAAAATTGGTTAAACCAAAAAGTTTAATTTCTTTAGCTGTTTTGTCATTTGCACCTATAAACCTTAGGTAATCTAGTTCACGTCTTTCGGCTGTCCAACTTCTGGCTAATGAATATTGTTGTTGACTAAAACGAACTTCATTAATGAATGATGGAATGATGCTTAAAACTAGTAAAATGATTAGATATGGTTCAAAATAAATTAAACCCGCTACTAAAGTCAAGATTGAAATGGTAGTTTGTGCTTGACCTAATACATTTGACATTAAATCAACCCTACCCATGGTTTGAGTTCTTGCTCTTTCTAGTTTGTCGTAGAATTCAGAATTTTCTAGAAGACTAATATCAACTTCATTTGTTTTTTCAATAATTTTAACTGAAGTATTGATGTTATATTGATCTCCTAAAATACCGTCAGTCAATGAAATTGCTCTGCTCATTAAATCGGAAAGAACAACCAGAATAAATTCTAATAAAACATATTTCCAAAGTTCAGAAAAGTCTTTTTCACCTTGAGTAGTAATTCGAATAATTTCATCAATGATGATTTTTCCAACCCAAAGAATTACAACAGGTAATAAAGCTGCTATTAACCTACATAATGCAGAAATTAAAAACAGCTTTTTGTTAGTTTGCCAAATTTCTTTGAAAAAACGAGGTATGTAAGTAAGTGAGTTAAAAGAATCTTTTAATCCGATTTTCTTAGTGTCTTTGAATGATTTTGGTTGAAAACGAGCCATTTTTAGTGTTCAGATTTTAGTGTTCAGAGTTAGCTTAAACTGCCAACTGAATATGGACAACTAATTTTAAAGCATTCCCAATTCTAATTTAGCTTCTTCACTCATTAAGTCTTTGCTCCATGGTGGATCAAAAGTAATTTCTACTTCACAAGATTTAACAACGTCAATAGACTTTACTTTTTCTTCAACTTCAAGTGGTAAAGTTTCGGCTACTGGACAATTTGGAGAAGTTAATGTCATTAAGATTTTAACATCATTATCTTCGTTTATCATCACATCATAAATTAATCCTAATTCGTAAATATCCACAGGAATTTCTGGATCATAAATCGCTTTTAACGTTTTTACTACATCTTCTCCTAGGTTAACTGTGTCTTTATATTCTTCCATATTATGCTGAATTTATAAAAGTATCTTTTATTGTTAAATACTTAATTATTAATTTGATTGCTTCGCTTGAAAGGCTAATGCATACATTTTTATTTGTTTAATCATCGAAACTAATCCATTGGCTCTTGTTGGAGACAAATGTTCTTTTAAACCAATTTCATCAATAAAATCAGTATTAGCTTCGAGAATTGCTTCTGGTTTTTGATTTGAAAAAACACGAATAAGAATTGCAATGATTCCTTTAGTTAGAATGGCATCACTATCTGCTGAAAAAACAATTTTTTCTCCTTGTTCTTCTCCGTGAACCCAAACTTTAGACTGACAACCTTTGATAATATTATCTTCGGTTTTATATTTTTCTTCTATTATTGGTAATGATTTTCCAAGTTCAATAATGTATTCGTAACGTTGCATCCAATCCTCAAACATGGAGAATTCATCTACTATTTCGTCTTGTATTTCTTTAATTTGCATGCTGAATTATTTCTTTTCTGATAATTTTAAAATTGTGTCAACCAAATCTTTAATTTGCGTTGGTGGAATTGTATGATCAAAGCCTAAAGTTGCATAAACCACATCATCTTTAGTGATTGTTAAATTTGCAGGAGGTTTTCCATCATAGTAGCGTTCTTGAGTTGGACCTTCTAATTTATTGTAGGTAGTTAAATCTACTTTATTAAATAAATCGGCTATTGATTTCCATTCTGCATCAGTTAATTTAACTTCATGAGCTTTTTCATCTCTTGAATTAGTAACAAAAAATGTTTTATTCTCTATTGTAATTGTTTTATGATATCCTCTACTGTTGGCATCATAAACGATCTTTACTTTTTCTAAATCTTTATATTCAGAACATCCTTTAGCAAGAAAAACACTCAAGAAAATTGTAAGTAATAGTTTCATAATTTCTAGTTTTTAAGACAACATCATTTTAGCTCTCTTAACGGCTTCTACAAAGATATCAATTTCTTCTTTAGTATTATAAAATGCAAAACTTGCTCTTATAGTTCC
>JBLHNH010000164.1:0-4109 GCA_047622645.1 Flavobacterium sp.
ATATATATATATTGTAAGACTTAGAGATTGAAAAATTTAAAAATCAATAATCTTTAAATTCTTTAATCTTTTAATTATTAAATGTTATTTAACTCCTGTGCTACCGAAACCACCTTCTCCTCTTGGCGTTTCCGATAATTCTTTAACTTCAATCCATTCGGCTCTTTCGTGTTTTGCTATAACTAATTGAGCTATTCTTTCTCCATTTTCGATTATAAAGTCTTCATTGGATAAATTTACTAAAATTACTCCGATTTCTCCACGATAATCTGCGTCAACTGTTCCTGGTGAATTTAAAACTGTGATACCTTTTTTGGCTGCTAAACCACTTCTTGGTCTAACTTGAGCTTCAAACCCAATTGGTAATTCAATAAAAAGGCCTGTTTTAACAATGGTTCTTCCTAATGGTTTTAATAAAATTGATTCTGTTAAATTGGCACGTAGATCCATTCCAGCAGAAGCAATTGTTTCGTAATTAGGTAATGAATGTTGAGATTTGTTTATTATTTTAATGTTCATTTTCTTTTGATAATTTTTAATAAAATTTGTTTTTCATTTCTGTAAATATAATAAGCAAAAAAGATTATGGCTAAAATACCAAAAATATAAGTTTCTCTAAATATTTCGACGTAAAACGAAATGCCTGATAATATTATCGAAATTCCTAAATAACTCATAATTTTCTTCATATCATATGGAATTGGATAATACTTATTTCCAAGATAATAAGAAATTAGCATCATTGTACCATATGCTGAAATTGTTGCAATCGCACTTCCCATATAACTCCAAATTGGAATCAGTAAAAAGTTTAATGCTAAAGTTATTATTGCTCCAATAATCGAAATATACATTCCCATTTTTGTTTTATCAGTTAGTTTATACCAAACCGATAAGTTGTTATAAATTCCTAAAAAGAAGTTAGCTAAAATAATTAGAGGAACAACTTTCATTGCTTCCCAATAAGAAGGATCACGAATAATTAATATTTTTAAAACATCCGCAAAAACAACAACAACTAATAAAATTACTGAACCAAAGACCACAAAATATTTAGTAATCTCAGCATAAGTCTTACTTGCATTTTCATTGGAAGAGTGACTAAAAAAGAATGGTTCAATTCCTAAACGAAATGCTGTTGCAAATAAAGTCATAAATAAAGCTAATTTATAACATGCTGAATAAGCACCAATTTCGGTTTTAGCCATGTTTTCTGGTAAAATATAATCCAATAGAATTCTATCGAAAGTTTCATTAATTGCAAAGGCAATTCCAGCAACCATTACTGGTAAACTATATTGCATCATTTTTTTCCAAAGTTGCATGTCAAAATGCCAATTCATTTTAATATAACTAGGAGAAAGTAGTACAAATGTGGCGAAACTAGCTATAATGTTAGCAACAAAAATATAACCTATTTGAAAATTTTCGAAATAAATTGTGCTGATAAAACTGTTTGGAGAATTGACAGCTAACTTTGGTAACCAAAGCAAAAAAAATAAATTTAAAAACAAGTTTAAAGCAACATTTCCTACTTTAATTATAGCATAAAACATTGGTCTTTTTTCTGCTCTTAATTTTGAAAATGGAATAATTACTAATGCATCTAAAACCAAAATCCAAATGGTGTAAACTATGAATTCAACATTAATATTGCTTGCTTTTGCTAAGTAATTCCTGCTTAATAAAGCAATAATTAAGAAGGCAATTGATGACCAAAAAAGAGAAATTGTTGATGTACTAACTACATTTTTATTGTCTTCTTTGGAAAAGAAACGAAAAAAACTAGTTTCCATTCCGTAAGATAAAATGACGTTAAAGAAAACTAACCATGAAAAAATAATAGAAACTTCTCCATATTCTCTTACATTTAAAACTTCAGGATCAGTGTATAAAGGCACTAAAATAAAACTAAACATTCTAGGCAAAACTGTTGCTAAGCCATAAATTGCGGTTTGTTTAAAAAGACTTTTATATACACTCAAAGTATTGGTTTTTGATATTGAAGCAAAAGTAATTAATTCTTTTCTTTATTCCTTGACGGAAAAGCAATCATTGGTCTTTCTTTGACGTTTTGAAAGCTTTTGATGATTTCTTTTCCTTTTATTTTGAAATATAAAATGGCTACACCAGGTTTAAGTTTAACTTCTTGGGCTTTATTACCATATTCTTTTTCTGGATTTGCATCTAAAATTAAATCATTTTGATGGTTTATAATTCTAGCAATATATTCTGTTTCAGATAGCTTTTGAAAACTTTCCTCATAGGAGTCAAAATGTACTTTTTCTAATTTGTATTCCTCTACTAAAGGTTTTTTTAAAACAACATGAAAATTTATTCCGCTTCCACCACCTTTAACACCAGCTACCCATTTTTGGTAAAAAACAGTTTCAATGTTTTCAGAAAGATCTTGTGGAATTTCTTTTGATGAAGAACAAGAAAAAATTCCAAACAAAAGTAATGTGATTACTAATTTCATATCTATTCATTTAAATATTTTACAAAATGAAATCCTTTGGGCACAAAGCCATGATTTATGTAGAATTTGTGAGCGGCAAAATTAGTTGTATAAGCATCTAAAACAGCCATTGTACAATTATTTTTTATCGCTTTTTCAACCAAATATTCTGTAATAACTTTTCCAACTCCTTTAGAACGGTGATTTGGGTGAACTATTACATTGTCTAACTCCAAATATCTTCCACACCACAATTTAGAAGCTATCCAAAATCCTGCCAAAGCTAAAGTTTCATTGTTTTCTCTGATGATTACTTGCTTGTAATTTATAGGTACCATCTCATCTAAAAGCGATTCGTATTTTTCCAACGTAAAATCAGCATACAATTGTTGGATAATTGGCAGCTGTTCTAACATTGCTTCTTTAGTAGTTAATTCAAGGATTTCCATTATTCTTCTAATAAGTTTTTATTGAACAATTCTAAAATTCGTCTGTATTCGTCAATCCATGAATAGGTTTCTTTAAATCCGTGAGCTTCCACAGGAAAAACAGCTAAATCCCAATCTTTTTTTCCTAATTCAATAAAACGTTGCGACAAACGAACTACGTCTTGGAATTGTACATTATCATCAACCATTCCGTGTAACATTAACAAGTTGTCTTGTAAGTTTTCAGCAAAATATATTGGTGAACTTCTTTTAAATGCTATTGAGTCTGTTTCAGGAAAATTCAAAATATTTGCAGTATACCCTTGATTATAATGTGCCCAATCGGTAACTGAACGTAAAGCTGCACCAGCTTTAAACTCTCCTGATTCTGTCAACAAAGCCATCAAAGTTATGAATCCGCCATAAGAACCACCATAGATTCCAACTCGTTTGGTATCAATACCTAAAGTGTCAACCAAATATTTTTTCCCATCTAATTGATCTAACAAATCTAAACCACCCATATGTCTGTAAATTCCGGTTCTGACATCTCTTCCGTAACCGTCACTTCCTCTATAATCAATGTCTAAAACTGTATATCCTAAATCGGATAACATATTATGAAACATGAATTCACGATGATAAGAACTCCAATAATTATGAGCGTTTTGAAGATAACCTGCGCCGTGAACAAATAGGATTGCTGCTTTATTTTTGGTTTCTGTTTTTGGTTCGTATAATCTTGCATAAACCGAATTTCCATCTTGTGCACTAAATGTAATTACTTTAGGATTATTCCATGCATAAGATTCAAACTCTTTTGAAGTTGAATGTGTTATTTGTTTTAAAATTGGATTGGATTTGTTTTCAGCTACATATAATTCCCAAGGTTTATTTTTATAAGAATACCGAACTAAAAGGTGTTTTTCATTAGGTGATAATTCTACTTCATAAGCACCATCATTAGTTAAAATAGGTGTCATTTTTTTGGTTTCACTATCTAATTTATAGAATTCTCTGTTTCCAGGATGATTTGTGTTTGTTGTGATATAAAATGTTTTCAAATCTTGTGAAAGCTTTACGTCTCTAACTTCCCAATTGCCTGAAGTAAGTTGGGTTTTCTTTTTTGAAGTTAAATTTAAAGTATATAAATGCGAAAATCCAGTAACTTCTGATTGAAAATAAATGGTTTCATTGTCTTTCAAAAAACCTAAAGTTCCACC
>JBLHNH010000165.1:0-3856 GCA_047622645.1 Flavobacterium sp.
AATGGAGTTCCAGATGAATTAGAAAGATATGTTGAAGCTAAAACTAAAGAAGCTATAGGTGTTTCAAATGAAACTACTGGTGGTAGAGGTAGCAAATCACCCTTAGAATTAATTAATCAGGGTTACATTAATGTTTTCTTTGATACGGATTCATTTGATCCTAAATCTTCATCGACAAATGATTTATACTTTGTCATAAACTATTTAAGAGAAAACCAAAGTGCAACTGCAGATATCATAGGAACTGCTGACACAAGAGGTTCAAATGAATACAATAATAAGTTATCTAGAAAAAGAGCTGAAAGAGTTAAATCTATTGTTGAAAAAGCAGGAATTAATGGTTCAAGAATGACAATTATCCCTCAGGGTGAAGACACTTTAGGTGAGGGTTCTTCTAATCTTTCTTTAGTAAGAAAAGTTACTTTTAAAATAAAACAACTATAAAAAAATATTTTTTAATAAATAAAATAGCCTCTAAGAAATTAGAGGTTATTTTTTTACCTTTATAATAAAAATGGAAACACGCGATGAATTACTTTTAAAAGTAAGAGAAAATATAATTGGAATCGTTTCTGAGAGCTCATCATCAGAAGAAAAATTTCAAAATCAGACACTTAGACCTATTCTAAAGTTAAATAATGACTTATTTATTGAAAGTTTTAGAAACTATATAGATAAACACAAAAACGACTTCTACTCGCTTTCGGTTGAAAATAAACTAGCATTTATAGAAAACGCTATTAAGCGAGATATCAAATATAGAAATACATTAAAAGGAATCGTCCTTGCTTGGTTTACTATTAGCGAATATAAAAATTATATCACCAATTCATCAAACTTAAATAAAAGAATTATGACCTTAGTAATTGAACGTTTAAAAAGTCAAGTTCAATTATTTAATTTAATAAAGGGAAATGCCGTTTAAGTCTGTTGATAAAATATCGCTCATATAATTAAAAAAAGGGCGCATAGCTTTAAAAGTAAGTATGACTTCTTTTTCAAATTCTGGAGATAAAACTTCTTTATTTGTGAATTTTCTTGTGACTATATATTGTTTTTTTCTAATTAAATCAATATTAACATGATTTTTGTCAAAATCTCTTGGTGCTGTTTTTAATTCTTCACCTTCTAGAGATCCAAAATATTTTACAAACTCTTTTTGTTTAATAATTTCTCTTAACTCTTTAGCATCTATGGCTAATTCCTTTCGAATACGTAATAAATCTTCTTTATTAGGTTCCCAAAATCCACCACCAACAAAAGTAGCATTTTCTTCAATATGCAAATAATATCCTCCACGCAAATTCGGTTTTTGACGAACAAAACCAGCACTAAAATGTGATTTATAGGGTGTTTTGTTTTTAGAAAACCTTACATCTCTATAAATTCTGAAAATTTGCATTTTTTCGATACTATCGATTTGTTCTAATTCATTTTTCAGATCTCCAAAAAAGACTTTTAAATTTTTTTGTTCTTTTTCGAATTCTGGCTTGTTTGCAATAAACCATTCTCTATTATTATTTTCTTTTAATTGAGATAAGTAGTTAAAAGCGCTTTCTAGTATTAATTTCATGTAATAATATTGTTAAATTTTTACGGTTTATCGTATATTTTATAAAATAAGTATAATTCTTAATATGTAGTTTGCAAAAAAAAGTATAAATTTACACTTAATCGTTAAATTATAACACTTAATCGAAAAAGTTACAGATGTTTAATTTCAAATAAAACAACGAATTTATGAGAACTAAATTATTATTATTCATAGCTATACTAATGGCAAATGTATCTTATTCTCAAGTAACAGATGTTATCACCAATTTCAGCACTGCAGGAATTACTAACCTAGCCTATAAAGGTAACTATATTTATTTTACCGCCTATGTCCATAAAAAAGTATACAAATTTGATTATACTGCTTCTACTCCTACAGTTGAATTAGTTTATCAATTTAATGAAAACCCTAACTTTATTTACATTAAGGATAATGTACTATATGTAGGTGTAGAAAGTCCCTATAAAACTTATAGAATTGACCTTTCATACCAAAATGTGCAACCTATAGAATTGGCATCAATTGCAGGTCCTATGGCACAAATAAATAATGATTTATATATTGGTCAGTATGTTGCCGAAAAAATCTCAAAAATTAATTTATCGACTAATGTAATCACTGATGTATTGACCAATTACAAACCTAATTTTTTTGCTTTACTAAACAACGAATTATATATTACCTCTAATACTACAAATTCTTTATACAAATATAATTGTAGTACAAATTCAGTTACAACTGTTTTAACTAATTTAAACTATGCTGCAGGTATTGTTTTAAATAATGAAAATCTTTTCATTTGTGAAAGTTCATTAAATTCAATATCGTATTATTCTTTACCTAATTTTCAAATGATAAGTAATATTCAATTACCTCCAAGTTCTTGGCCAAATGGAATAACTATCGTTAATGATGATTTATATTTTATTCAAACAGTTTCTGGTAAAATTTCTAAAGTAGCATTAAATACCTTAAACAATATTGTTTTAGATGTAAAATCAAATATTAATCGGTCTGAATCACTTGTCGTTTATCCAAATCCTTCTAATGGAGTAATCAACCTTAAAAGTGAAATACAGTTTCATGAGGGACAAATTTATGATTTGAAAGGAAATTTAGTATCAAATTTAAATATTCAAAATAACCAAATTGATATTTCTAATTTAAACACAGCTACATATTTATTATCTGTTAACGGTCAAACAACGAAAATTATTAAAAAATAAAAAACTATCTGTCTCTTAACCTATTAACTACATATTCAATTTCGGTTTTTCCATGTGGTTTTGGTTTACCGTCTTCTCCTAAATTAACCATCGTTATGTTATCTATAGTGATAATAGTTTCTTGTGTCATTTTATTTCGAACTTCACAATTAAGTATAATTGAAGATTTTCCGAATTTAACTACTTCCATTCCTATTTCAACAATATCACCCTGTTTTGCTGAGCTCATAAAATTGATTTCACTCATATATTTGGTGACAACTTTATTGTTTTCAAATTGAATAATCGTATATAAAGCAGCTTCTTCATCAATCCACGATAAAAGTTTTCCTCCAAAAAGGGAGCCATTTGCATTTAAATCTTCTGGTTTGACCCATTTTCTTGTGTGAAATTTCATAATACAGTTTTATTGGTTAAGCATGTAAATTTACAAAATATTATTTTTCCCTTTGTTTTAAAATCGAGATAACATCATTTAATTTAAATCCTTTTGCCTGTAACAATATTAAGTAGTGAAAAAGTAAATCAGCACTTTCAGATAAAAATAAATCATCATTTGAATCTTTGGCTTCAATAACGACTTCAATAGCTTCTTCTCCAACTTTTTGAGCAATTTTATTGATTCCTTTTTCAAACAATGAAGCTACATAACTTTTTTCTGAATCTGCATTTTCTTTTCTATTCTGAATTATGCTTTCTAACTTTGAAATAAAGCCATATTCTTGATTATTATTTTCTTGCCAACACGTATCTGAACCAGTATGACAGGTAGGTCCAACAGGATTTACTTGAATTAAAAGTGTATCATTATCACAATCATTTTTAACAGATACTAGGTTTAAAAAGTTACCACTCTCCTCACCTTTTGTCCATAATCTATTTTTTGAACGACTAAAAAATGTCACTTTTTGTGTTTCCAAAGTTTTATCCAAAGCTTCTTTATTCATATAACCCAACATTAAAACATTTTTAGTTTCGTTATCTTGAATGATAGCTGGAATTAATCCGTCGTTATTTTTTGTAAAATCTATTTTCATATTTTAAATTTTAATGACAATTGCAAAAGTTAAGTTTT
>JBLHNH010000166.1:0-3728 GCA_047622645.1 Flavobacterium sp.
ATCAGCATTTAAAGCTGCTCCACCAATTAATCCACCATCTACATCAGGATTTGAGAAAATTTCTTTTGCATTATCAGGTTTTACACTTCCACCATATAGAATAGAAATATTTTCAGCTACTTCTTGTCCATATACTTTATCAATTAAAGTACGGATAAATTTATGCATTTCTTGAGCTTGTGCCGGAGAAGCAGTTTCACCAGTTCCGATAGCCCAAACAGGTTCGTATGCTAAAACAATTTTAGACCAATCGCTTTTTTCTAAATGAAATAAAGCATCACGTAATTGGTATTCTACAACATTAAAATGGTTGTCTATTTGTCTGTCTTTTAATTCTTCACCAAAGCAAAAAATTACACGCATTTCATGCTTTAGAGCAGTGTCAACTTTGAGAGCTAATAATGCATCTGTTTCATGAAAATAAGCACGTCTTTCGCTATGTCCTAAAATAACAGTGTTTACACCAATTGATGTTAACATTTCAGCTGAAATTTCACCTGTAAAAGCTCCACCTTCTGCTTGATGCATGTTTTGAGCTGCAACTGTAATTCCTTTTTCTTTTGTTGTTTCAACAGCTGTTAAAAGGTTTACAAATGTTGGTGCTACTACGATTTCAGTGTTGTTTACTGCTTTTTTTGAAATAATTTCTTCAAGAAGAGTAATTGTTTCTTGATTGTTTTTGTGCATTTTCCAGTTTCCTGCTACTATGTGTTTTCTCATCTTTTTTTTTTTTTTGAATATACTTAATCCGAAAATCTATTATCTTATTTTAATTTTTCTAGTGTCTCAACTAATTTTTCGTCATCAGCTTCTATAACTTTAAACAAAGCTATTTTTCCTGTTTTATCTACAACCATATATCTTGGAATCCAATCTAATTTTATTGATTTTCCAAAAACACCTTTCATTCCATCAGTAGTTAAATAATGTTCTCCTTGAACTTCATATTTTTCAATTCCTTTTGTCCAGGCATCATGATTTTTATCCATTGAAATAAACAAATAAGTTGCGTCTGGATACTTTTCTTGTAAAGACTTAATCTTTGGCATTCCTTTGATACAATCACTACACCACGAAGCCCAAACTTCAATTACGATAGTTTTTCCTTCGTATTTTTTTAGAATTTCTTGAAAAGTGATGTCTGTATTATCTACAGTTTTCATAGTGTTTGATAAAGCTTCAGCTTTAAATTCAGTTTGTTGTGCTTGTGAGCAAGATGCAAAACCAAAAGCAATTACTAGTAATGAGAATATTTTTTTCATAATTTATTTAATTTTTGAATAAGGTTCTTTAACCATTTTTTCTAATGCTTTTCCATTAAATTGATTAGTATCAATTCCGTCATACATTTTAATTTTATTTCCGTTCCATAAATATAAAACTCCTGGAGTATTTCTGTTGTCACCTAATTCATTCCAAAAAGGTATAATTTCAATGATTTTATAAGGGTAAATTGCTTGTGCGATTTTAAAGAATTCGGGAATTTTATAAGCTTCTTCATTCATAAAAATTATTTTTACTTCTGGGAAATTCTTATCTTTTTTTCGCATTGCTGTTAATTCTTTTGCAGTATCTTGGCAATGATCGCAACCTGGAGCAAAGAAGCAAAGTATTTTTTTGCCTTTATCAATATCTGCATAAAATTTTGCATAACCCGATTTTGTTGCTTTTGGTTCGTCTACAACCTCTTTTGTTTCTTCGGATTTTTTAAGAGTGTCTTTATTCGTTTTAGAAATAACAGGTTCATTATTAATAAAAGTAGAGTCAGTTGTATTAGGTAAAATAGTATTTAGTTCTTCTATTGGTACTAAGTCAATTTTAGTTTCAATTGGTCGAATAGGAGCCAACATAAATAATCCCAGAATAGAGGCTAACGTTATTGTTGAAGTAAACCACAAACGATTCTTAACTGTATCAGGAACTTTTAGTATTAGTAACCAAATCAATAATCCAATCGCTACAATGTTTTTGACAATTGCTTCTATTGGTGTCATTGGTAATAAACTTCCAAAACAACCACAATTACCACTATTTCCACCAGTTTTAAAAGTTTCATAAGCCAAATGAATTGTGAAAACAGCTAATAGTAAAATAGAAGCTGGTGTAATTATTTTTCTAATTTTTACGGGTAATAAAAAGAGTAATCCTAAGGCTAATTCAATTCCAATTAGAAATCTAGAAAAATAAGGAGCTATATGTTCAGAAAATCCTAATGGATATAATTGTTTTACTTCAAAAGTTGAAATTGCAAAATAAGGTGATGGATATAATTTAGCAACAGCTGAAACGATAAAAAGTGTTGCAATTATTATTCTAATTAACCAAGAAAGGGCATATTTGTTCATAAAAAAAATAAATTACGTTTTTTAAAATTCTAAACTTCAAAAAAAATATTAAGTGTAAAACTACAGTTTCTAGAATTAAATTTTGTTAATAGTATGTTATTGTGAGTCTTTACCCATTAAAATTAAAGCAAAGACAGAATAGTTAATCATGTCTTGATAATTTGCATCAATACCTTCAGAAACTAATGTCTTTCCTTTGTTGTCTTCAATTTGCTTCACGCGAAGTAATTTTTGAAGGATTAAATCCGTTAAACTACTCACACGCATTTCTCTCCAAGCTTCACCATAATCGTGGTTTTTGTTTTCCATCAATTCTTTTGTTATCGCTACTTTTTCATCGTATAATTTAACACCTTCATCAAAACCTAAATCTGGTTGAGCAGCGATTCCTTTATCAATTTGAATTAAAGCCATAATACAATAATTGATAATTCCGATAAATTCTGATGTTTCGTCTTCATCAACTTTTCGGACTACATTTTCTTGTAAACTTCTAATTCTTTGTGCTTTTATAAAAATTTGATCGGTTAGTGATGGCAAACGCAAAATTCTCCAAGCACTTCCATAATCTTTCATTTTTTTGGAATATAAGGTTCTGCAAGTGCTTATAATTGCATCGTATTGTTGTGACGTATTCTTCATTAGAATTGTATCTTTGTATATAATTTTCAAAAATAGAGAATATATTTGATTTAAGAATTAAGATTAATGATTTTTGATTTTTGAAGTCTTTAAAAAATGAGAAATGACAATTAATTGCAAAGGATACTTGATTGATTTATCGCAACCCAAAATAATGGGAATTTTAAATATTACTCCAAATTCGTTTTATGATGGTGGAAAATATAAAGATGAATTACAAATTCTAAATCAAGTTGAAAGAATGCTGCAAGATGGTGCAACATTTATTGATGTTGGTGCTTATTCAAGCAAGCCAAATGCTGAATTTGTTTCTGAAGCAGAAGAAATTAGTCGATTGATTCCAATAATTAAATTATTGATAAAAAAGTTTCCAAATATTTTGCTTTCTGTTGATACTTTTAGAAGTCAAGTCGCTAAACTTGCCATTGAAAATGGAGTTGCAATGGTAAACGATATTTCAGCAGGTATGTTGGATAAAAAAATGATTGAAACGGTTGCGAAATTACAAGTTCCTTACATAATGATGCACATGAGGGGGAATCCTCAAACCATGCAAAGTCTTGCGAATTATGAGGATGTAGTTAAAGAAATGATATTTTATTTTTCAGAAAGAATTCAACTTGCTAGAAGTTTTGGAATGAATGATATACTTATTGATCCTGGATTTGGTTTTGCAAAAACACTTGAGCAGAATTACGAAGTACTCCAAAAGTTGGAATTGTTTTCAATATTAGAATTACC
>JBLHNH010000167.1:0-3715 GCA_047622645.1 Flavobacterium sp.
TTTATGCTGAACTCGTTTCAGTATCTCGTCATACTAAAACTATATTATGATGAATTCGTTTCAGCATCTCATGATACTGAAATTTTATATTTTTACTTTCTTATCATTTCCAAATAATCCACAACTAAACTATGAGAAGTTGTTGTGTCCTTAAAATGTCTCATAACTATTTCCTTTTCTTCTTTAGTAGCTTGAAATTGATTTAGAATATTATGAATATGCATTTTCATGTGCCCTTTTTGAATTCCTGTTGTGGTTAATGATCGTAAAGCAGCAAAGTTTTGAGCCAAACCAGTCACAGCAACAATTTTCATTAAGTCTTCAGCAGAAGGTTTTCCTAACATTTCTAGCGAAAATTTCACTAAAGGATGTAAACTCGTTAATCCACCAACAGTTCCTAATGCTAATGGGATATCTAACCAAAATTTAAAAACCCCATTTTCAATAGAAGCATGCGATAAACTTGAATAGCTTCCATTTCTGCTTGCGTATGCGTGTGCGCCAGCTTCTACTGCTCTGAAATCATTTCCTGTTGCTAAAACCACTGCATCTACTCCATTCATAATACCTTTGTTATGAGTAACCGCTCTGTAAGGTTCGATTTCGGCAATTTGAACAGCTTTAACAAATTTTTCAGCAAATTCCATTGGATTAATTCCCGTGTCTTCATTTAAGTCTTCTATTTTACAAGAAACTTCAGCCCTAACCACGCAATTCGGAACAAAATTGCTCAAAATACACATGATGATTTGAATTTGCTTATCACTCTCAGAAAATCCTTCGTAAGTAGAAACTTCTCTTTCCAAAGTTTTAGCAAATTGCTCTAAACAAGAGTTGATGAAATTCGCACCCATACTATCTTTCGTGTCAAAAGTAGCATGCAATTGGTAGTAATTTTCTAATTTATCTGTTTTGTTAACTAATTTTATATCTAAAATTCCACCACCACGTTTTTCCATGTTTTTGGTGATAGAAGCTGTGTCATCATAAAAAGAAGACTTTTTTTCTTTAAAAAATGATTCTAAATTTTCGAAAGAACCAGCATATGAAAAGTGAACTTGACCAATCTTTTCAGTTCCTAAAACAGTTGCTTTAAAACCACCACGAGCAGCCCAAAATTTAGCAGATTTACTTGCAGCAGCTACAACCGAACTTTCTTCAATTGCCATTGGAACTGTATAAGTCTTGTCATTTATTACAAAATTAGGAGCAACTCCAAGAGGTAAATAAAAATTGGTTAACGTATTTTCAATAAATTCATCATGCAATTTCTGCAAATTTGCATCAGAATTCCAATATTGTTTTACTAATTTTTCAGCATCAACTGGATTTGAAAAGTAAGTTGTTGTAATCCAATTTATTTTTTCTTCTTTGGTAAGTTTAGAAAAGCCTTTATTTTGAAGCATTGTGTGTTTTTTTTACAAAGATAAGTAAGATAATAGAGATTTTAACAACCTTTTTTTTGTGAATATATCATAAAAAACAAGGTTTTCTCGATAATTTTTAGTAAAATTGAAAGTTTTTACCTTACATTATTATGACAAGAAAAATTATTTTCGGCTTTTTATTCCTATTTACTTCATTATCAATTGTTGCTCAACAAAAAATCACGTTAGAAGAGATTTGGTCAGGGGCTTTTACAACCCAAAGCATGGACGATCTCCAAGCCATGAAGAACACAAATCAATACACAGTATTAGATTTTAACAAAACTGCTAGAAGCACCAAAATTGATTTATATGATTTTGCGACTTTGGAAAAAGTTTCAACTTTAATTGACTCAAAAGACTTCCCAGAATTAACTTCTATTGATAGTTATACCTTCGATAAAGAAGAGAAAAAGATTTTGATTGCTTCAAATTCGGCTCCAATTTTTAGACATTCGTTTACAGCGGATTATTTTGTGTACGATATTTCATCAAAAAAATTATCAAAATTTACTTCAAAACAAATTCAAGAGCCAACATTTTCTGCTGATGGAACCAAAATAGCTTACGCTTACGAAAATAATTTGTATGTTTTTGATTCACTTTCTGGTTCTCATTTGCAAATTACAAATGATGGAAAGAAAAATGCCATCATTAATGGTATTACGGATTGGGTTTACGAAGAAGAATTTGCATTTGTAAAAGCTTATGATTGGAATGCAAACGGATCTAAAATCGCATACATTCGTTTTGATGAGTCGGAAGTGCCAGAATTTTCAATGGATATATATAATCAAGGATTGTATCCTACGCAAGAAGTGTTTAAATATCCAAAAGCAGGAGAAAAAAATGCTGTGGTTTCTTTACATATTTATGATTTAAAAACTGGAAAGTCACAAACGATTAATTTGGGTGATTATAAAGATTTTTATATTCCTAGAATTGAATGGACGAATGATTCAAACCTATTAAGTGTTCAAGTTATGAACCGCCATCAAAATAATTTGGATTTACATTTTGTGGATTCAAATTCAGGAAAAACTACAATCGTTCTTAACGAAAAAGATAAAGCTTATGTTGATGTTACAGATAATCTAACGTTCTTAAAAGACAATAGTTTTATTTGGACTTCAGAAAAAGACGGATTCAACCACATTTATCATTACGATAAAAATGGAAAACTAAAAAAGCAAATCACTTCAGGAAAATGGGAAGTGACAAATTATTACGGTTTCAATGAGAAGTCAGGAATCATTTATTATCAATCGGTTGAAAATGGTTCTATAAATAGAGATGTTTATTCCATTAAAATTGACGGAAAAGAAAAAACAAGACTATCCTCAAAAACAGGAACAAATGATGCAACATTTAGTCCAAATTTTGAATACTACATCAATTCGTTTTCAAGTGCAACTCAAGCACCTTCATACACTTTAAACGAATCAAAAACTGGAAAAGAAATCAAAAAGATTTTATCTAACGAAGCAGCTGAAGAAAAATTAGCAAAATACAATGTGACTCCAAAAGAGTTTTTTACTTTAAAAACTGAAAAAGGTCATGAGTTAAATGCTTATATCATTAAACCAGCTGATTTTGATGCTTCGAAAAAATATCCTGTTTTTATGACACAATATTCAGGACCAGGTTCGCAAGAAGTTCATAATTCATGGAATTCATATAACGACTATTGGTTTTATATGTTAGCACAAAAAGGATACATAATCGTTTGTGTTGATGGAAGAGGAACAGGTTATAAAGGTGCAGATTTTAAAAAAGTTACTTATAAAGAATTAGGTAAATATGAAGTTGAAGACCAAATAGATGCAGCTAAAGTTATTGGAAAATATAAGTATGTTGATGCTTCAAGAATTGGAATTTGGGGTTGGAGTTACGGTGGATTTATGAGTAGTAACTGTATTTTAAAAGGAAATGATGTGTTTAAAACGGCAATTGCTGTGGCACCTGTTACAAGTTGGAGATATTATGATTCAATTTACACAGAACGATATATGCAAACACCACAAGAAAACGCAAGTGGTTACGATGATAATTCGCCAATAAATCATGTAAAGAAATTAAAAGGTAATTATCTTTTAATTCACGGAACAGCGGATGATAATGTGCATGTGCAAAATACTATGAAAATGGTAGAAGCTTTAGTGCAAGCCAACAAACAATTCGACTGGGCTATTTATCCAGATAAAAACCACGGAATTTATGGTGGCGCAACAAGATTACAATTATTTACAAAAATGACTAACTTTCTTTTAGAAAAATTATAATATGAC
>JBLHNH010000168.1:0-3638 GCA_047622645.1 Flavobacterium sp.
TTGAAACTTGTGAAAAGTTGCGTTTAGAGTGGGAAAAGACATGTAATAAGTTTTTTACGGATGAAGAATGGGCAACTGAAAATTATAACATGTTGACGCAAAAGCACAAATATTACACTTCGTATGCAAAAGCAAAATGGAAACCTAAGAAAGAAAAAAACATAAAAAAGATAGCTGACCTAATAGAAAAAAACAGACAATTAAAAGAAACTTCTGGCAAAAAAAGAAAAGAAATAAAACCTGATAGAGGAATTGATACGATGTTTAGAGTTACGCTTAACAATCACACACGATTAAGTGAAATTGCTGATAGCAAAGCTAACATTTTACTATCTGTAAATGCGATAATAATTTCTATTGCACTTTCTACGATAATCCCTAAATTAGATAGCCCAAGTAACCAACATTTAATTGTTCCTACTTTTATTCTATTGTTATTTAGCGTAACAAGCATCATATTTGCTATATTATCAACACGTCCTAAAGTAACAACGGGAAGTCATAGTCTTCAAGACATTAAAGATCGAAAAGTGAATTTATTATTTTTTGGAAATTTTTACAAAATGCCTTATGAGCAATACGAAGATGCTATAAACGAAATGATGGGCGATAGAAATTATCTTTACAATGCAATGATTAGAGATTTATATCTTTTGGGAATCGTTTTAGAACGCAAATACAGATTATTAAGAATAACGTACAATATATTTATGATTGGAATTATCGTTTCTGTAATTGCATTTGTCTATGCTTTTGAAATTAGACCTTTAGTTTAATTCTTTTAAAAGCTCTTGATACGAATATTTTTCGTCTGAAATTATCGTATTAACTACTTTTACTCGAATCGCTTTTAAACCTGAAACACCCTGCAATTCTTCAACTTCGAATTGTTCAATAGTCTCTTCTAGAAGATTTATGTGTTGTAAATACTTAATATAATTTAAATATTCTTTTTCTTCTTGACTATTAGAATAAACAATTGTAATTTTTTCTTGTTGAGTTATTCGTTCATTTGTTCCTAAAATAAAAGCCTTATCAATTCGTTTTTTAATGACTTCGTATCTTGCATTATAAGAACCATCAACATCAAATCGTTTTTCATCCATTCTAAATCGAATAGACAAAGGAGCGCTGAAAACTAAAATCAAAGAAGTAACTTCAAGTGCATAAGGCAAAGTATCTTTTATACGGTGATGTTCTAGTTCCATTTCGCATAAAGTTTGCAATTGCCACAATCTTAAATTACTGATGAATATTTTATCAAACGTAAGACTAGGTGCAATAGATTGGCCTATATAAAGATTATGTTCAACACCATCTGTTTTGAATCTTTCGAAGTAATGTGGGAATATTTTTTGTGCTTCAATTTGTTTTTCATCAATAATTGAAGCCATTTTTTTATTGATAATGGTTAAAGTATAATCAAAATCTTTTCGATGCTTATAAAACATTCCTGTTTTCGGGTCTAAACTTTCAAAATAATTTTCAATTAATTCTTTTATTGAAACATTATCTTGATTCGCTTTTAATACTGGATGGATTTCAGATTCAATATAACGCTGAACTTGTTGTTCTGTATCAGCCTTTAAGGGTAAATTTAATTCATCAAGACATTCTTTTAATTCAAATTCAAGTTGTCCAAAAATAAGCAAACTACTTGATGCTTTACTCTTTTTAAAAATTATAATTAAGGTTTCTAATTGTGCAAATAAATCTTTTTTAACCGTTTCATTTCGTTTGTCGGAAGACCCTTTAATATCAATTTGACCATATAATGGATAAACATTTTTAAAGCTAATCTCTTTGAAAATATATTCTTTAGACTGATTCATTGAATCAATATAGTTTTTAACTTCATGTTTAAATTTCCAATAAACACTTGAATGAATGGCTGTATATTCTTTCTGAATGATAGCTTCTTCTAAGTTTTTTAAATCACTGTAAGATCGATCTATTGCATCTGAAATAAAAGGAAGCACTAAATCTAATTTATTTGCATTAATAGAATTTAGAGTTCCAGCAGTTGCAGAAACAATTTCCATAATACCTAATAAGTTATTGTCTTTAACAATTGGCGCAAGCACGCAACTCTTAACTCCTTGAGAAAGCAACTTATTGGCTAATAAACTTAAACTAGTATTTACCTTATATAATTCTACATTTGAAAAGATTAGAGGCTTTGAATGTTCAATTAATGATTCGTATGTGTAATTACAAAGTATTCCCATACAAGGTTCTTGTTCTTCCTTATTCAATAAAAAACTTGTAAAAGTATTTTCATTAAAAGGTGGCTTTACAAAAGATTTTTCTTCTTTATCAAAAGAAGTAAATCCGATTTTTAAATCAGGAACTCTAAATATTGATCTAAATATTTCTTCTACAGATTCTCCTTTCTCTTTTGACTTGTAACCCGTTTGTAAAAGGTTTGTTTTTAATTTTGAAATGGCATTTTCAGTTGTTACATCAATAAGAGTAGCAATTACAAAACCTTTTAATATCCATGATTTTTCAGGAAAATATTTTTTCCATAAGTCTAAATCATCATAATTATCAATCAACAACTTGATTTCTGAATCTAATAATTGAATGGATTTTTCTGTAGGTAAAATCTCAATAAAGTCAGCATTATATAAAATTCTATAATGTCTTATAATTCCCTTATTATCTGGAATATCAAAAAATATTGGACTTGTAAATTCAATTTTTTGCTTAAAAATGATATTTAAAATTAAACAAGAATTGAGAATATAAAATTGATGTTCATCAAAATCACTTATGTTAATTTCTAAAGGATAACCTACATCCGTTAAAATTTTTCGATAGCGTTCAGAATAATTAAATGTAAATTTTTGAAAAGGAATTGTAGCAACTTTTATTTCATTGTGTGTTAAAGCTGTTGGAAATAAATCTGATAATAAATTTTTTATTAAATCTTGGTTTTCCTTAATTAAAGATAAATCTTCAATTCCATTTCTAAATTCAGGTTTATCCTCAATCTCTTTTAATAGGCTTTTAGCGTAATTTGAACGATAATCAACATTCGACATAGCAATCTCTTCTAAACTTTCTATGAGCTTATGAAAAGATATTAATGTTTTGAAAGGACTAGCGTTTTGATACTCTAAAGTCATTGCATTTAATTTTCTACAAAATTAAACATTATAAAATTAATAAGACCTTAATTTTAAGATTCAAGCACTATTCACTAAATTGTATTAAATAAAAAAACTCCAACATTTCTGTTGAAGTTTCTTGTGGGCGATGAGGGGTTCGAACCCCCGACCCTTCCGATGAATCGGAATGCTCTGAATTCACATATTTCTCCCTATCAATTCTTTGATTTTGACACTACTCTTCCAGCTTTTTATTACCCTTTCGCGCTGAATCGCTAATTCTTTTTTATTAAATGTTTCCGTATAAATTACCTCCCAATCATTAACAGAACCAGTAAAGCCTTTTGATTTTTGATTATGGCGAGTTATTCGTTCTTCTAAATTAGAAGTGTAACCAATGTAAAATTTACTTTTAAGCTTACTGCAAAGTATATAAACAAAATATTCCATATTGATCTAATAAAAAAACTCCAACATTTCTGTTGAAGTTTTTTGTGGGCGATGAGGGGTTCGAACCCCCGACCC
>JBLHNH010000169.1:0-3562 GCA_047622645.1 Flavobacterium sp.
GCTGGTCCTTCTAAAAGTTCCCTAACAATTTGAAGCGTTCCATCTTCTTTGGTATCAATTTGCCATTTTATTAAGGATATTGTTCCAGCTTCAATTTCGATTCCTGTTATACTTCTTGGATGTACGCAACTTCCATCATTAAAATAATGCAAAGCATTTTCACCTGGACTTGGAAATCTTGGTCGATGTGTGTGACCTGTGATTGTGATTTTGTTTCCGTTATCTGCAATCCATTTTTTGATTCTTCTTTCAACTTTAACTAACTCTACATAATTTTTTGCGGGACTTGTTGGATCTTTAATTCCCCATACTTGAAGAGGTTTCCATAAAACACGAACTAAAAAACGATTGAATTTCCAACCCACATAATTCATAAAATCTGCTTGATGACCATGTGTCAAAAATAATTCTTGGTTACTTTCTTGATGTTCTAAAATAATTGCTTCTTCAAATTTAATATTTGGAAACAACGGAATTTTTTTCCCTTCTTTAGGATCAAAATATTCAGATAATAATCTTTTTACAGTATTTGGGTTTTTATAAACAAAATCGTGATTACCAAAAATTAAATGCAAGCGATTTTCAGTATAAAACTTTTGCATCAATAAATACACATTTTTATTGGCTTCAAAAACATCTTTGAAAAACATATTTTCCCACAATTCATCACCATCACCAAGTTCTATATAGGAATAACCTTCTTTGAAATAATGTTGTAATGCGTGATAATAAATATTTCGATTATTGGCAAAATCATCTGCAAAACTACTATCACCGCGATGGCAATCGCTAAATAAAATAAATTTTGAAGTAGTGATCAAAACCTATTCGTTTAGCCTCTTTGTAAGCTTTTGTTAATCTATCTTGTGATGACATAAAATGTTAATTCCAATTTAAAAACCCTAAATTAGGAATAAATTCGAAATTACTGATGTTTTTTAAACCAAAACCTCTTTTTCAATTATTATCTCTTCAATGGCATTCCATAGTCCGAGTCTTTTTTCTAAAGCATCAATAGAAACAACTTCAACTTCCTTCCACTTTTTTTCATCGGTTCCACAAAGTTCTTCAATCATTTTCATAGCCATTGGGCCATGTTCGTCTGTGTCTAACTCAATATGTCTTTCAAAGTAATAAATCAGTTTAGACAAATCAGTTTCAGGAAAATTCTTTTGAAAATTCTTTAAAATTTCAGTAAACATATTCGGAACTAAATCCTCTCGTCCAAAAGTAAAAGCAGCAGCAATTTCATGAGGTTTTCCTTGTTCAATTACTCTAAAAGTAAAATCTAAAAATGCTTTCACATTTGGATGTAAATTACTTTGTTTGATAGAAACAAATATGTTTTTGGTACTTTCAACTTCTTCTAAAAATACATTAATTTCTTTTGTATTTGCACCACATTGTTTCATCGCATCCAAATACATTTCATAATGACTTTGACGATTTCCATCCAAAGACAAATCGGTTTCTTCAGCTACCACAATTTCATTTATCAAATAACGAATTTCTGGATTTCCAACAGGCATCCAAGGAGTAGTTGTGCAAGTTAAAGTATTTTGAAGAGCTTTCAACAACGACATAAAATCCCAAACAGCATAAACATGATTTTCTAAAAAAAGATGTAAATCTTCTATGGTTTTTACGTTGTTATACAAAGAGTGATTTAACAATTGCTCTTTATGGGTTGAAATAGCTGTATTTATTATAGTTGTATTCATGATTATATGTTTCTATTTAGATATATGCAAAAACTAAACCAAAAGGTATTAATTGCTCTACAAAAGTAAAAATGCTTCTCGACAATGAGAAGCATTTTGTATAAATTTTATTTATTGTTTAATTTGAATCTTTACAATTTTTGGAATTTGGAATTTTCTTTTTGGAATTTCTTATTTAAAAGCCGGAATTCCAGTAATATCCATTCCAGTAATTAATAAATGAATGTCGTGTGTTCCTTCATAAGTAATTACAGATTCTAAATTCATACTGTGACGCATAATTGAGTATTCACCTGTAATTCCCATTCCACCTAATATCTGTCTTGCTTCACGTGCAATGTTAATTGCCATATCCACATTGTTTCTTTTAGCCATAGAAATTTGAGCAGTTGTTGCTCTTCCTTCATTCTTAAGAACACCTAATCTCCAAGTTAACAATTGCGCTTTTGTGATTTCAGTAATCATTTCAGCTAATTTTTTTTGTTGTAACTGAGTTCCAGCAATTGGTTTGTCGAATTGGATTCTTTCTTTCGCATAACGCAAAGCTGTGTCATAACAATCCATGGCAGCACCAATAGCACCCCAAGCAATTCCATAACGAGCAGAATCTAAACAACCAAGTGGAGCACCTAAACCAGATTTGTTTGGTAATAAGTTTTCTTTTGGCACTTTTACATTATCAAAAATCAATTCACCAGTTGCAGAAGCACGAAGCGACCATTTATTATGCGTTTCTGGAGTTGAAAAACCTTCCATTCCACGTTCCACAATTAAACCGTGAATTCTTCCTTCTTCATTTTTTGCCCAAACAATTGCAATATCTGCAAAAGGAGCATTTGAAATCCACATTTTAGCCCCATTTAAAAGATAATGATCACCCATATCTTTAAAATTAGTAGTCATTCCACTTGGATTTGACCCATGATCAGGTTCAGTTAATCCGAAACAACCCATGAATTCTCCAGTAGCTAATTTTGGTAAATATTTCATTCTTTGCTCTTCGTTTCCGTATTTCCAAATTGGATACATTACTAATGAAGACTGTACAGAAGAAGTTGAACGAACACCAGAATCACCTCTTTCAATTTCTTGCATAATTAAACCATACGAAATTTGGTCTAAACCAGCTCCACCATATTCTTCTGGAATATAAGGACCAAAACCACCAATTTCACCCAAACCTTTAATAATTTGTTTAGGAAATTCGGCACGTTGCGCGTAATCTTCAATGATAGGAGAAACTTCTTTTTTCACCCATGCACGAGCAGAATCACGAATTAGTTTGTGCTCTTCGGTTAATAAATCGTCTAAATTATAGTAATCAGGTGCTTGAAATAAATCTGGTTTCATATGTTTTATGTTTTTATATCTGAAAATCTTTTATCTGAAAATTCGAAAATCTTCACTACGAAATCGTTTGCAAATTTACATAAAGAAATTTAACAATTTAAAGAACGAATGTTATAATTTATAAAATTGCTTTAAATTTAGTTGTATTTCTTTTTATCTGCTTTTTAATGTAGTTTATATATTTTATTTACATTAGCAAAAATAATTAGCTTTTTTTAATGAATTTCTAAAATTGAAATTTAATAAATGGAAAAAAATGTAAACGTATTAATTGTAGATGATCATCCAATGATAATAGAATCTTATGTTGCTATTATTTCGACTATTTTACATAAACATAATCTTAAATTTGAAAAAGCAACCACTTGTGAGGTAGCATATATTTCAATTGAAAATTTTATTAATAAAAGGCAAATTATAGATTTTGCTATTTTAGATTTGAGTTTGCCACCTTGTCAAATAAAAAAAGTATTATCAGGTTTAGATTTGGG
>JBLHNH010000170.1:0-3463 GCA_047622645.1 Flavobacterium sp.
CTTTTTTGCCCCAAACGAAATTTAACCTTCTATATCTGATTCTGTTTTTTATTATTTTAATTAAAAAGCGTAAACATTTATTTTATTTAATGTTTACGCTTTTTGTTTTTTTTATATGTTTTTTAATCTAAAATCTATTTTTAAATCTCATCTAAACAGAACATCTGAATTTTTTAAGAATCTCCTAAAATTCTAGAAGAACTTCTAGTGTCTCAAAGCAAATCTAGAAGTGTATTTACAAAAGCCTTCATCAAAAATGTCCTAGCACCTTATTCTTTGGATTCTTGAAAATAAGATTTGGCAAAAGGAGTAATTGAAAAAGAATCATTTTTTTTAGTAAATTTAAAAGAATATACCAGTCAAAAACTTTTCACCAGAAAAATTAGCATCTAGTCCTCTTTCAATGGGTTCCAACCTTTAGCTTTTAAAGCAATTTTAGTATTTGCTCTTGTAATTAGGTGGTTACCTTCTTTTTCATTTACAATATGACCAATAACTGTTAAGTTTGGATTGGCTTTTATTTTGTCAAAATCTTCTATTTTAACTGTAAATAATAATTCATAATCTTCACCACCATTAATAGCAATGGTTGTACTATCAATATTAAATTCTTCGCAAACATCAATTAATTGTGGATCTAAAGGTATTTTTTCTTCAAATAAATTACAACCTACGTTACTTTGTTTGCAAATGTGCATAATTTCAGATGAAAGACCGTCCGAAATATCAATCATTGAAGTTGGTTTTACGTCTAATTTTTCTAATAATTCTTTAATGTCTTTTCTAGCTTCAGGTTTTAGTTGACGTTCAATTAAATAAGTGTAAGCATCTAAATCGGGTTGGTTATTTGGATTAACCTGAAAAACTTGCTTTTCGCGTTCCAAAACTTGTAAACCCATGTAAGCTGAACCTAAGTCTCCAGTAACAACTAACAAATCATTTTCCTTGGCACCACTTCTATATACTATCTCTTTTTCATCAGCTTCACCAATAGCAGTAATAGAGATAATCATTCCTTTTTGAGATGAAGTTGTATCGCCACCAATAACATCAACATTGTACATTTTAGCAGCCAATGCAATTCCGTCAAATAATTCTTCCAAAGCTTCTAGCGGAAAACGATTAGAAACAGCAATAGAAACCGTTATTTGTGTTGGAACAGCATTCATAGCATAAATATCAGAAAGATTCACTACAACAGCTTTATAGCCTAAATGTTTTAAAGGCATATAACTCAAATCAAAATGAACACCTTCAACTAACAAATCTGTTGAAATTACAGCTTTTTTCTTTTTAAAATCTAAAACAGCTGCATCATCACCAATACTTTTTAATGTTGATTTTTGTTTTACATCAAATTGCTTGGTTAAATGGTCAATTAAACCAAATTCACCTAATTGTCCTAAATCTGTTCTTTGAGGGTTTTTATCTTCTATCATTTTTTCATTTCTAAATTAGATTTTGCAAAGGTACGAAGTAGAAAGTATTTAAGCTAAACAAAAAACCCCAACAACTTTCGTCATCAGGTCTATATATAATGTTCAAGTATTTACCTTTTATATACTAATCATTCAACTTTAAAACAGCCATAAACGCTTCTTGAGGAATTTCAACATTTCCTACTTGACGCATACGTTTTTTTCCTTTTTTCTGCTTTTCTAGTAGTTTACGTTTACGCGAAATATCTCCACCATAACATTTGGCAGTTACATCTTTTCTTAACGCTTTTATGGTTTCACGAGCAATAACTTTAGCCCCAATTGCAGCTTGAATTGGAATATCAAATTGTTGTCTTGGAATTAATTCTTTTAGCTTTTCACACATTTTTTTACCAATGTGATAAGCACTACTTTCGTGAATTAAAGCAGAAAGTGCGTCTATTGAAGTTGCATTCAACAAAACATCTAGTCTTACTAATTTAGATTCACGTAATCCAATAGGAGAGTAATCAAAAGAAGCATATCCTTTAGAAACTGTTTTTAAACGATCATAAAAATCGAAAACAATTTCTGCTAAAGGCATGTCAAAACTCAATTCAACACGATCCGTAGTTAAGTAAGTTTGATTGGTAATTACACCACGTTTTTCAATACATAAACCCATAACGTTACCCACAAAATCAGATTTTGTAATAATTGTTGCTTTTATATAAGGTTCTTCTACTCGGTCTAGTTTAGATGGTTCTGGTAAATCTGTAGGGTTATTTACAACCAAAATAGTGTTTGGTTCTTTTTTGGTGTATGCGTGGTAAGATACATTGGGAACTGTAGTAATAACAGTCATGTCAAACTCACGCTCTAATCGCTCTTGAATAATTTCCATGTGCAACATTCCTAAGAATCCACAACGGAATCCAAATCCCAATGCAGCCGAACTTTCTGGCACAAAAACCAAAGAGGCATCATTTAACTGCAATTTTTCCATAGAAGCACGTAAATCTTCAAAATCTTCTGTATCAACAGGATAAATTCCGGCAAATACCATTGGTTTTACGTCTTCAAAACCTGTAATCATATTTGTTGTTGGCGTTTTTGCATCTGTAACTGTGTCACCAACTTTAACTTCTTTCGCTTCTTTTATTCCAGAAATTAAATATCCAACATCACCGGTCGAAATCTTATCTTTCGGAACTTGATTTAATTTTAAAGTTCCAACTTCATCAGCAAAATATTCATTACCAGTAGCCATGAATTTAATTTTTTGCCCTTTCTTAATTTCACCGTTTTTAATTCGGAATATAACTTCAATTCCTCTAAAAGGATTATAATGTGAATCAAAAATTAAGGCTTGTAATGGTTCATCTGGATTTCCTTTTGGAGGTGGAATTTTTTCTATAATAGCTGCTAATATATTTTCAACACCAAAGCCAGTTTTTCCGGAAGCATGAATAATGTCTTCTAATTTACAACCTAATAAATCAATAATGTCATCACTAACTTCTTCTGGATTTGCACTTGGTAAATCCACTTTGTTTAAAACCGGAATAATTTCTAAGTCATTTTCTAAGGCTAAATATAAATTAGAAATTGTTTGTGCTTGAATACTTTGCGCTGCATCAACAATCAACAAAGCTCCTTCACAAGCTGCAATAGAACGAGAAACTTCATAAGAAAAATCAACGTGACCAGGTGTGTCAATTAAATTTAAAATATAATCTTCACCTTTATATTTGTACTCCATTTGAATGGCGTGACTTTTAATGGTAATTCCACGTTCACGTTCCAAATCCATACTGTCTAATAACTGTGCTTTTTCTTCACGAGCCGTTACGGTTTGGGTAGCGCCTAACAACCTGTCTGCCAACGTACTTTTTCCGTGATCAATATGTGCTATTATACAAAAATTTCTAATGTTTTTCATTCTCTTTTTCTTTCTTTATCTAGAAATGCTATTGCATTCAATCTGCAAATATAAAGCAAATCTTTTGATAGTTGATGTTAGATCCTCGGATTATAGATTTTCA
>JBLHNH010000171.1:0-3452 GCA_047622645.1 Flavobacterium sp.
TAATCAAATGTAAATTAAAGATTTAATTAATAATGTTATTTTACAACTATGTGAAAAAATATACATTTTTATCGCTAAAAAGCACAATCTGTTTTTTATCTTTGTAACTATGCTAAAAAGCAAATATATGTTACAATTAAATGTAAAGAACGAATCATCACGATTAAGAGCAGTAGTTTTAGGTTCTGCAACTAGTAATGGACCAACACCATCTATAGAAGAAGCTTACGATCCAAAATCACTAGAGCATATCTTAGCAGGAACATATCCTGTAGAAGAAGATATGGTTAAAGAAATGGAAGCTTTTAACCAAGTTTTTCAAAAATATGATGTCAAAGTTTTTCGTCCTGAAATGATTGAAAATTACAATCAAATCTTTACAAGAGATATTGGTTTTGTAATAGAAGATGTTTTTATTAAAGCGAATATTCTTCCAGAAAGAGAAAGAGAATTAGATGCTATTCAATATGTGATAGATCAAATTGATCCCAAAAAGGTAGTTCGTCCGCCAGAAGAAGTTCACATAGAAGGTGGTGATGTAATGGTTTGGAATGACTATATTTTTATAGGAACATATAAAGGTTCGGATTATAAAGAGTATATCACGGCTAGAACAAATATGGCTGGCGTAAACTATATTAAAGAATTGTTTCCAAATAAAATTGTGAAAGAATTTGATTTAGTAAAGTCAAAAATTGAGGCAAAAGACAATGCTTTGCATTTAGATTGCTGCTTTCAACCAGTAGGAACTGACAAAGGAATCATTTATAAAAGTGGTTTTCGCGAAGAAGCAGACTATATGTATTTAGTAAACCTTTTTGGAAAAGAAAATCTATTTCATATTACTAGAGATGAAATGTATAGCATGAATTCAAATGTGTTTTCAATAGCCCCAGATGTAGTAGTTTCAGAAAAAAACTTTACAAGGTTAAACACTTGGTTAAGAGAAAAAGGAATTACTGTAGAAGAAATTCCATATGCAGAAATAGCAAAACAAGAAGGCTTATTAAGGTGTTCAACTTTACCATTAATTAGGGATTAAAAAAATATAAGTTTTTATTTTTTCAGTTACTTACTAAGTAAATTACTCAGAAATGAGTAGTTATCAATATTTAGATATTTATAAAATTGGCTTAGCATTGTTTTATGAAATTCATCCAGCTTCATTACTTTTGCAAAAGTATGAGTTATACGGATTAGGTAGTCAAATAAGTCGTTCGGCAGATTCTGTAAATTCAAACATAGTTGAAGGTTATGGAAGAATTTTTTATAAAGCTGATTTTATAAGGTTTTTAGTTTTTCTCATTCAAGTTGTTTAGAAACAAAAGGACATTTAAGAAAGATTAATCATTTATATAAAGAATTAATTCTTGATAATGAAAGGTATACTACGGATTATGATAATTTGGGAGCAAAAAGATTCAATATTATAAAATACGTTGAAAATAACTGGAAAGCATGATTTTTTTCCAACAAATAAACTAAAAATAAGAGATAACTGTCAACTGACAACAAATAAAAAAATGAAACAAACAACAAATTCCATATTAATGATTCGTCCAGTTGCTTTTCGCATGAACGAACAAACAGCTGTAAATAACTATTACCAAAAAGTATTAGACGAATTAACGCCAGAAAATGTAAACGCAAAAGCACAAGAAGAGTTCGATACTTTTGTGCAAAAGCTTAAAATGGTTGGTGTCGATGTTACGGTAGTTGATGACACTAAAAATCCAGATACACCAGATAGTATTTTTCCAAATAACTGGATTTCTTTTCATGAGAATGGCGATGTAGCATTATACCCAATGTTTGCAGAAAATCGTCGTGCAGAACGAAGAGAGGATATTTTAGATTTATTAGAAGAAAAAGGATTCAAATTAAATGACATTGTTGATTATACATCAGCAGAAGAAGATGATATTTTTCTTGAAGGAACAGGAAGTCTTTTATTAGATAGAGCAAATGGAAAAGCTTACTGTGCTTTATCAGCAAGAGCGGATGAAGAATTAATGATTGAATTCTGTGAAGATTTTGATATGGGGCCAGTTATTTTTGAAGCTTATCAAACGGTTGATGGTGAAAGAAAATTAATCTACCATACCAATGTAATGATGTGTTTGGGAGAAACTTTTGTTGTAATTTGCGCGGATTGTATAGATGATAAAAGCGAAAGAAAACAAGTTTTAAAAAGTTTAAAAGACGACGGAAAAGAAATTATTTTAATTACAGAAGACCAAGTAAATAATTTTGCTGGAAACATGCTGCAATTAAAAGGTTCAGAGGATAAAAGTTATTTGATAATGAGTAAATCAGCTCATGAAAGTTTAACTCCAGAACAAATTGAAAAACTAGAAAAGCATGCTACAATTTTAAGTTCTAGTTTAGATACTATTGAAGCTTGTGGTGGTGGAAGTGCTCGATGCATGATGGCTGAAATCTTTCTTCCTAAAAAATAAAGTTCAAAATAATTCAACATTAAAATTCCAAATTCCAAATGTTTAAATTGGAGTTTGGAATTTTTGTTTTTTTTTGGAATTTTATGAAGTTGTTTTAGCAATATTTCGAATCATTCCTCCAAAAATAAAATAGTGAAACGGAACTAAACTATACCAATACAATCTTCCAAATAGACCTTTTGGTCTAAAGGTAGCAATTTGATGTAGAACATTATTTTCATCAATTCTAAACTCTAACCAAGCTTCACCTGGCAAACGCATTTCAGCAAATAATAGTAGTCTTTTTTCTTTTTTATCAGCTAATAAAACACGCCAAAAATCCAAAGAATCACCAGATGCTATCTCATTTAAGTGTGTTCTACCTCTTTGTAAACCAACTCCACCAACAACTTTATCTATAAAGCCTCTAATTTCCCACAACCAATTGCCATAATACCAGCCTTTTTTACCGCCAATGGACCAGATATTTTCTAATACTTTTTCGGGATTTTCAATTTGAATTGATTTTTCATCTTTTAAACAACCATAAGTTGGGACTTGAATGTAGCCGCTTAAGTCTTCTTTAAATCGACCGCTCACAAGACTATCTTTCCAGCTTGAAACCACTAAGTTTTGTTCGATTTTTAAGAAAGCTAATTTGATGGCTTCAACATAGGATATTGGTTTTATATTTAATATTTCTCGTAAACGATTGTCTTTGCAAATAACTTCCATTCGCATACTATCAACTAGATTTACAGCTAATCTATAAGAAGTTGAAGTTACAAAATACAACCAATAAGAAGATAATTTTGGAGTCATAACAGGTATAGTGTAGATCCAAAGTTTTATTTTTCTTGTCTTAGCATAAGAAAGCATCATTTGCTTATAAGTAATAACGTCTGGGCCACCAATATCAAAGGAATCATCGTAACATTTTTCATTTAGCATTACGCCAATTAAATACTGGATGACATCGCGAATAGCAATAGGTTGACATTTCGTCAAAACCCA
>JBLHNH010000172.1:0-3416 GCA_047622645.1 Flavobacterium sp.
GAAAGTTTTTTAGTAAATTCCTTCATCATATCATCTTGCTTTTGTTGCTTTTTGATGAAATCTTCAATTTTCTTTTGGTCTTTAAAATCGAGATTGGCTTTTTCCTTTTTCAATTTTTGAAGTTTATCTAATTCTTGAATTTGCTTATCTTGGCTTTTTAATGACTTTTCAAGACTATTAATATTATCATTTTGGTCTTTTAATTGAGCATCTTGTTTTTGATCAACAGTCAATTCGTTATGAGAAAAAACAGAAGACTTACTTGATTTATAATTATTAATAGCATCGTTATCGAAAACTTCAAAATAATAATCATAAACAATTCCTTTCTCTAAATTTAAACCTGTAGGAAAAGAATAAACAAATTGGTCAACGGTTTGATTCTTTACTGCAAGTGTTCCACGTTTAACTAATTGAGATTTTCCTTTTGGATAATAAACGACTTGTAATTTACTCAACCCATAATCATCTGACAATTGCCCTATGATAAAATTCTTTTTTAGGCTTAAAGAATCAGGAGCTTTGTTAGCAGCTATATAAGGATATTGATCTTTAACGATATTTACTTGATAATCTAGTTTTTCGAAGTTTTTTACGTTTTTATTTGATGTTACTATTTGATATTCAGTATTTTGAGTAAAAATTTTAGAAAAATTAAACTCACCATTTGATGAAGAGTAAACAGATTTGCTATTATTTGAAATAAAAGCAATATCAGTAGTAGCAAAAGTTGATAATTTCCATCTAATTGAAGTTCCTTCTGGTACAATTGCGTTTCCTGTTCCTTTAATAATTTCTGATTTACGTTTTAAATAACTTGGATAAATTAATATCATTTCAAAATTATTGATAGTAGGAACATTAACTACTTTAAGATTATAATCTTTTGAATTTATAGAGTTAGCTTTCAGACTAAAATTTACATCCGAAATAACATTATCAAACTTATATTGAAACTCTCCTGGATTCGTGTTTTCCAGTAAATATTCTTCTTCACCAATTATAAGTGAAACATTTTCAGGTATAACATTACCAACAGTCTTTACTTGTAAAGTAAAATCTTTGTTTTGTTGAGTTACCAAATCTTTATTCAAAATCAAAAACTGAAAAGGAGCAGGTGGGACATATTTTGTATTATAATTCACAACTCTATCTAGACCTTGTGAAATCACTTTTGAATTACCAGACACGAAAAATAAAGCCAGTAATAAAATTGGAACTATCGCATATGGTAAGAATTTCTTGTTCTTATTGAAGTTTATCGCATTAGCGAAAGGAATTGGATTTAAGGTTTCAGCTTTTTGATTGATAGAAGCCAAAAGTAATTCCGAATTCTCGTTCTGATTAGATAGTTGAAGAAAGTTGGTCAACTTATCATTCACTTCGGCAAAATGGTTTCCAATAATTATTGAAGCTTGTTCATAATTAATTCCTTTTTGAAGTTTGAACAATTTGAATAAAGGAAAAATTATAAAACGGATCAATAAGAAAACTTGAACAGCTACAAATAACCAAAACAAAATAGTTCTTCCTAAAGTTGGTAGCCAAAAGAAATATTCAATTAAAATGGTAAATAGAAAATACAGTAAACCAAGTCCAACAAAAAGAATAACACCTTTTATTAGTTCATTTGTGTAAAACCTTTTGATGAAGGCTTCTAATTTCTCAAAAATGATAGCTTTTGTTTCCAAATTGTTTATAATCTGTTAATAACCGATAAAATTACAACTTAATATGTAATTAGTCAAAACTAAATAGTGATTAGCAAAACTTTAACTTGTTATTCTGTTGATAAGTAGCAGATTTTCTAAAATCTAAATTCTTACTTCTAAATTCAAATTGTATCTTTGCATCGCACTTCGATAATTCGACAGGCTCATTACAAACAGCTCAGTGTAAAAAACAGAAAAAAACATAAGAAATGTCAAAACCAGTAAGAGTACGATTTGCTCCAAGTCCAACAGGAGGATTACATATTGGTGGTGTAAGAACCGCTTTATTTAATTATTTATTTGCTAAAAAAAATAACGGAACTTTTTATTTAAGAGTTGAAGATACAGATCAAACAAGATTTGTTGAAGGTGCTGAAGAATATATTTTAGAAGCTTTAGAATGGTTAGGAATTTCACCAGATGAAATGGTTGGAAAAAACGAAAAGTTTGGGCCTTATCGTCAAAGTGAACGAAAAGATATTTATGCAGCATATGCAGATAAATTAATTAAAAGTGGTTGGGCTTATTATGCTTTTGACACATCTGAATCATTAGATGCACACAGAAAACAACACGAAGCTGAAGGAAAAACATTTATTTACAATTGGCATAATCGTGAAAAATTAGATACTTCTTTAGTACTTTCAAAAGAAGAAACTGCACGAAGAATTGCTAATGGAGATGCTTATGTGATTCGTTTTAAAACTCCAGTGAATGAAATTTTAGAATTGAAAGACATTATTCGTGGTGATATTAAGTTTGATACTAATTTATTAGACGATAAAGTTTTATTTAAAAGTGATGGGATGCCAACGTATCATTTAGCAAATATTGTTGATGACCATTTGATGGAAACTTCTCATGTAATTCGTGGTGAAGAATGGTTGCCAAGTATGCCATTACATAGTTTATTATACAGAGCTTTTGGTTGGGAAGCACCCGAGTTTGCTCATTTACCCTTAATTCTAAAACCAGTTGGAAACGGAAAATTAAGCAAGCGTGATGGTGATAAGTTAGGTTTTCCTGTATTTCCATTAGCTTGGAAAACGGCTGAAGGAACTTCAATGGGTTATAGAGAACAAGGTTTTTTTCCTGAAGCAGTTATCAACTTTTTAGCTTTATTAGGTTGGAATGATGGTACAGATAAAGAATTATATTCATTAGAAGAATTAGTTGACGCTTTTGATTTAAATAGAATTCATAAAGCAGGTGCGAAGTTTGATCCAGAGAAAAACAAATGGTTCAATCACCAATATTTGATTACTAAAGAAGATGCTGAATTAGCTGAAATGTTTAAAGTTGAGTTATCAAATAAAAGAATTTCAACAGATTTAGATATAACTAGAGTCGTTGGATTAGTTAAAGAAAGAGCCAATTTCGTAAATGAACTTTGGGATTTATCAGATTATTTCTTTGAAGCACCTACATCTTATGATGAAAAAGCATCAAAAAATTGGAAAGAAGAAACTCCAGCATTAATGCAAAAAGTAATTGTTGAATTGAATAACATTGAAGATTTTACTTCTCAAAGCATTGAAACTTTATTAAAAGAATGGATGACAACAAACGAAATTGGAATGGGAAAAGTAATGCAACCTTTGCGATTAAGTTTAGTTGGAGCCTTAAAAGGACCACATTTATTCGACATCATTGAAATGATTGGAAAAGAAGAAAGTATAAAAAGAATTGAAAAGGCGATTGAAA
>JBLHNH010000173.1:0-3327 GCA_047622645.1 Flavobacterium sp.
TTCCAAAACAATTCACCACTCACAACTAAAAAAATACCAAATCAGTGGTCGAATTCAATCATGCTAAATACGTATTCTATTTTTTATTTTTTTTATGATTCTTAAGCATCTTCCCAAAATCTTTATCCTTTTTTCGCTTTTCAACTACACTCGATATAAAATGCAGTTTCTCTTTCTCCATTTTCAAGTAGTTTTCATAAGAATCTCTATCTATTTCTCCTTTTTCAACAGCTTCCAATATCTTACAACCATTTTCGTGTATGTGAGTGCAGTTTTTGAATTTACAATCTTGAGATAGTTTAACAATGGTATCAAAAGTAACCTCTAACCCACTCGTAGTATCCGCAATTCCAACTTCTCTCATTCCTGGATTATCAATTAAGATACCTCCATTTTTTAAAATAATTAATTCTCTATGACTTGTAATATGTCTTCCTTTACTTGTACTCAAACTTATTGAGTCCGTTTTCATCAGCCTCGTTCCTGAAATGTTATTTAAAAGGGTTGATTTACCAACGCCCGAAGAACCAAGTAAACAATAAGTTTTCCCCTTTTTTAAAATTGCAATTAATTCATTGTATCCAAAATGAGTTTGGTAGCTACAAGTAATTATTGGCACTTTTTTAATTCGCTCAGTAATTTTGGCGAGAATAGTTTTTAAATCAGATTCATTTATCAAATCAATTTTACTAAGAATAATAAGTGGCTTTACTTTAGAAGCATTGCAAATTGTTAAATATCTTTCTAATCGGTTTACATTGAAGTCTCTATC
This sequence comes from Flavobacterium sp., assembly GCA_047622645.1. Taxonomy (GTDB): domain Bacteria; phylum Bacteroidota; class Bacteroidia; order Flavobacteriales; family Flavobacteriaceae; genus Flavobacterium. Next base: position 773 of record JBLHNH010000173.1, read on the forward strand.
AACCGATTGAACAATTAAGCCATAATCAATGTTAGTTGCAATTATCTGCTTTTCACCATACTTTCCAACGGCTTGTCTTTCAATTATTGACTTTCTGGGATAAATAGTATGAATTAGAGCTTTATCCTTATCATATTCTGAAATCGCAACCCAATCTCCAACAGCAGGAAAATCAGACCTGTTTTTAGCAGAAAATCTTAAGTTACCAATTAATTCAGCATCAAATTCATTTGTAGTGGTCTTAACTATATATCTTTCTTTGTGTTCAGATATAACCCGACCAACCTCAAAAGAATCAAGATTATGTTCTTTTCGGTAACTTTCCAAACGGGAATTATATCCTAAATCATCGAGTGTCATTTTCCTATTTATATTAAAAACAACGTTTTACAGCTAAGTAAATTTAAGATAAAAACGCACTAGTCCAAAATTATTTTAGCTATTTCGAAGAAAATCCAGAATATGTCTTACCAATTAATTATAAAAATATTTATTAACTGGTTTAACATTTACTTATTTTTTAATTGAAGAGGAAAGATTTTTTTTCTTCATAGTATGACTTACAATAAAAAGAATACCGGCAATGAGAAATGGCATTGTAATTAAAAGAATAATTAAAAGACTCATCCAAACAGATTGATTCATGTTATAATTATGTATAAATATAATTGGACTAAAACTAAACCAAACTAAGATAAATAGTAAACCTCCAATAAATTCACGCTTCCATGCAATAATGAGAAAAAGTGCTAAAACAAAAGACGGAATTAGATGTATGAGAAAATCAATAATTTGTTGACCTATTGTTTTTTCAGGATTAAATGCATCTAATGCAAAAATACTAATAAACAAAATAGTCAGAATACATATAACCCTTGGTGTCCATTGGATTAATTTAAGTTTTGTTTTCATATTACGAATTTTAATTTTTTAATAAAACCCTTTATTTATAACAAATTCAGAAATTCTTTTTAAAAATTTATCGTTCTAGCATTAACTATATTCATAAAACTTAACCATATATGACTTAAAAAAGATAAATTGAATTGTTGTAACTACTAAGTTAGCAAATAATTACCAAATGGATTTAAGAAAAGAAAAATTTTATTAATGCTTTTGATAAAAAACTTATAATTAATCATATCAAACTCTTCAAAACTATGCATAAAATTCAGGAACACAGATGACACAGTTTAAACGGATTTCCACAGATTTTTTAAAAATTATAAAGATTTCTCCAATTTCTTCAATCTGTGTTCCAAAAACTCATAATTCATAACTCACAATTCACAATTAAAACAATCAGTGATCCAGAAATTTCATAATTAAGAATTACCAAGGACCATTTCTCGTAACATTAATAAAAGAATCATTATCTAATCGATAAGCTCCTTTAAACCCTACAAACCAAAGTCTATTTTCTTGGTCTTCATAAATTTGAAAAGTTAACGGCAAATTATTTTCTTTAGTATTTTCATAAGCTGTTACTTTTTTTCCATCATAACTATAAATATTTCGAGAAGAAACAAACCAAACACTTCCTTTATGATCTAATGCAATACTACCTACACCCTCACTTTTATCAAATATTTTTTGTGAAATATTAAGTAGCGTTTCACCATTATATTGAAAAAGCCCTTTAGAAGTTGAAATCCAATAATGTTCATTTTTGTCTTCAATAACTTGATTAACAAAACTGGTAGTGAGACCATCCTTTTCAGACAAATTAGTTAGCAATTTGCCATCATATCGATAAGCACCACCATTGGTTGAAAACCATATATTTCCTTTACTGTCTTCTAGTATGGAGTGTACTATTTTTACACTTGAAATTCCCACACTAGTGTCTAGTTTTCCATCAGGTAATTTAAATGTTGTAAAAGCTTCGCCATTAAAAGTGCAAACACCATCAATTGTACCAATCCAAACAGTATTTTTTTTGTCAGTTGCAATACTCCAAACATCATTACTAAGTAAACCATTTTTTTCGGAATAGTTTGTAAAATAGGTTCCATCATACTTAGTAATACCACCTGTATGCCCAATCCAAAGATTACCTATTTTATCTTGAGCAATAGCTTTAATTGTCACATCGCTACCTGTATCATTTTTAATGTCAAAATAAATAAGCGATTGCTTATCATAACGGCAAAGACCATTTTGTGTACCGAACCATAAATTCCCCTCTTTATCTTGAAAAACAGTTCGAACAACACCACTTAATTGATTGCCTTGATACTCTTTTGCATGAGGGTCGGTTTTAAACTCGGGTAAAGTTTCTGCTCTTAAACTAATACTATCTTGGTGTATTTTTGTAGCAGGTAGTAGAGCTGTTTTTTTAACTTGTCCTTCACAAGAGATTAGAAACAAGGATAAAATTAAAGAAAAATAAATTGCTGTATTTCTAAAATATCTAAACATACTATTTTTTTAGTTTATTTGTATTTACTAACAAAAATCAAATATAGATAAAATTAAATTTATGCTTTTTTAGTAGGCAAAAACTAGATATGAAACCACAATTTTGTCATTCTATAATAATCTCATAAGAAGCT
>JBLHNH010000174.1:0-3247 GCA_047622645.1 Flavobacterium sp.
TCACAATTAGAAGCTTCTGTTTTATTTAATGGAAGAACAAGTTCAATGGCTAAACTACTAAAAAACAGTTTGTCAGGAATTATTACAGAACATAAACGTCGTTCTCCTTCAAAATCGGTGATAAATAATAATCATTCGGTTGAAGATGTGGTTTTAGGCTATCAAAATGCTGGTGCTTGTGGAATTTCTGTTTTAACGGATGGAAAATATTTTGGTGGTAGTTTAGATGATTTATTGTTAGCTAAAGCTGCTGTAAACATTCCATTATTGCGAAAAGAATTTGTTGTAGATGAATATCAAATAGTGGAAGCAAAAGCATATGGTGCTGATGTAATACTTTTAATTGCAGCAGTTTTAACACGTAAAGAAATCAAACATTTATCTGAACTTGCACAAAGTTTAGCATTAGAAGTTTTGTTAGAAGTGCATAATCAAGAAGAATTAGAAAAGTCAATTATGCCAAGTTTAGACATGATTGGAGTAAATAACCGAAATCTAAAAACTTTTGAAGTGAGTTTAGATTATAGCAAAAAATTGGCTAATCAAATTCCAAACGATTTTGTAAAAATTTCAGAAAGTGGCATTAGTTCTGTTGAAGCCGTTAAAGAATTACAACAATCTGGTTATCAAGGATTTTTAATGGGAGAACATTTCATGAAAACCGATAATCCTGGTGAAGCAACAAGTGCATTTATTCGTAAAATTTCCTTGAAATGAAAAAGATAAAGCTGAAAATATGTGGTATGAAATATTCTGATAATATTCAGGAAATTGCTTCATTGAAACCTGATTATTTAGGATTTATTTTTTGGGATAAATCAAGCCGAAAGTTCGATTTAAAAGAACTTCCAGAATTAGATTCAGACCTAAAAAAAGTAGGTGTTTTTGTGGATGCAACTTTGGAAGAAATTCAGGATAAAATTGAAAAATTTCAACTTGATGCAGTTCAATTACACGGAAATGAATCGGTTGAATTTTGTTTGGAATTAAAGAAAGAAACTATTGAAATCATTAAAGCTTTTTCAATTAATAATGATTTTGATTTTAATCAATTAGAAGCATACAAAAATTGTGTTGATTACTTTCTCTTCGATACAAAAGGAAAATTACCTGGAGGAAACGGAACAACTTTCGATTGGCAAGTTTTAGAAAATTACACCTTAAAAAAACCATTCTTATTGAGTGGTGGAATTGGTTTAACAGAAGTAGCTAAAATACAAGAATTCCTTGCAACTGATTTAGCAAAAAATTGTTACGCAATAGACGTTAATAGTCGCTTTGAAGATGAACCTGGATTAAAAAATAAAATAGAATTAGAAAAATTTAAAAAATTGCTTTATGAAAACTAAATATGCTGTAGACGAAAACGGATTTTACGGAAAGTTTGGAGGTGCTTTCATTCCAGAAATGTTATACCCAAATGTAGAAGAATTAAAAGAAAATTATTTAAAAATAATGGCTGAACCTTCTTTTCAAGAAGAATGCAATGAGTTATTAAAACAATATGTTGGAAGACCTACTCCACTCTATTTTGCAAAACGTTTATCCGAAAAATACAATACAAAAATTTATCTAAAACGTGAAGATTTATGTCATACTGGTGCACATAAAGTTAACAACACCATTGGACAAATTTTAATGGCAAAACGTTTGGGTAAAACTCGAATCATTGCAGAAACCGGAGCTGGCCAACATGGTGTAGCAACTGCAACAGTTTGTGCTTTAATGGGTTTAGAATGCATTGTTTACATGGGAGAAGTTGACATCAAACGTCAGGCACCAAATGTGGCTCGTATGAAAATGTTAGGGGCTGAAGTTCGTCCTGCAACTTCTGGTTCTAAAACCTTAAAAGACGCTACTAATGAAGCTATTCGCGATTGGATTAATAATCCGGTGGACACGTTTTATATCATTGGTTCTGTCGTAGGTCCTCATCCTTATCCAGACATGGTTGCAAGGTTTCAAAGTGTTATTTCTAAAGAGATTAAAGTACAATTAAAAGAACAAGAAGGTAGAGAAAATCCAGATTATGTGATTGCTTGTGTTGGTGGTGGAAGTAATGCAGCTGGTGCTTTTTATGAGTTTTTAGAAGATGAGTCAGTAAAGTTAATTGCTGTAGAAGCAGCTGGTCATGGTATTGATTCTGGTGAAAGTGCTGCAACTTCTGTTTTAGGAAAAATAGGAATTATTCACGGAAGTAAAACCTTATTAATGCAAACCGAAGACGGACAAATCACTGAACCTTACTCTATTTCTGCAGGTCTAGATTATCCTGGTGTTGGTCCATTGCATGCACATTTACATGACTCGAATCGTGCTGAATTTATTGCTATCACTGATACAGAAGCTATGCAATCTGGTTTAGAAATTTCAAAAATGGAAGGTATTATTCCAGCGATTGAAACTGCACACGCTTTTTCAGTTTTAGATAAAAAACAATTCAAACCAACAGATATTGTAGTTATCAATTTATCGGGACGAGGTGATAAAGATTTGAATACGTACATCGATTATTTCGGATTTTAATTTAAAGTAAATAGAAAAATGAACAGAATAAATAAAACATTACAACAAGATAAAAAACTGCTTTCTATTTATTTTACAGCAGGTTATCCAAAATTAAACGATACCGTTTCCATAATTGAAGAATTAGAAAAAAACGATGTTGATATGATTGAAATTGGTCTGCCCTTTTCTGATCCTTTAGCAGATGGCCCAACCATTCAGGAAAGTTCGACTCAAGCAATTAGAAATGGAATGACAACTTCGCGCTTATTTGAACAATTAAAAGATATTCGTAAAACGGTTCAAATTCCGTTAATTATTATGGGATATTTTAATCCAATGATGCAATTTGGAATGGAGAAATTTTGTCAAAAATGTGCGGAAGTTGGAATTGACGGCTTAATCATTCCCGATTTACCTTTAAATGTTTACGAAAACGAATATAAAGTGATTTTTGAAAAATATGGTTTGAAAAATGTTTTTTTAATCACACCACAAACTTCCAAAGAACGTATTGCTCAAATTGATGCTATTTCAGACAGCTTCATTTATATGGTAAGTTCGGCTGCAGTTACTGGAAGTCAAACTGGATTTGGAAACGAACAATTAGATTATTTCAAAAGAATTTCAGATTTAAATCTAAAAAATCCACAAATCGTTGGATTCGGAATTAACGACAACGAAACATTCAGTCAAGCAACAAAACACCAAAAAGGAGCTATTATTGGAAGTGCTTTTATTA
>JBLHNH010000175.1:0-3224 GCA_047622645.1 Flavobacterium sp.
TGCAATGTTCAAGAAAATTGTACCATTCATATGTTTCCAGGAAAATCAATGGTTTTAAAAGCAGGAGCACATATTGGTCACGGAGCTATAATTCACGGAGCTAATATAGGTGCGAATTGCCTTGTTGGAATGAACGCTGTAATTATGGATGACGTAAATGTTGGAGATGAATGTATTATTGGAGCATTAGCATTCGTAAAAGCAGGAATGCAAATTCCAAATAGAAAAATAGTAGTTGGAAATCCAGCCACAATTATAAAAGATGTTTCAGACGAAATGATTGCATGGAAAACAAAAGGAACAGCTTTATACCAACAATTGCCAAAGGAATGTTACGAAACCCTAAAAGCAGTTGAACCGTTAAGAGAAATTCCAGCAAATCGTCCAACGCAAGAAGCGTTTTATAAAACACTAGAAGAATTTAAGAATAAGTAATCAGTCTGCAGAGACTTACTGAACACTAAATACTGAAAACTGAACACTATAAAAATGACAATAGAATTCAAAATGCCCAAAATGGGTGAAAGTATATCCGAAGCAACGATAATTTCTTGGTTGAAAAACGTAGGAGATTTTGTGGATGCAGAAGAAACGATTTTAGAAGTCGCAACCGATAAAGTGGATAGCGAAGTGCCTTCACCTGTTTCTGGAACGATTACTGAAATTCGTTTTCAGAAAGACGATGTAGTTGCTGTTGGGACTGTTTTAGCATTGATTAATTCTGATGGAAAGCAAGAACCTAAAAGCGAGAAACAAGAAGTTACGAATACTAAAGTTGAAACTCAACCAGAAGTTGCAAAGCAATCAAATACTGAGTTTAAGCAATTAAAAAGTAATCCAGACGCATTTCTTTCTCCTTTGATTATAAGTATATCTCAAAAAGAAAATCTTTCGTTAGAAGAAGTACAAAGTATTCCGGGTTCAGGAACAGATGGTCGTATTCAAAAAAGTGATGTCTTTAATTACTTGAAGAATCGTAAATATCCTTTAAAGTCAATTCCTACTTTAAATAATCAACAACCAATTTCATCTTATCCAAAACCGAAAATCAATTACGTTGAAGGAAAAGATAGTATTGTTGAAATGGATCGAATGCGCAAAATGATTGCGGATCACATGGTTTATTCTAAACAAACTTCGCCTCACGTGACATCCTACATAGAAGTAGATGTTACAAATTTGGTGGATTGGAGAAATGCTAATAAAAATAAGTTTCTAGAAAAGCATAACGAGAAACTAACTTTTACACCAATTTTCATTGAAGCCGTAGCTAAAGCTATTGAAGATTTTCCTTTGATAAATGTTTCTGTGGATGAAAAAAATATCATCGTACATAAAGATATTAATATCGGTATGGCAACCGCTTTGCCTTCAGGGAATTTAATTGTTTCTGTAGTGAAAAATGCTAATGAAAAAAATGTCATTGAGATTGCAAAAGAAGTAAATAATTTAGCAGAAAGTGCACGAAATAATAAATTAAAACCCGAACAAACTCAAGGAAGTACGTTCACAATTTCAAACGTGGGTACATTTGGAAGTTTGATGGGAACACCAATTATAAATCAACCTGAAGTGGCTATTTTAGCTTTAGGAATTATTAAAAAACGCCCAGAAGTAATTACGACTGAAAAAGGAGACGAGATTGCCATTAGAAGCATGATGTACCTTTCGTTGTCATTTGACCATAGAGTAGTGGATGGGTTTTTAGGAGGTTCATTCTTGAGAAAAATCGGAGATTATTTAGAACAATTTGATACAAATACAACAATATAAAACATAAATTTATTCGCATAACTATATATTCGTACTAAAGCAATGCGACTTTTTAAAGAAATTAAATCTATGTTTCTATGTGTTTAAAAAACAAAAAATAAACTATGTCTTATAACATAAAAGTTACAAAAACTACAGCATCAAAAGTTAGTCAAATTGATTTTGATAACATTACAATGGGTTTTAATTTTTCGGATCACATGTTTATTTGTGATTATGAAAATGGTGAATGGCAAAACCCAAGAATTGAACCCTTAGCTTTAATTCCAACACATCCTGCTGCAATGGCTTTGCATTATGGACAAGCAATTTTTGAAGGAATGAAAGCTACTAAAGGTGCAGACGGAACACCATTATTATTTCGTCCTGATGAAAACGCCAAGCGTTTAAACTTTAGTGCTGATAGAATGGGAATGCCTCAATTTCCAGAAGATTTATTTGTAGAAGCATTAAAGCAATTTACAGCTGTAGAAAAAGATTGGATTCCAACCAAAGACGGAAGTGCTTTGTATTTAAGACCTTTTATGTATGCTGACGAACCTTTTATTGGAATGCGTGCAGCAACAAGTTTTAAGTTTATCATTATGGGTTCACCAGCTGGTCCTTTTTTTAGTAAGAAAATTAAATTATTTGCTGAAAAAAAATACGTTCGAGCTGTAAATGGTGGAACTGGAGAAGCAAAAGCAGCAGGAAATTATGCAGCAGCCATTCGTCCAACTGAGTTAGCAAAAGAAAAAGGATACGATCAGGTATTGTGGTTAGATTCACAAGATTTTGAATACATTCAAGAAGTTGGAACAATGAATATTTTCTTCAAAATTGATGGAAAATTTATTACTCCAGATTTATCAGGATCAATCTTAGCTGGAATCACAAGAATGAGCGTAATTACTTTATTAAAAGATAAAGGGTTTGAAGTTATAGAAAGACCAATCAAATTATCAGAAATTAAAGAAGCATCTGCAAACGGAACTTTAGAAGAAGCATTCGGAGCAGGAACAGCTGTAGGAATCGCAATGGTAGAAGAAATCGGAAATGAAGACTTTACTTTAAAATTACCAGTTGAAAATCCAGTTTCAAACATGATAAATGACACTTTAAATGCAATTAAAGTTCAAAAAGAAGAAGATAAATTCGGTTGGATTATAGAAGCAAAATAAAATTTTAAGGAACACGGATTTGGGAAATAGAGAAATTTTAAAAATCTGTTCAATTTCTTTAATCTCTGTTCCAAACATCATAAATGATGAAAAATAATATAAAATGTTAGATAAAAACATACTAAAAAATGCATTTTCAACTATGGCAACCGCAAAAGCCATGACTGAATTGTATGAAGAAAATTTTAAAATAGTTTCAAAATACGTACATGCTACATCACGTGGTCACGAAGCGATTCAGATTGCTGTTGCGATGCAGTTATTGCCACAAGATTATGCATTTCCGTATTA
>JBLHNH010000176.1:0-3222 GCA_047622645.1 Flavobacterium sp.
ATTTGGATTTAAAATTCTGGTTTCAAGAAGAAAAAGCTCTTTGGAAAGCCAGGAATGAAGCTATTCAATCAGCAAAAGGAGATTATATTTTACTATACGATGATGATTCATTGGTTGAAAATGATTGGATTTATGAGCATCTAAAATGTTTGGATTTTTATAAAGCTGATTTGTCATCTGGAGTTTCTATTAGTACAATCGGAGCAGAAGTTCCCAAACATTACAACTATTTTAGATGGAGTGATCAATTAGATACTGGAAATGTTTTATTGAAAAGGGATATATTTAATACGATTGGTTTTTTTGATTTACACTTTGAAAAACAACGCATGGGTGATGGTGAATATGGTTTAAGATGTTACCTAAATGGTTATAAAAACATTTCCAATTACAAAGCCAAACGAATTCACTTAAAGGTAAGTCAAGGTGGTTTAAGACAAATGGGTAGTTGGGATGGTTGGCGCCCTAAAAAGCTTTTTGGTCCAAGACCCGTTCCGAGTGTTTTGTATCTCTCAAGGAACTATTTTGGTGATAAATTAAGTGTTTTGTATGTTTTGCATTCTATTTTGCCTTCTTTAGTTCCCTATAAATTTAAAAAAAGTAAATTTCTTAAAATTGTTTCATTTGTAATGATTCCGTTTTTATTACCTTTGGTTATGTTTCAAGTTATAAAATCATGGAATTTGGCAAGTATGAAATTAAAAGATTCACTCCTTTAAAATATATATAATTAAAAACGTACATAGAATTAATTACATAACTCCAAATGAATTATTTTAAAAATGATTCTAAATAAAAAAATTCTCTTAATAACTTCTGAATTCCCACCTCTTCCCGGAGGTATAGGTAATCATGCCTATTCCTTATCCAATTATTTACATAAATCTGGGTATGATGTTTCCGTTTTAACTGATTTTCGTTCTGGAAAAGACGATTTAGTATTTGATAAAGAACAAGATTTTACAATTTATCGAGTAAAAAGAAATAAACTAACACAATTCAATAGAATAAAAAAAACATTTTCATTAGCAAAGAAGGTGGAAACTCTAATTTGCTCTGGTAAATTTTCTTTATGGGTTGGAGGAGTATTAAAAATATTCTTTTTAAAAAAACAATTTATAGCTGTTCTTCACGGTTCTGAAATTAGAGCAGGAGGAAAAATAAGTAAAGCGCTAACTCAATGGAGTTTAAAACGATTTGATAAAATTATAGCCGTTTCAAACTTTACTAAAGCGGTAGCCTTAAAATATAATCCTAGTCTAAAAATTGATGTTATTAATAATGGATTTGTAATTCCAAATAGTACTTTATTAAAAAGTTCTATTGAAGTAAAGGGGAATCCAAAAATTGTAACCGTTGGAAATGTAACACATAGAAAAGGACAACATAATGTGATTAACGCATTACCCTTATTAAAAAAACACTTTCCAGCAATACATTATCATTGTATTGGAATTCCAACAGAAGAAAAAACATTTAAGGATTTAGCAAAAAGTTTGAATTTAGTTGAAAATGTTACATTTCATGATGCTTTGCCTTTAGAAGATTTAGTATCCGTATTAAATGATTCTGATGTGTTTTTTATGTTAAGTGATGTTTTAGAAAATGGCGATTTTGAAGGCTTTGGAATTGCAATTTTAGAAGCAAATACATTGGGATTGCCTTCAATTGGCTCTAATAATAGTGGCATAATTGACGCTATTAAAACAGGTTTTTCAGGAGAATTAGTAGATCCAAAAAATAAAGAAGAGATTGCCGAGGCGTTTATTAAAATAATGAATGATTATGAGAATTACTCTTCAAACGCTATTTCATGGTCGAGCAATTTTACATGGGATAAAGTGGGTAAAAAATATATTGAATTAATAGAGAAATGAAACATAAAAAATTAGTCATTATTTCTCACACAGAGCATTATATCAACCCTGAACAAAAAGTTGTGGGTTGGGGATCAACAATAAATGAAGTTAATTATCTGGCTGATTTTTGGGAAGAGATTGTTCATGTTGGATGTTTATATAATACAACAGCTCCTATGAGTGCCTTACCTTATACCAAAAATAATATCCACTTTGCTCCAATCCCACCTTATGGAGGGAAAAGTAGTTTAGAAAAAATAAAGATTCTTTTTAAAATTCCTAAAATTATATATCAAGTTATAAAAAACACAAAAAATGCTACTGAAGTGCAACTTCGGCTTCCAACAAGCATGGGTGTTTTTTTATTGCCTTTATTTAGTTTTTTTCTTTCCAGAAAATATACTTTTTGGGTTAAATATGCAGGAAATTGGAGTCAAGTAAATCCACCACTATCATATAGAATTCAAAAATGGTGGCTTAAAAATAATTTAACTAAATGTAAAGTTACTATTAATGGTTTTTGGGATAATCAACCTAAAAACTGTTTATCCTTTGAGAATCCTTGTTTGACAAAAGATGATATTATTAAAGGAAAAGAAATAATTAAAACTAAATCTTTCAATAATAAATTCACATTGTGTTTTGTAGGAAGGCTTGATGAAGCTAAAGGAGTGGATGTAATTTTAGCATCCTTAAAAAAAATAGATTTAAATACAATTGATAAAATTCATTTTATTGGTGATGGTGAAAAAAGAAGTTTTTTTAAAGCGAAGGCTGCTTTTTTGAAAGATAAAGTTATTTTTCATGGATTTTTAGGTAAAGAAAAAGTACATCAAATATTTGCAGTTTCTCATTTTTTATTATTGCCTTCAAAATCAGAGGGTTTTCCAAAAGTGATTGCTGAAGCAGCTTGTTATGGTGTAATTCCAATTGTTTCCAATGTGGGAAGTATAAGTCATTATGTAAATGAATCTAACGGATTTTTATGGAATAGAAATTCGGAATTTACCTTTGATAAAATTATGAATACTGCTTTTCAAGAAGAGGTTCGTTTATTGGAAAATAAATCTAAAAGTTTAGCTCTTATGGCAGAAAAGTTTACTTTTACCAATTACTTTTCAAAAATAGAAAAAGAAATTTTACATTAAATGGAAATCAAAAACATAACTTATTTAAAACTATTACTATTTCACGTTTTGGTTGGAGTTTTGGTTTTTTTTATTCCTTTTTTATCTAAAATTATTACTATTCTTCTTTTCTTCCTATTTTCATCTGTAATTATTAAAAGTAAAAATAAAAATAATGAAGCTTTAATTTTTGCAGCTTATATTGTAGCTAGTGAAGTTTTTTTTAGAATGACAAA
>JBLHNH010000177.1:0-3114 GCA_047622645.1 Flavobacterium sp.
ATTGAAGAAGATACTTTTTGGGATGTAATTGACCAATTAAAAGAAGCTGGAGCGGAAGGAATATTAGTTTGTCCAATCGAAAAAATGGTTTTGTAAAAGAGAATAGAAAAAAGAGAAAAGACTTAAAAAGTATGAATAAAATAGAAAACCCAAAACCGTCAAGTTGGTTAGAAATTTTAAAAAGACCAACCCAAACTTTTGATGATGTTGAAGAAACTGTAAAACAAATCTTTAAAGAAGTTGAAAAAAAAGGAGACAAAGCTGTTGCAAAATATACTTCTTACTTTGATGGGGTTCAATTAAATTCAATTGAAACTACTTCAAAAGAAATTAGTAATGCTGAAAACTTAATTTCTTCAGAACTTAAAGAAGCCATTCAATTAGCAAAATCAAATATTTATAACTTTCATAAAGCCCAAAAAACAGAAAAAATAAGTGTCGAAACCTCAGAAGGTGTACTATGTTGGCAAGAAAAAAGAGCCATTCAAAAAGTAGGATTATACATTCCGGGTGGTTCTGCTCCATTGTTTTCAACGGTTTTAATGTTGGCTATTCCGGCTAAAATTGCTGGTTGCAAGGAAATTATATTATGTACGCCACCAGATAAAAGCGGAAATATAAATCCAGCTATATTGTATGCAGCTTCACTTTGTGGTGTGACAAAAATTTATAAAGTCGGAGGAATTCAAGCTATTGCAGCCATGACTTTCGGAACAAAAACAATTGATAAAGTATATAAAATTTTTGGACCTGGAAACCAATTTGTAACAATTGCTAAACAATTTGCTTCTCAAAATGGTGTTGCTATAGATATGCCTGCTGGTCCAAGTGAACTTTTAGTTTTTGCAGATGAAACTGCAGTTCCTTCTTATGTTGCTTCCGATTTATTAAGTCAAGCAGAACACGGAAAAGACAGTCAAGTTATTTTGGTTACGACGTCAAAAAATATTTTAAAAGATGTTGAAGAAGAAATCTATAAGCAATTAGAAGTTTTACCTAGAAAAGAAATTGCTCAAGTTGCAATAAATAATTCAAAATTAATTTACATAGATTCAGACGAAAAAGCCTTAAAACTAATTAATGAATACGCGCCAGAACACTTTATTGTTTGTTCAAAAAATGAAGATTATTTCCTTGAAAACATCGAAAATGCGGGTTCTGTTTTTATAGGAAACTTTACACCTGAAAGTGCTGGTGATTATGCCTCTGGAACCAATCACACCTTACCAACTAACGGCTATTCAAAAAGTTATAGTGGTGTAAATTTAGATAGTTTTCTAAAAGCAATGACTTTTCAAAAAATAACACAAAAAGGTATCCAAAACATAGGTAAAGCTATCGAACTTATGGCTGATGCTGAAGGGTTACAAGCTCACAAAAATGCCGTTTCACTAAGACTAAATACTTTAAAAAATGACTAATTTCGACATTAACAAATTAACAAGGACAAACGTATTAAATATGAAACCTTATTCATCAGCAAGAGATGAGTTCAAAGATTTCAAGCACGAAATGATATATTTAGATGCTAATGAAAATCCATTTGACAACAGCGTAAATCGTTACCCTGATCCTCAACAAATTGAATTAAAAGAACTTATTGCCGAAAAAAGAGATGTTAAAGTAGAAAATATCTTAATTGGAAATGGCAGTGATGAAGTTCTTGATTTATTATACAGAGCTTTTTGTGAACCTTATAAGGATAATGTCATCACACTGCCTCCAACATATGGAATGTATGAAGTATTAGCTAATATTAACGCCGTTGAAAATAGAGCAGTGCTGTTAACAGATGATTTTCAACCCAATGCTGAAGCTATACTAAGTAAAATAGATGAAAACACTAAAATACTATTTTTATGTTCTCCAAATAACCCAACTGGTAACTCTTTTTCAGATAAAATCATCTTTAACTTGTTAAACAATTTTAGTGGTTTGATTTTGATTGATGAAGCTTACATTGATTTTTCTGAGAAAGACAGTTGGTTATTATTGCTAAAAGAATATCCAAATTTAGTAATTTGCCAAACGCTTTCTAAAGCTTATGCGATGGCTGGAATGAGAATCGGAATTTTATATGCTTCTGCTGAAATTATATCGGTTTTAAACAAAATAAAACCACCTTACAATATCAACATACTTTCGCAAGAAAAAGCCATAAAAAAAATACAGCAAAGCACATTAGATTTTCAAGTTAAAAAGATATTATTAGAAAGAGATAAGTTATTTGAAGCTTTTAAAACGGTTGATTTTATTGAAAAAGTAATACCTTCAGATTCAAATTTTATACTTATAAAAGTTGATGATGCTGATTTACGATACCAACAATTTATAGCTAATGGAATTGTGGTTAGAAATAGAAGCAATCAGCCTTTGTGTGATAATTGCTTGAGAATAACAATAGGAACAAAAGACGAAAATAAAAAGGTAATTCAACTTTTAAAAACATTACAATATGCTTAAAAAAGTATTATTTATCGACAGAGATGGGACTATAATAAAAGAAACACAAGACGAACAAATTGATGCGTTTGATAAAATGATTTTTTATCCAAAATGTATTCCATTTTTGAGTAAAATTGCTAAAGAATTGGATTATGAATTAGTAATGATAACTAATCAAGATGGTTTAGGAACTAATATTTTTCCTGAAGACACTTTTTGGCCTATTCACAACTTCATAATGAAAACCTATGAAAATGAAGGTGTTGTCTTTGATAAAGTCTTTTTAGACAGAACTTTTCAAAAAGATAATGCCAATACAAGAAAACCTGGAACAGGATTACTAACAGACTATTTTTCTGAAGCATATGATCTAGAAAATTCATTTGTGATTGGTGATAGATTAACTGATGTAGAATTAGCTAAAAATTTAGGTTCAAAAGCAATATTTATCAATGACAATACAAATTTAGGAACTACTGAAATATCGGTTAAACAAGAAGAATTACAACCTACAATTGCCCTAGAAACGAATGATTGGGAAAAGATTTATGAGTTTTTAAAACTAGAAAATAGAACAGCTTCAATTCAAAGGAAAACAAACGAAACAGATATTGCAATTGTTTTAAATTTAGATGGAACTGGAAAAAGCAACATAGCAACCGGAATTGC
>JBLHNH010000178.1:0-3106 GCA_047622645.1 Flavobacterium sp.
AAAATCCCAAATTCCATTTGTGAATTTGGGATTTATTTATTTTTATTGATAATAAATACTAATCCTTTTTTATGTATTGACTTAAAAATTAGTAAATTTGATAAGCATTGAAAATAAAATTAAATAAATGAATATCCCCCATAAAAAACTAAACCAATTAGCTTCTACAGCTATTTGTGGAAATGATATTAGCTCATCCGTATTATATGTTTCAGCTTTAGCTATTGGATTTGCCGGTCAATATGCTTGGATAACTTTACTAATTGTTTCTTTTGTATTATTTCTGTTTAGAAAAATATATGGTGAAGTCGTTGGTGCTTTACCTTTAAATGGTGGAGCTTATAATGCATTATTAAATACTACAAGCAAAGGAACAGCTTCTTTGGCGGCAACCCTAACTTTGCTGTCTTATATGGCAACAGCCGTAATTTCTGCTAATGAAGGAATTCATTATTTACATCATTTAGTACCTGTTTTACCTATAATTCCGGTTACAGTCATTCTGTTATGTCTCTTTGCTATATTGGCTATAATTGGAATAACTGAATCGGCTAAAGTTGCTATCGGAATCTTTATTTTTCATTTAACTTCCTTGGCAATTTTGAGTGGATTTATCATTTATTTTTTAATGCAAAATGGTATTACTACACTATTTGAAAACTGGCTTTTCCCTACAACAGGAGGAAGTATCACAAACGCTATATTTTTAGGCTTTGCAGCTTCAATGTTAGGGGTTTCTGGTTTTGAAAGTTCAGCCAATTTTGTAGAAGAGCAAGAAAAAGGTGTTTTTCCAAAAACCTTAAGAAATATGTGGGTTATAGTAAGTGTCATTAATCCTTTAATGGCAATTTTTGCTTTAGCTTTGTTTGCAATTCCGTTATTGCAAAGTGATGCATATCAAAATACTTTATTGATTCAAATGGGTGAACAAGTTGGTGGTAATTGGATTGCTACCTTAATTGCAATTGACGCCTTTTTAGTACTAAGTGGTGCTGTATTAACAAGCTTTGTTGGTGTCACTGGTTTGCTAGAACGTATGACTTTAGATAGAATATTACCCCCTTTTTTCCTAAAGAAAAACAAGAAGGGTAGTTCATACAGAATTGTTATTTTGTTTTTGTTGCTTTCTATTTCTGTTTTATTAATTACTAATGGAAATGTAAAATTATTAGCTGGAGTTTATACTATTTCATTTTTATCGGTAATGGCGCTTTTTGGTATTGGTAACATTCTTTTAAAAATAAGAAGAAACACTTTACCTAGACCCGAAAAAGCTGGTTGGTTTTCTGTAATTGTTGCAATTATTGCTGTATTAATTGCTCTTTGGGGAAATATCGTAATGCCTCCAAAAGACAATTTACCTAGTAATTTATTCGTTTTCTCTATTTATTTTGTACCTACTATTTTATTTATTGCAGTAATGCTTAACCGGACTGTTTTGTTAAAAATAGTATTAAAATTATTAGATGCCTTTTTTGATCCAATTCGTAAATTCTCTGTCGTTACAGATAGAAAAATCAAACGAATATTAAATAAAATCAATCAACAAGAATTTGTGTTTTTTACTAAAGGAGACAACATTGCAACTCTAAATAAAGTAATGCTATACATAGAAAGAAATGAACATACAAAAAAAATAAAAATTGTTACCGTTTTGGATAAAGGGCAAGCTGGACCACCTAATTTAGCGCAAGAAATTGATTTTCTGGATAGAGAGTATCCTGAAATTGCGATTGAATTGATTATTTTAGAAGGTAAATTCACTCCTAAATTAATCAAAGAACTTTCTGAAAAATGGAATATTCCAATCAACTTTATGTTTATTGGTTCGCCAACGGATAAATTTCCTTATAAAATTGAAGAACTAGGTGGCGTTCGATTAATTATTTAAACCAATTCACTACTTATTAAACGCTATACAAAAGCCTGTTAAATTGACTCACAATAGCCTTAATTATCTTATCTTTATGATGTTAAATAAAATAAGATGAAAATATTAATAGTTTTACTAATAGCATTTATGAACACTACAATTATTTACGATTTCAATAAAGATTCCTCCAAAAATGATTGGAGAATAATTGATGATGGTGTAATGGGTGGAGAATCTCAAGGAAAATTTTATATAGATACTGATGGGAATGGCGTTTTTGAAGGCACAATTTCATTAGAAAACAACGGTGGCTTTTCTTCTTTACGCTATCAATTCGACAAAATAAACACCAAAAAAGATAGTAAGATTAAAATTCGTTTAAAAGGTGACGGAAAAGAATACCAATTCAGAATAAAAGATAAATACAATTCGTATTACTCCTATATCACAACTTTTAAAACTTCTGGTGAGTGGCAAACCGTAGAAATTAAACTAAGTGATTTGTATCCTTCATTTAGAGGTCGAAAACTTGATTTACCTAATTTCGAAAGTGATTCTTTTGAAGAAGTTGTATTCTTAATTGGAAATAAAAAAAATGAATCCTTTCAATTGCTTTTAGATAAAATTGAGTTGGAATAACTTTTTTGTTATATTTGAAAAAAAATATATGAAAAATAATTCTCTTTTTTTTGCTTTAATTATAATTTTCTCATTAAGTTCATGTTCATCAAACGATAAAGAAGAAATTGATTTTTCTAATTTGACAAATAGAGAATGGAAAAGAACAAATTATAACTTACCAACGCCTTTTGATTTTAATTTAGATGGAAATTCATCTATAAACATGCTTGATGAATTTAATTGTTTAGCTGATGAATACTTTATTCTTTCAGATGATAAAAAAGTTAATTATTATTCAAGTTATTTCCTTGTAACGATTTCAAGTCAAGACAATAGTGAAGTGTATTCATGTAGTGATGTTGGTGCTTTTCTATCAAGTACTGGTACTTTTGAAATGATAGATGTAAACACAATCCAATTAAACCTTAAAAGTTTTGATGGAATATCTAATCCAGAATATTCAATTCAGTTTAAAATTATAGGTGATAAATTGACTAGAATAGAAACAATAAATCATCCAACATCTTATAATACGATTACACATAAATATCAAAAAGAGTTCGTTCAAATCGAACAGATATTTGAATACTAATTTCATCAAAAATGTTTACA
>JBLHNH010000179.1:0-3103 GCA_047622645.1 Flavobacterium sp.
ATTAAATTTCTCAACAAACTCATTGTTATATTATAAAAATTTAATACTTTTGCAAACCTTTTGGTAGAGATGAGTTTCCATTGGGTATCAATAATTTACAAAAATCACTTCTGCTGTTTTTAACTACATAAGAAACTCAATAGAAACACAGAATACAAATTTATTATCAGCATGTCTGAAACAACAAAAACACAAGAACAGTTTTTAGCAGATTTTAACTGGCACAATTATTCTGAAGGAATAGATGTCGTAGATCAAAAAAACTTACAAGAATTCGAAGATTTAGTAGCTAAAACGTTCATCGATACAAAAGATGACGAAGTAGTTGACGGAATTGTAGTTAGAATCACAGATAGAGACGCTATCGTTGATATCAACGCTAAATCGGAAGGTGTTATTTCATTAAACGAATTTCGTTACAACCCAGGTTTAAAAGTTGGGGACAAAGTAGAAGTATTAATCGACATCCGTGAGGACAAAACAGGTCAATTAGTATTATCTCACAGAAAAGCAAGAACTATCAAAGCATGGGATAGAGTTATCTCTGCTAACGAAACTGGAGAAATTGTTAACGGTTTTGTTAAGTGTAGAACTAAAGGTGGTATGATTGTAGATGTATTCGGAATTGAAGCATTCTTACCAGGTTCTCAAATTGATGTTAAGCCAATCCGTGACTACGATCAATATGTAAACAAAACTATGGAATTTAAAGTTGTGAAAATTAATCACGAATTTAAAAACGTAGTTGTATCTCACAAAGCTCTTATTGAAGCAGATATTGAGATTCAGAAAAAAGAAATCATCGGTCAATTAGAAAAAGGACAAGTATTAGAAGGTGTTGTTAAAAACATTACTTCTTATGGTGTGTTTATTGACTTAGGTGGAGTAGATGGTTTAATTCATATTACTGACTTATCTTGGTCTAGAATCAATCACCCAAGTGAAGTATTAGAATTAGATCAAAAATTAAACGTTGTAATCCTTGATTTCGATGATGAGAAAACAAGAATTCAATTAGGTTTAAAACAATTAAACGCTCATCCTTGGGACGCTTTAGCAACTGATTTAGCTATTGGTGATAAAGTAAAAGGTAAAGTAGTTGTTATTGCTGATTATGGAGCATTCGTAGAAGTAGCTGAAGGAGTTGAAGGACTTATTCACGTTTCTGAAATGTCTTGGTCAACACATTTACGTTCAGCACAAGATTTCATGAAAATCGGTGATGAAGTAGAAGCAGTTGTTTTAACATTAGATAGAGATGACCGTAAAATGTCATTAGGTATCAAACAATTATCGCAAGATCCTTGGACAGATATTACTACTAAATTCCCAGTTGGTTCAACACACACAGGTATTGTAAGAAACTTTACAAACTTTGGTGTATTTGTTGAATTAGAAGAAGGAATTGACGGTTTAGTATATATCTCAGATTTATCTTGGACTAAGAAAATCAAACATCCATCAGAATTTGTAAATGTTGGTGATAACTTAGAAGTTATTGTATTAGAATTAGATGTTGACGGACGTAAATTATCTTTAGGTCACAAACAGACTACTGCTAATCCTTGGGACAAATATGAAGATTCTTTCGCTGTAGGAACTATCCACAATGGTGAAATTGCTGAAATTGTTGACAAAGGTGCAACTGTAGAATTTGGTGATGATATCGTTGCTTTTATTCCAACACGTCATTTAGAAAAAGAAGACGGTAAAAAATTGAAAAAAGGAGATACTGCTGATTTCAAAGTTATCGAATTCAATAAAGAATTTAAAAGAGTAGTTGCTTCACATACTGCAATTTTCCGTGAGGAAGAAGAAAAGCATGTAAAAGCTGCTGTTGAGTCAAATTCTTCAAACAACAATGCTGAGAAATCTACTTTAGGTGATATTGATGCATTAGCTGAATTAAAAGCTGCAATGGAGAAAAAAGAGAAAAAATAATTTTTCTTTTCCTTTATATACTCAAAAGCCCTAATTTTTTAGGGCTTTTGTTTTTTTAAGCGTATTTTTGCAAAAAAAATAAACAATGAGTTTACGTTATAGAATGGCATTTTATCTATTTGGTTTAATGGTCGGAATTATATTTGTATATTTCTTTATGACTAAAAAAGCAGAGGCAAGTGGTGTTTCGTTTTGTTATTTCCCCAATTGTAGGGTTTTAAAAGATCTTCGCTCTAAGCCTCTAAAAATTGGCGATGAAGCAAATAAGAAGTTTGATGAGAAATGGGTAACGTTAGACGATATAAAGATGAGTTTAGAACATGGAGATGTTGATTTTTCTAAAAGTAATAAATATTTTGAAAACGGTAAAATATACATCATTGAGGGAAAAACAATTGCAAATCAGGATATTATCATAGAAATGATTAGTTATACTAACAAAGTCATTTTAAAAGACATTAAAAAAGAATAAATTTTAGGAAAAAAGACTTGCTAAAAGTAAATTCTAGTGTATATTTGTAATCTCAGTACGGAAGTACTATAGCAAATCAAAAATTGGGCGATTAGCTCAGCTGGTTCAGAGCACCTCGTTTACACCGAGGGGGTCGGGGGTTCGAACCCCTCATCGCCCACTATTCAGGACAAATTCATTTTTTGAGTTTGTCCTTTTTTTTTGATTTTACAAAAGCTATTAATACTCATAATTTTTAAAAAGTATAGTTTTAAATTAATGGTTTTATTTCTTTTCAAATTGATTTTTTTTAAAATATTGCATAAAATATTTTTCGTTTATCATCAATTTGTATATTGAAATACATTAAATTAATTTTATGTTAATTTGTTTCTTTAAATAGGTACTATTAATAAGATTTATATTTAAGAGTTTCGGTTTTTCTAAAGTAAAGTGTTGAAGAAAAAATAGAAGATAGCAAATACAAAGGTATGACAGAATTAGAATCCAAGAAATTAATAGAGGAACTAAGTTTTCAAAATTCTGAGCTTATAAGGCAAAATACAGCGCTTCAAGTTTCAAAACATAAGGTTGAAACAGAATCTGAGAAATTAAACCTACTCTATGATTTAACTTCTTTAGGTTATCTTGTTTTAGACATCAATGAAAAAATAGTACAGGTTAACGATAATGTTCCAAAACTGTTAGAAC
>JBLHNH010000180.1:0-3024 GCA_047622645.1 Flavobacterium sp.
AAAGGAATTGATTTTATTATTTGCGACCATCATAGACCTGGAGAATTTTTGCCAAAAGCCATTGCAGTTCTAGACCCAAAACGAGAAGATTGTTCATATCCTTATGACGAATTATGCGGTTGTGGTGTTGGTTTTAAGTTAATTCAAGCTTTAGGTCAAAATAGAAATCATACTATTTTAGATTTGTTGCCTTATTTGGATTTAGTTGCAACAGCAATTGCAGCTGATATTGTTCCAATGACTGGTGAAAACCGTGTTTTAGCCAAATTTGGATTAGAAGTCATTAATTCAAATCCAAGACCAGGCATACAAGCTTTAATTCAAAATATAAAGAAGAAAAACCTAACAATTACCGATGTTGTTTTCGTTGTAGCACCAAGAATAAATGCTGCTGGAAGAATTAAACATGGAAATTATGCTGTTCAATTGTTAACCGAATTCAATTTAGAACAAGCTACAGAGTTTGCTGCAGAAATTGAAGAATTTAATACAGATAGAAGAGGTTTAGACAAACAAATTACAAAAGAAGCTTTAATGCAAATTGAAGATAATCAAGAAGAAAATCGAGTTTCAACGGTAGTTTATCAAGAAGATTGGCACAAAGGTGTAATCGGTATTGTAGCTTCAAGATTAATTGAAAAATATTATCGTCCAACCGTAGTTTTTACAAAAAGTGGTGACAAATTAGCTGCTTCGGCTCGTTCTGTAAAAGATTTTGATGTGTATAATGCTCTAGAAGCATGTTCGGAACATTTAGAACAATTTGGAGGTCACATGTATGCTGCTGGAATGACTTTAAAGAAAGAAAATTATGAAAATTTTAAAAAGGCCTTCGAAAAAATAGTTCAAGAAACTATTCATCCTGATTTGTTAGTTCCTGAAATCTCTATCGATGCAGAGATTGATTTCTCAGAAATTAATCCGAAATTTGTTCGAATTTTAGATCAGTTTGAACCTTTTGGTCCACAAAATATGCATCCAGTTTTTCTAACTAAAAGTTTAACTGATTCTGGTCACGGAAAACCAATGGGAAAAGAAGATGAACATTTGCGTTTGTTTTTAAAACAGCATAATTTAGAAGGAATTGGATCTATTGGTTTTGGTTTAGGAAATAAATTAGAGTTAACAAAAGGATTTAAACCTTTTGATGCAGTCTATTCCATAGATGAAAACGAATGGAACGGAAAAGTGAGTTTACAATTAAGATTAAGAGATATTCAACTTTCAAATGGCTAAAAGAGATCCTTACGCGGCTTTACGGTATAAAGAATTTAATTTTTTCCTTTTCATGAGATTTGCCATGGTTTTTGCTTGGTCAATGCAATTTGTAATTATTGAATGGGAAATTTATAGTCTTACAAAAGACCCATTATCACTAGGTATTATTGGTTTAATGGAAATTATTCCAGCCGTTTCTATGGCTTTGTTTGCAGGTCATATTGTGGATCAAAGCGAAAAAAAGAAACTATTAGTTAAGTGTATTCTAGGTTTTTCAGTAGTAAGTTTAGGTTTGTTTTTAATAACCGTCCCCCAATTTACTAAAGATTTGCCTTTAAATACAATTCTTTATACTGTTTATGCTTTAGTTTTTTTAGGAGGATTAGTTCGTTCTTTTTTAGGCCCAACAATTTTTTCGTTATTATCTTTAATCGTTCCTAAAAAAGTCTATCCAAATGCAGCAACTTGGAGCAGCTCCACTTGGCAACTGGCATCTATGTTTGGTCCAGCTTTGGCAGGGGTTTCAATAAGTTTTATTGGAGTGCATTGGTCTTTGTGTTTTGTTTTTGCCTGTTCAATTATGGCATTAATAATGCTATCAAAAATCGAAAGAAAACCTATTTTGAATCCGAAAATTGGTGAACCTATTTTCAAAAGTTTAAAAGTAGGTTTGAACTTTGTCTTTACAAATAAAAAAATTCTTGGAGCAATTTCTTTAGATATGATTGCTGTTTTATTTGGTGGAGCAGTAGCATTGTTGCCAATATTTGCTCAAGATATTTTAAAAGTAGGTTCAGAAGGTTTTGGTGTTTTAAGAGCTGCACCAGCTTTAGGTTCTTTTTTAATGATGCTGTTTTCAGCTTATATTTCTTTAAATAGAAAAGCCGGAATCAAATTACTAGGAGCTATTTTTATGTTCGGAATTTGTATTATAGTCTTTGGATTATCTGAAGTTTTCTGGATTTCAGTATTAGCTATGTTCTTAAGTGGTGTTTTTGACGGAGTTTCTGTTGTTATACGAAATACAATTTTACAATTACACACTCCTGATCATATGAGAGGAAGAGTTGCTTCTGTAAATTCTATTTTTGTGGGTTCTTCTAATGAGTTAGGAGCTTTTGAAAGTGGTTTGACCGCAAAATTAATGGGAGTTGTAAATGCAGTCGTTTTTGGAGGAGTTATGACATTACTAACTGTTACTACAACGGCATTTGTATTGCCAAACTTCAGAAAATTAGATTTAGAAAAAGACGTTGAAGATTTGGAAAAAGAGGATTAATTTCCATATTTTTTCAATTCAAAAGTTTCTCCATCAAAAACACCGTAAGTTAAATAACCAATCCAATCACCAAGATTAGCATATCTAGAATTTTTTCCTATATCTATAATTATAGGTAAATGTCTGTATCCAAAAATAAATAAATTATAATGTTTAGTTTCCAGTTTACATTTGGCATAAACACCATCCATTCGTTTTCTTCGCATAAAAACGTTACGTCTTCATCACCTGAAATTAGTTTATTTTTTACAGATAAATATTGTGCTAATTTTTCACCAATGTCAGGACGAATCCATCGAAATAGCCATTTTTAAAAAGGATTTGTAATAATAAGTTTCAATTTTTTTGCTATTTTACTCCAAGACCTTTTCCATCACTATAACCAATTGTAAAAGTTTTATTGTTTAGTTCTATAATCCTTAATCACACATTTATAAACTTAATAGACACAACCAAATTGTTATTTCCACCATTAATTAATAATATTTTGTTAATATTTTCTTAACTTGTCCGCCTAAATAAACCAA
>JBLHNH010000181.1:0-3009 GCA_047622645.1 Flavobacterium sp.
CCGATTAATAGTCCTCTTATGATAAGATAAGATGCATTGTATAAAAATATTTTTCTAATATTCCAATTGTTTGCTCCAAGTGCTTTTAGAATCCCTATCATTTGGGTTCTTTCTAAAATCAAAACAAGCAATGCTACTATCATGTTAATAGTTGCAACGATTATCATTACAATTAATATGATTACAATATTGAAATCAAACAACTTTAGCCATTCGAAAATACTATAATATTTTTCTTCAATAGTTGTACTATTATATGTAGGAGGGATTTCTTTATAAATCTCTTCTCCTTTTTGTTTAATTAGTGTAAAATCGTCGATAAAAACTTCGAATGCTCCAACCTGATCATCATTCCATTTATTAATTTTTTGGACATGACGAATATCGCCTATAATATAAGAAGCATCAAATTCTTGAAAACCCGAATTATATATTCCGACAATTTTAAAAAAACGTAGATTAGGTTTTTTTCCGGATTCTTTTAGAAAATATGTTTTAAATTTATCACCTAGTTTTAAATTTAACCTTTTAGCTATATATTGAGAAATTAAAACTTCTTCATTTAAATCTGATTTTAGATTAGGCATTTTACCTTCTACCAAATATTCCTTTAGGTTTTTAAAATTATAGTCTTTACCTGCTCCTTTAAATATTATACCTTCAAAAGATTCTTCTGTATGAATAATTCCAGCTTTACTTGCCGTTGCTTGAACATGTCTTATGCCTGAAACATTTTTAAAGTTTGGATAAAAATCTTGATTTATTGATATAGGTTCTTTTGTAACTTCTGATTGATTGTTGTCATAATTGGAAATAATAACATGGCCATTAAAAGCCGCCACTTTTTCACGAATCTTATTCTGAAGTCCGATTCCTGTAGCTACAGAAATTATCATCATAACTATACCGATTGCTATAGCTGTTATGGCAATTTTTATAATTGGTGAAGAAATACTACTTTTATAACTTTTAGTAGTGATTAGTCTTTTGGAAATAAAATACTCTAAATTCAAATTTGGCTTTACTTTTGATTTCAAAAATACATCTTAAACACGAAATACACTAATAAAATTATTACACCTATATATAATGAGATATTTTACTTTATTTTTTTGCTTTTTATCTGTTGTTACTTCTTGTGGAAATTCTATTAAGAATATGGAAAATAGGGAAACCAAGAAAGAAGGAATAATTGTTTCAAATAAATCGAAAGTTGCAAAAGGAGTAACTACAAAAAAAACAATTAAAATTGAAATTGAAGTCGATACAATTTTTAAAACTGGTGCAGATGACTGGAGAACTTATTTGGCTGTATTGAAAAAATACAATGCTGTTGGTATAGTTGGTAATCAATCAAGCTTGGTTAATTACAACCCTAATTTAGAAAATGATACTGACTATTACTCAAAAGCAGCAACAGACACAATGCACTTAGTTGATTGGCTGGTTGGTTCAAAAATAAAAGTGTCTAAAATATTTGCTCCAGAACATGGTTTTAGAGGAACGGCTGATGCTGGTGAATTAATTATAGATGGAAAAGACACTAGAACAGGCTTACCAATAATATCCTTATATGGAAATAATAAAAAACCAAAGCCAGAACAATTAGAAGGAATTGACGTAATGGTTTTTGACTTGCAAGATGTTGGTGCAAGGTTTTATACTTATATATCTTCACTTCATTATGTGATGGAAGCTTGTGCTGAAAACAATATCCCTTTAATTGTTTTAGACAGACCAAATCCAAATGGCAGCATAGTTGATGGCCCAATTTTAGAGAAAGAAAATACTAGTTTTGTGGGAATGCATCAAATTCCAGTTTTACATGGAATGACTATTGCAGAATATGCTATGATGATAAATGAAGAAAAATGGTTAGCTAATGGAATTCAGTGTGATTTAAAAATCGTAAAGTGTTTAAATTATGAACATGACATGAAATATAATTTACCTGTAAAACCATCACCAAATTTACCAAATTCAAAATCAATAAATTTATATGCAAGTTTATGTTTGTTTGAAGGAACAAATGTAAGTGTCGGACGAGGAACTGAACAACAATTTCAAATTTATGGTTCTCCTTTTTTACCTGTCAGTGATTTTAGTTTTACTCCAATACCAAACGAAGGAGCAAAAGATCCATTATATAGTGGTGTGCTTTGTTATGGTGAGGATTTATCAAAAATTAAAAGAGTAAAAGAACTAGAGTTAAAATGGTTATTGAAAGCTTATGAAGAAACACAAGATAAGTCTAAATTCTTTAATTCGTTTTTTATTAAACTAGCAGGAACTAAAAATTTACAAGAGCAAATTGAAGCAGGATTTTCTGAAAAAGAGATTCGAAAAACCTGGAAAGATGGTTTAATTGAATTTAAAGTAATGCGAGAAAAATATTTGATTTATGAATAAACCGCAAAGTTGAAAAGTCTAAAACCTAAAAATAGTTTTAAATTTTTAACTAAAGTGGTAACTTCTCTTTCATTTTTTCCACAATATTATAAGCAGCTGGACAAATTGGAATATTTTTCAGTGTTAAATCTGTAATTTGGTTAAACTTTTTTCTATCTGTATGCGGAAATTCGCGACAAGCTTTTGGACGAACATCATAAATAAAACAAGTGTTGTCAGAATCTAAAAAATGACAAGGAACGCTTTGTAATACATAATCGTCATCTTCGTCTACTTTGAGATATTGTTCAATAAACTGTTGTGGCTTTTGTTTTAAATGCTTTGAAATCCGTTCAATATCTGCTGACGTAAATAAAGGACCAGTTGTTTTACAACAATTAGCACAATCTAAACAATTGGTTTTCTTAAATTCTGCATCATGTAAGTCTTGCATTACATAATCTAAATTTTTAGGGGTTTTCTTTTTTAACTTAACAAAATACTTTTTGGTTTCGATATGTGTATCTTTGGCAAGTTTTACGAGTTCGTTTAGATTAGGTTTTAACATTATTCAATTTTATTTAAGCTGTAACAAATTTAGCCTTTTAAACTCACAAACTC